>JAHBYP010000007.1 GCA_019635875.1 Alphaproteobacteria bacterium
CCACTCGGAGTTAGGATAAAAAACATAGTTCTCAATCGATCCAATTTGGCCATCTCTAATATTCTCATTCTCAAGAACGGGTCGAAACCATTGCTGCTCCTCTCGGGGCAAATCCTTCATTTGCTCGGTCGAAAGGATAAAAGCTTCCCTCGGCGCAGGCAGGGCGCCTTGCTTGACATCAAAAGTATCCCCGACCCTAGACCGTACGCTCTTGGTCACCTTTTCGAGCAAATCAACGGCTCGCCCGGGCCAAGGCTGCCAATCCATTTGCCGCGCAAGTGTTGTTTGCGCGATTGTGCGAATCGACCAACGTCCGTAGTCGTCGTCGGCGCGACCTGCGTCACCGAACTTCCTGAGGGCGCGAAGCCCACTCGACGACGCGCCTTGCGTCTCGCCGCACCACAACAAGCGAGTCAACCGACTTGAATCTAGCTGCTGCTCACCTCTTCGAAGAACAACAAATGCAGTATCAACAGTTGCATCTCTGAACAGCGTGAACTCGCCAAGAGAGGCAAGGCTTCGAACGGCAAGGCGTTCGGAGATGCTTCGGCGCCAAGGATCTGCCGATTTGAGGCGCAAAACAGAAGAAGGAAGCAATGATCCTACTGTACCGTTCGCCCTTATGGATTGCGTCGCGCGCTCGACAAAGGCCATCGATAGATCAGGCCGACCTACTGCAAACTTCCCGAGCCAACTAGCAGCAGACTTGCGCATTGAGTCGTCAAGCTCAACCAAGGGGATGAAGGGAGGGTTCATTACGATAAGGTCGGCAGGTTCCCAAGTTGCTTCGCTCAGTGCATCACGGCGCGTGATGGACACTTCAACCTTGTTAGAGCCGAGTGGCCATTCTTGAGCTACAACACTAAGTGCGAAGCGCGCCAACAACACCGCGCTCTCTGAGATGTCGTAGCCAACTATGCGTAGACGACCGCTGTACCCAGCATCCGAGAATTTGCGCATTACCTCGATGAGGAAGGCGCCAGAACCACATGCAGGGTCGAGTACGGTAATCGATGTCGGCCACTGCGTATGAATATCGATGTCTTCAATGGCCTGCTCAACGACACTCCGCGCGATTCCTGGTGGTGTGAAATGAACGCCAGTTCCGCGGCGCTCGCCGAGGCTTGCTGGTTTCGCTCCGAACAAGTCGACCTCGCCGCGGGCCTCCATCTCCATGTGGACCTGCTGAAAAACAATGGGAGTTGCGTGCCTCAGTACTAGGCTTGGCCATGTCTTGAGGTCTATCGAAGAGCCGAAACGTGGTCGATCGACAACGTTTCGGAAATGGTTCTCGAAGGTATTTGCAAGCCTTTGAACAGATCGATCTCGCAACGCCTCGATTTGGTACAACCGATCAAACGCGGGAAAGGACGAGGATTCGCTTGTGCTGCGAACGCGCCAGTTTGCAAGAAGGTAGAGCAGTGCAGCGAGCGCGCGATCGGTCTCGCCTGTTTCCTCGGCACTTCGAATCCGACGAAGCGTGTCGCCAATGAGCCGAGCAACGCTTACGAGATATTTTGGCTCTCGTTCAATTACTCGCTCGTAGAAGGCTTCGAGCTGATCCGATACTCGATTCAGTGAGTACTGTGTTGGACGAACCTCGTCCCAGCGCGAAACCACCACATGCGCCTGATAGATGTGGACATGACATGCGACATCGGCCGACCACGCCCAGCTCGCCGCCTCATCGAAGCGCAACTCGTCGTCGGGTATCGACATGCCAAAGCTGCCGCGCGCACCATTAAGCATGAGCGCGTGTTCGCCTGAAGGATGATCTTCGCCAGCGAAGATTCGCGTGCGAACCATCCCAAGTTGCGCGGCCCAGCGATCAATCTTGCCGTCAGCAGCCACTACCCACCTCGGTTCGACATCCCAAGAGTCGCCTTCTGAGAACAAATATAGAACACATGGGGTGAATCGTAACAGACTCCTATATCTAGTGCGAGAACCTTCAGATTTTGCGAAGCCCTTGTGTCGAACCGGCCAAGCACGCGCTTCAAGCTTGTTGCTGGCTCTAAGCAACCATTCCGATCCTCAATTGTCGATGCCCTCTTGGCAGGCACAAAGCCTTCTCGACCATCGCCAGCGGCGGGCCGGCAGAGCCGCATATGCTATCCCAACAGGGAGGTCGGGCATGAAACTCGGACATCGTTGGCAGTTCGAGCTCTCCAGCACTGCGCTGGGTGGAGTCGCGGCGAGACCGCGTGTTAGCCGTTGAACGCGTACACGGCTAGGCGATGGCGAGGAATCTGCTCCGTAGTCGTGTGGTCGTTTTCACCGCATACCTTACGACAGGTGCTGACCTGAGCCCGAACGGCGCCGGAGCCAGAACAGGAAACAGACGTGATCAACCAACTCCGCTTCTCCGTCCTCGTGCTGCCCAACGTGCCGTGGCCCGAGTTCCTGCGCCGCTGTCGCGAAGTCGAGGCGCTCGGGTTCGACTCTATCGGCCTCGCCGACCACCTCGTCGACTGGGCCGGCAACAAAGGCCCTTGGTTCGAGCTGTGGACGCAGGTCGCGGCCGTCGCCCAGGCGACCACCCGTATTCGCCTGACGACTTTGGTCGCGCAGAATCCCGCTGCGCAACCCGGTCCACTTCGCGCTGCAGGCGCTGACCGCCGATCACATTTCCGGTGGCCGGCTCGACGTTGGCCTCGGAACCGGCCTGACGATCGACCCGTCGTACCGGATGATGGGCATCGAGAACTGGAGCGCGAAGGAACGCGTCGCGCGCTTCGGCGAATATGTCGAGATCGTCGACCGGGTGCTGTCGCAGGAGGAGACGCATTTCAAGGGGCGCTACTACCAGGTCGATGGCGCGGCGCTCGGTCCGCGTCCCGTCCAGTCACCGCGCCCACCCATCATGATCGCCGCGATGGGGCCGCTCATGCTGGGGCATACCGCGCGGCATGCCGACATCTGGAACAGCATCAGCTTCGCCAGAACCTTCGAGGCCCAGCTCGAGGAGACACGCGGCCGCGTCGCCGCGCTCGACGCAAGGTGCGCCGCGATCGGCCGCGAACCGGCGACGCTGCGGCGCTCCTATCTCATGTTCGACGCGATGGCGCGGCAGAGCGGCGGCAGGGTCAACTACTACGACTCGGAAGAGGCCTTCACGCGGACGGTCGGGCAGGTGATCGCGCTTGGCATCACGGAGATCGCGCTCTACTACCCGATCGCCGACGAGCAGACGCATCGCGCGCAACGTCCTGCCGGCGATGAAGGCGGCGCACACGTAACGGCCCTTCAGGGCCCCGCGAAGGCGGGGAGAAGGTGCCGAGCGCCAGCGAGGCGGATCAAGGGTTCGTGCGCTGACCGCGGCTGGGCTCAACGATCGGGAGCCCCTCACCAACCCTCTCCCCGCAGGCGGAGGAAGGGTGTGATCGCCATCAAGCGTGCTACTTTTCCACCGAGGGAAGGTGCCCGAAGGGCGGAAGGGGGATGTTGAAGACGAACGCGGGAGTCCGTCTTCGACATCCCCCATCCGGCGCTGCGCGCCACCTTCCTCCTCCGGGGGAAGATCAAGAGTAGGGGAGACGCTCATGCCCGATCGCGACGACCTTGGTGCGGCCTGGAAGGTGACGCCGAGCGCCTATCTCGCCGGGCGGCCGGCCGAGCACGCGGTGCCGCGGCCGTTCTCGCTCTACGTCGCCATGGCCGACGGCTGCCGCATCGCGCTCGACGTGCATCTGCCCGGCGGCGATGCGGGCAGGCGCTGGCCCACGGTGCTGATCCTCACGCCCTATGTGCGGCGCTTCGCGCTGGCCGAGGGCGCCAACGATGTCGAGGCCTCGCCCAACACCTACCGCTACCGCGACATGTTCTGCGCGCGCGGATATGCGGTGGTCGTGGTCGACGCGCGCGGCACCGGCGCCAGCTTCGGGACGCGCGATTCCTTCCGCTCGCCGCGCGAGCGCGAGGATTACCGTGCCATCGCCGACTGGATCGTGGCGCAGCCGTGGAGCGACGGCGCGATCGGCGCCACCGGCATCTCCTATCTCGGCGCGGCGTGCGATTTCCTCGCCAGCACCGGGCACAAGGCGGTCAAGGCGATCGCGCCGCTTTTTGCCGTCTGGGATACCTGGAGCGACAACTACTATCCCGGCGGCCTGCTGATCAAGCGGCTGGCGCTGGTCTATGACGAGCTGATGCTGGCGCTCGATCACGACCGGCGCGACCTGCGCGGCCAGTTCTCCTACTTCAGCAATCCGGCGCTGCAGGGCCCGCAGCCGGTCGACGACGATCGCGACGGCGCGCTGGCGCGCGCGGCGGTGCGCGAGCATCTGGCGAATTTCCGCATGCCCGACTTCATGACGGAGTTCAAGTTCCGCGACGATTCGCTGCCCTACGATGCCTCGTTCACGCCTGCCTCGTTCAGCCCGTGCAATTATCTCGACCAGATTCCGAAGGACGTCGCGGTCTACGCCATCTCCGGCTGGATGGATGGCGCCGGCTACGCCAACGGCACGCTGGCGCGCTACCTCACCCTGCCCAACGCCGAGCGCCGCGTCATGCTGGGGCCGTGGGATCACGGCGCGCGGGTGAACGCCTCGCCGTGGCGCGCGCGGGTCGAGCCCGAGCTGCCGGTGCTCGGCGAGGTGCTGCGCTTCTTCGACCAGCATCTCGCCGGCCGCGACGCCGGGCTGAAGGACGAGGCGCCGATCCATTACTTCACCGTGCACGCCGAGGAGTGGCGCGCCGCCGCCGAATGGCCGCCGGTGAAGGGCAAGGCCGAGCTCTACACCGCGCCCGACGGCCGGCTCGCGACGGCGCAGCCCAATGCACCCAGCACGGTGACCTATCAGGCCAGCTTCGCGGCGGGCACCGGCTTCCAGACGCGCTACGAGCGCATCGCCGGCGTCGAGGCCGTCAACTACTATGCCGACTGGTCGCAGCGGCAGGACCAGCTGCTGAGCTTCACCGGCGCGGCGCTGGAGCGCGACCTGGAGATCGCCGGCCATCCCGTGGCGTCGCTGTGGCTGGCCTCGAGCGAGCCCGACGCGGCGGTCTTCGTCTATCTCAGCGAGATCGAGGCCGACGGCACCGCGCGCTACGTCACCGAGGGATTGCTGCGCGCCATCCATCGCGCCGAGGCGGCCGCACCGCGCAACTACCGCGCCGCCTGGCCGTGGCGCAGCTTCAGCCGTGCGGCGGCGAAGCCGATGCCGGCGGGCGAGCCGCAGCTGCTGCGCTTCGCGCTGCTGCCGGTGGCGTGGCGCTTCGCCCAGGGCAGCCGCATCCGCGTCTCGATCGCCGGCGGCGATGCCGATCATTTCGTGCAGACGCCGCACGGCCGCCCGCCGCTGCTCACCGTGCTGAGCGGCGGCGAGAAGGCGAGTATGATCGAGCTGCCGGTGGCGTAGAGTCATTTCCTTCCCCCGGAGGGGGAAGGTGCCCGAAGGGCGGAAGGGGGATGTCGAAGCCGGACACCGGTTTCGTTGAGGCATCCCCCATCCGGCGCTGCGCGCCACCTTCCCCCTCCGGGGGAAGGGGAAGAAGAAGGGAGATCATCATGCGCAGCCCGTTGTGGTTCGTGCTCGCGGCCATCATCGGCGTCGGCGGCTTCGTCGCCGGCGGCTTCCATCTGTTCTCCGGCATCGGCGGGATGGAGGACCGGCTGATGCAGGTCGTGGTGCCCGGCAGCGCCACGCTGAACCTCAGCCAGCCCGGCACCTACACGATCTATCACGAAAGCCAGAGCGTGGTGGACGGGCGGGTCTATGCCGGCACCAACGTCGGTGGGCTCAGGGTCGCGATGCGCGGGCCGGATGGCAGCGAGGTGAAGCTGGTGCCCAACAGCGGCGGCATGACCTACAAGTTCGGCAGCCGCAAGGGCCACTCGATCTTCACTTTCGCCGTGAGCGCGCCGGGCGAGTACCGCATCACCGGCACGCTGCCCGACGGCCGCAGCGAGCCCAAGGTGGTGCTGGCGATCGAGAGCGGGCTGATGGGCGGCATGGCGCGCATGATCGGCGGCGCGATCGGCCTGGTCTTCGGCGGCCTGGCGATCGCCGGCATCATCGTCGTGCTGACGCTGTGGCAGCGGCAGAAGGCGAGGCGCGCGTAATGCCACTGTCATCCCGAGCGCAGCGAGGGATCCATGGAAGCCGCCTGGATCCCTCGCTGCGCTCGGGATGACAGCGAGGCGCTCAGGTCGCGGCGCCACCGTTGATCTGCAGCATCTGGCCGTTGATGAACGCGCCGTCGTCGCCGACCAGCAGGCGCAGCGCGCCGGCGATCTCGCCCGCCGTGCCCATACGGCCCAGCGGCACGTTGCGCACGCTGTCCTGGCGATGCGTCACCGAGGCCGGGTCGTCATTGTCGCGATCGCCGGCGATCGGGCCGGGTGAGATGGCGTTCACCGTGACGCCCCTGGCGCCGAACTCGCGCGCCAGCGCCTTGGTCAGGCCCCAGATGCCGTGCTTGGCCACGGTAACGGAGGGCCGGCCGCCGGTGCCCTGCATGGCGTTCATGCCGGTGAAGTTGACGATGCGGCCCCAGCCGCGCTCGATCATCTTCGGCAGGCAGGCGCGCGACAGCCACACCGCGGCGTCGAGATCGACCGCCATCACGCGGCGCCATTCCTCGTCGCTGGTCTCGAGGAACGGCTTGCCGGGCCGGATCGCGGCGTTGTTGACCAGCACGTCGATCGCGCCAAAGCGGGCGATACCTTCGAAGGCGATGCGCGCGGCGTCGCGGGGCTCGCCGACATCGCCCATCGCCACCAGCGCCTCGACGCCGTGCGCGGTGCATTCCTGCGCCACCTTCTCGCAGGCCGCGCGGTCGGACGAGCCGTTGACGACGACGTTGTAGCCGTCCTGCGCGAGGTACAGCGCGCAGGCGCGGCCGATGTTGCGGCCGGCGCCGGTGATCAGCGCGGTGCGGCGTGGGGGCATCGCAATCTCCTCTTACCTTCCCCCGGAGGGGGAAGGTGCCCGAAGGGCGGATGGGGGATGTCGAAGACGAACGCAGGAGTTCGTCTTCGACATCCCCCATCCGTCAGCGCTACGCGCTGCCACCTTCCCCCTCCGGGGGAAGGTAAGAAGCACGCTACACCACACCCCCGGCGCGCAGCCTGTCGATCGCGGCGCCGTCGTAGCCGAGGCCGGCCAGCACCTCCTCGGTGTCCTGGCCGAGCTCGGGCGTCGGCTTCAGCTCCTTGGGCTGCGGCGCGGCGCTCATGTTGATCGGCTGGCCGACGACCTTGATGTCGCCGAGCCTGGGATGCTTCACCGGCCGCGCGATGCCGAGATGCTGCACCTGCGGCTCGGCGAAGGTCCGGTCGATGGTGTTGATCGGCCCGCAGGGCACGCCGGCCTTGTTCAGCGCCTCGATCCAGTGCGCGCTGGTGTTGGTCTTCGTCACCTCGCCGATGCGCTGGTTCAGCGCCTTGCGGTTCTGCGAGCGCAGGGCCGGCGTGGCGTGCTCGGGATGCTCGATCAGCTGCGGCGCGCCCACCGCCAGCGCAAACCGCTTCCACATCTTGTCGCCCGAGGCGGCGATGTTGATGTAGCCGTCGCTGGTCGGGAACACGCCGGTGGGAATCGAGGTCGGATGGTCGTTGCCCGCCTGCTTTGCGACCTCGCCCTTCATCAGCCAGCGCGCGGCCTGGAAGTCGAGCATGAAGATCTGCGCCTCGATCAGCGAGGTGTGCACCCACTGGCCCTTGCCGGTGCGCTCGCGGTCGTACAGCGCGAGGATGATCGCCTGCGCCAGCAACAGGCCCGACGTCAGGTCGGCGATCGGGATGCCGACGCGCATCGGCCCGTTGCCGGGCTCGCCGGTGATCGACATCAGCCCGCCCATGCCCTGGGCGATCTGGTCGACGCCGGGCCGTGCGGCGTCGGGGCCGCTCTGGCCGAAGCCGGCGATCGAACCGTAGACGATGCGCGGGTTGACCTTCGAGACCGCGTCGTAGTCGATGTTCAGGCGATGCTTCACGTCGGAGCGGTAGTTCTCGACGATGACGTCGGCCTTTTCCGCCAGCTTCATGAAGATGGCGTGGCCTTCGGGGCTCTTGAGGTTGAGCGTCATCGCCTTCTTGTTGCGATGCAGGTTCTGGAAGTCGAAGCCGTGCCGCGCGCCGCCCATCGAGTCCATCTTGCCGTCGCTGGGCTGCTCGATCTTGATCACCGTCGCGCCCCAGTCGGCGAGCTGGCGCACCGCCGTGGGGCCGGCGCGATGCGCCGTCAGGTCGAGCACGAAGAGATGCGAAAGCGGCAGACCGGTCATGACACTCACCTCCCCTTGAAGACAGGCTTGCGCTTCTCCATGAAGGCGCGGCGGCCTTCCTGGTAGTCCTCGCTGTCGAAGCATTCCACCGCCATGCGCTCGAGCCTGGCGTGATCCTGCTTCGACTCGGGCTTGGCGATCTCGCGCGCGGATGCTTTCGCGAGCGCGATGGTCAGCGGCGCGTTCTCGCCGATCGCCTGGGTGATCCTGCCGACCATGGCGTCGAGCTCGGCGTCGGTCGCGGCGACGCCGTGCACCAGGCCCATCTCGGCGGCTTCCCTGCTGGAGTACTGCTTGGCGGTGAACAGGAACTCCATCGCCCGCGGCAGGCCGACGATGCGCGACAGCCGTTCGATGCGCAGGAAGCCGTAGCCCAGCCCGAGCTTCGCCGCCGGCACGCCGAAGCGCGCCGCCTCGTTGCAGTAGCGCAGGTCGCAGCAGGCGGCGAGGTTCATGCCGCCGCCGATGCAGTAGCCGTTGATCTTGGCGATGGTCGGCTTGGGGAAGTTGTAGAGCGCCTCGTAGCCGTCCTTGGAGATCGCGTCGTAGCGCACCTGCGCCTCGGCGTTGGCGCGCTCGCTCTCGAACTTCGAGATGTCGGCGCCCGACACGAAGGCCTTGCCGCCGGTGCCGCTGACCACGACGCAGCGGATCTCGGGATCCTGCGCGAAGTCGCCCAGCACGCCGACCATGCGCTCCCACATGTCGAGCGACACGGCGTTGAGCTTGGCCGGGTTGTTGAAGACCACGTGGCCGACATGGCCGTCGCGGTGTCCGAAAAGCTTCTGGTCCTGCATGCCGATTTCCTCCATCGGCGGCGGTTATAGCGCAGCCGGCGTGCTTTGGGCCGCCCAATCCTGATATGACAGGCTCAACGAGAGCGTGGGGAGGCGACGTGGCATCCGTCGAGCTCAGGAACTTGACCCGGCGGTTCGGCGCCACGGCGGCGGTCGACGACGTCTCGCTGCGCATCGAGCACGGCCAGCTGGTCTGCCTGCTGGGCCCCTCGGGCTGCGGCAAGACCACCACCCTGCGCCTGATCGCCGGCTTCATCGAGCCGTCGGCCGGCGAGATCGTGGTGGGCGAGAAGGTGGTCTCCTCGGCGGCGCGCACCGTGCCGCCCGAGGGCCGCAACATGTCGATGATCTTCCAGAGCTACGCGCTGTGGCCGCACATGACGGTGGCGCAGAACGTCGCCTATGGCCTGAAGCTGCGCAAGTTCGATGCGGCCACCATCGCCGGCAAGCTCGACGCGATCCTGAGCACGACCCGGCTCAAGCCGCTGGCCGAGCGCTATCCCGCCGAGCTCTCCGGCGGCCAGCAGCAGCGCGTCTCGCTGGCGCGCGCCCTGGTGGTCGAACCCGAGACCCTGCTGCTCGACGAGCCGCTCAGCAACCTCGACGCCAACCTGCGCGAGGAGATGCGTTTCGAGATCCGCCGCCTGCACGACCAGTACCGCTACACCACGGTCTACGTCACCCACGACCAGGCCGAGGCGATGACCACCGCCGACCTGATCGCCGTGATGAATCAGGGCACGGTCGAGCAGCTGGGCTCGCCCGAGGAGGTCTATTACCGGCCGTCATCGGAGTTCGTCGCGCGGTTCATCGGCGGCAGCAACATCCTGCGCGGCCTTGCCGCCGACCAGGCGCGGGTGATGATCGCCGGGGTGGCGCTGCTCACCTCCGGCCTGGCGCTCGAGCCCGGCCGGGAGGTGCCGGTGTCGATCCGCCAGCACGCCATCCGTCTGCTGGGCGCGGCGCCCGACGCCAGCCTCGGCAATGTCCTGCCGGCCACCGTGACGCGGCAGATCTTCCTCGGCGCGACGCGTGACTTCTTCCTGACATTGCAGGACGGCACCGAGCTGCGGGTGACGGCGCCGCCCGAGCCGGCCATTGCGCCGGGCACGGCGGTCTGGCTCCATCTGCCGGCGGAGCATTGCCGGGCGCTGGCAAGGTGACGCGGGAGGATCAGGCCATGACGAAGAAGACGTTGTCGCGGCGCAGCCTGCTGCAGGGCTCGGCGCTGCTTGCCGCTGGCGCGATCGCCACACCGGTACGCGGCGCGCCGCCCGAGGCGCAGAAGATCACGCCCGCCCTGATCGAGGCGGCGAAGAAGGAGGGCAAGCTCTCCTGGTACACCTCGGTCGACCTGCCGGTGGCGGAGCGGATCGGCAAGGCCTTCGAGGCGCGCTATCCCGGCATTGCCGTGCGCGTGCAGCGCTCCGGCGCCGAGCGCATCTACCAGCGCATCGGCCAGGAGTACGCGGCGAAGATCTACAACGTCGACGTGGTCAACAGCTCCGACGCCGCGCACCTGATCGTGTGGAAGCGCGACGAGCTGCTGGCGCCCTATTTGCCCGAGGACGTGGCGCAGCATTACCCGGCGGCCCATCGCGACGCCGACGGCATGTACGCGACCTGGCGCATCACGCTTTCGCCGATCGCCTACAACACCCGCCTGGTGAAGGCGGAGGACGCGCCCAAGGGTTTTAGCGACCTGCTCGACGCGAAGTGGACGGGCAAGATCGTCAAGGCGCATCCCGGCTACAGCGGCACGATCATGACCGCCACCCAGCAGCTTTCGCGCGACCTCGGCTGGGAGTTCTTCGAGCGCCTGGCCAAGCAGCGCATCATGCAGGTGCAGTCCGCCGCCGATCCGCCGAAGAAAGTTGTGCTGGGCGAGCGCGCGGTGATGGCCGACGGCACGGAATACGTCTGCTCGCTGATGAAGGCCAAGGGCGAGCCGATCGAGATCGTCTATGCCAGCGAGGGCACACCGCTGATCACCGGCCCGTCGGCGATCTTCAGGCGCGCACCCAATCCCAACGCGGCGCGGCTGTTCCATTCCTGGTCGATGTCGGCCGAGGCGCAGCAGCTCAACGTCGAGATCGGCGCGCTGCGCACGGTGCATCCGCAGGTCAAGGCCTTCCCCGGCCGGCCGGCGCTCAAGGACGTCAAGCTGCTGCGCGAGGACGCCGCGGCGGTGGCCAAGGATGCCGAGCGCATCAAGGAACGCTACGTCCAGCTGTTCAAGGTGTGAGCATGGCCGCGCCACGCCAGCGCCGCTTCAGGGCATGAGGGCTGACGCTCTTGCCTTCCCCCGGAGGGGGAAGGTGCCCGAAGGGCGGAAGGGGGATGCTGAAGACGAACGCGAGAGTCCGTCTTCGACATCCCCCTTCCGTCGCGCGGCGCGCGCCACCTTCCCCCTCCGGGGGAAGCTATGGGTCGTTCGATGACCCGCACGCTCGACTTCTCGCGCCCCGTGCTGATCGCGTTCATCGCGATCCTCTGCGTGCTGATCGTGCTGCCGCTGGCGTGGCTGGTGATCTTCAGCCTCGGCGACCGCCAGGGCGGCATGACGATCGACAATTTCGTCACGCTGTTCGGCGATCCCAGCTTCGCCGGGCCGCTGATGACCACCCTGATCATCGCCACCTCGGTCGGCGCGATATGCTGCCTGGTCGCGGCACCGCTGGGCTGGCTGGTGGCGCGCACCGACATGCCGCTGCGGCGCACGGTGCGCGTGCTGGTCATGGCCTCGCTGGTGACGCCGCCCTTCGTCGGCGCCATCGCCTGGGAGATGCTGGCGGCGCCCAACAGCGGCCTGCTCAACCAGCTCTACCGCATCCTCACCGGCGCGCCGCCCGACCAGGCGCTGCTCGACATCTACTCGCTCAGCGGCCTGATCTTCGTCATCGCCTGCTACACCTTCCCCTACGTCTTCATCCTCGTGTCCAACGCGCTCGACCGCATGCCCGGCGAGCTCGAGGACGCATCCTCGATGCTGGGCGGCGGGCGCTGGCAGACCGCCCGGCGCATCACCGTGCCACTGGCGCTGCCGACCCTCGTCGCCGGCGCGCTGGTCGCCTTCCTACAGGCGCTGAACCTCTTCGGCTCGCCGGCGATCCTCGCCCTGCCGGCCGGCTTCCACACGCTCACCACCAAGATCTGGAGCCTGTTCCAGTTCCCGCCCAAGCCCGAGCTGGCCGCCGCCGCGGCCCTGCCGCTGCTCGTGCTGACCATCGTGCTCCTGCGCACGCAATCCTGGATCCTCGGGCGGCGCGGCTACAGCGTCGTCGGCGGCAAGTACGGCGCGCCGCGCGTCGTGCGGCTGGGCGCGCTCAAATGGCCGGCGCTGGCCTTCGGCCTGACCGTGCTGATGATGCCTGTCGTGCTGCCCTACCTGGCATTGCTCAACACCGCATTCTCGCGCATCGCCTCGCGGCTGATCTCGTTCGACACCGTCACCCTGCACAACGTCCACTTCACCTTCTTCGAGCTCAGCTCGACCATGCCGGCGCTGAAGAACACCTTCCTGCTGGCGGTGCTGTCGGCGACGCTCTGCGCGCTGCTCGCGCTGGTGATTGCCTATGTCGTGGCGCGGCAGGCGGCGCGCGGCCATCGCGCGCTGGGCTTCCTCGCCACCGCGCCGCTGGCGATCCCCGGCATCGTGCTGGGCGTCGGCCTGTTCCTGAGCTACACGCGCCCGCCGCTGCAGCTCTACGGCACGCTGTGGATCCTGCTGCTGGCCTATATCACCATCGAGCTGCCGGCGGCCTATCAGCAGCTGCGCTCGGCCTTCCATGCCGTGCATCCCGAGCTCGAGGAGGCCAGCCGCATCCTCGGCGCCACGCGGCTGGGCGCGCTGCGCGACGTCACCGCGCCATTGCTGCGCTCCGGCGTGATCGCCACCTGGTGCATCATCTTCGTCGCCGTGATACGCGAGCTGTCGGCGGCGGTGATCCTCTTCACGTCGGAGACCAAGGTGGTGTCGGTGCTGATCTTCGACCTCAAGGAAAGCGGCGACATCGGCGCCATCGCGGTGCTGAGCCTGGCCATGATCCTGACCACCACGGGCGTCATCGTCGTCGCCAACCGGGCGGGCGGCAGCTGGCGGGAGGCCGCGAGGGCATGAGCGAGACATGAGCGAGATCTGGGACGTCGTCGTGATCGGTGCCGGCCCGGCGGGCCTGCGGGCCGCCGCCGTCGCGGCCAGGGCCGGGGCGCGGGTGATGTGCATCGACAAGCTCGGGCCGGGCGGCCTGATGATGAATCTCGGCGAGATCCACGATGCGCCGGCGGAGGCCGCGGACATGACCGGGCCGGACTTCATCGCCGCGCTGCTCGACCAGGCCACCGAGGCCGGCGTCGAGATGGGCTTCGGCGAGGTCACGGCATTGAACCCCGGTGCGACCTGGTCGGTGATCGCCGACGAGACGCATGCCGCGCGCGCGGTGATCGTCGCCTCGGGTCTCAGCCATGGCACGCTCGGTCTGGCCGAGGAGGAACGCTACCTCGGGCAGGGCATCTCGCACTGCGCCGCCTGCGACGGGCCGCTCTACGCCGGCCAGCCGGTGGTCGTGGTCGGCGGAGAGGGCTGGGCGGTGCAGGAAGCGCGCGAGCTCGCCGGCATGGTCGGCTCCGTCACGGTCATTGCCGAGGCGGCGCCGTCGCTGCCCAACGTCACCGCCATGCCCGGCCGCATCATCGCGCTCGATGGCGACGACGGCCTGCGGGGGCTGGTGATCGAGCGCGGCGGGCAGACCATGCGGCTGGAGACGCGCGCGCTCTTTCCCTATGTCGGCCGCAAGCCGGCCTGCGGCTTCGTCGCCGCCGAGCGCGATGCCGCGGGCGCGCTGGTCGTCGGCGCCGATGGCGCGACCTCGGCGCCGGGCCTGTTCGCGGCCGGCGACGTGCGCTCGGGCGCGCCCGAAACCATCGCGCAGGCGCTGGCCGATGCGGAGAAGGCCGGCGCTGCCGCTGCCGCCTGGGCCGCTTCTCATCGCTGACAATCTTACCTTCCCCCGGAGGGGGAAGGTGCCCAAAGGGCGGAAGGGGGATGTCGAAGACGAACGTAGGAGTCCATCTTCGACATCCCCCTTCCGTCGCGCTGCGCGCGCCACCTTCCCCCTTCGGGGGAAGGGAAGACCTTGCGGGGCAGGGCTTCGCCGGGCGCACTTGTCAGGGCGCGCCGCAGGGTCGAAAGTCCCGGCACCACGAACCATCCGGGAGGAAGGTCGGCATGAAGATCGTCAACCCCAGCTTCGGCCTGTCGGCCACCGGCGGCGAGAAGATGGCCACCGCGGCGGTCGACTGGCTGCGCGATCCGATCGCGCTGGTCACCAACGCCAAGCCCAACGCGCGCGAGCTGCTCGACGGCATCCGCACCAAGCTCGGCGCGATCCGGCCGATCGACAATATCGACTTCCTCGGCAAGGACAGCGCCAGCCAGCCGGCGCCCTCCGCGCTGTATGACGAGGTCGCCAGGAACTACAAGGCGGCGCTCCTCGCCATAGCCGATTGAGGCTCCTGTTCATCGTGGAGTTTCCACGACAGCGTCGAACTGGAGAAGAAGGGCGTCACGGCCTACGTGATCGCCACCGAGACGTTCAAGTCGCTGGTTCTTGCGCAGGCCAAGGCGCGCAAGATCACCCCGCGGCTGATCGTCGTGAAGCATCCCATCGGCGGCCTCAATGCCCAGGAGCTCGCCGAGCGCATCGAGACCGCCACCGCCGGCCTGACCAAGGTCATGAGCGGCGGCTGACTTGAAGTGAGTGACGGAACGCCATGACCGATACGTCCCAGGCCGATCCCGCCGACGCCGAACTCATCGACGTCGGCGACGTCGACGTCGCGGCGTTCAACGACTATGCGGTGCAGCAGGGCTGGAGCGACGGCATGCCGCTCTATATCCCCACCGAGGCGGCGGTCGAGAAGTTCGTCGCGGTCTGTCGCGGCGACAACCGGCCGTTCCTGCCGGTCTCGCCGCGCTCGGTGGTGCCGACCCTGCAGAGCCTCGCCGCCAACGCGGTGATGGCCGGCTGCAAGCCGGAATATTTCCCGGTGGTCACCGCGGCGCTGCACGCCGTGCTGAACCCGGACTACAACCTGCACGGCACGCTGGCGACGACGCATCCCTGCGCGCCGATGCTGCTGGTCAGCGGGCCGATGCGGCACACGCTGAAGATCAATTGCGGCAGCAACTGCTTCGGCCAGGGCTGGCAGGCCAACGCCACCATCGGCCGCGCGCTGGGCCTGATCCTGCTCAACGTCGGCGGCGCCAAGCCGGGCGAGATGGATCGCTCGACCCAGGGTTCGCCGGCGAAGTTCACCTTCTGCTTCGGCGAGAACGAGGAAGAGAGCCCGTGGGAGCCCTACCACGTGCGCCGCGGCTTCAACGCGAAAGACAGCGTGGTGACGGCGATGGCCGGCGAGGCGCCGCACAACATCAACGACCACGGCAGCACCTCGGGCGACGGCATCATCACGACCATGGCCGGCACGATCGGGCAGGTCGGCGCCAACACGATCTACGGCAAGGGTCCGTACTTCGTGGTGGTCGGACCGGAGCATGCCGCGACCCTGGCGCGCGACGGCTACACCATCGAGAGCATGCAGGCCGCGATCCACGAGCGGTCCAAGGTGCACGTCGACCGCGTCTCGAAGGAAAACCAGCGGGAGTACGCGGGGTCGAACCGCCCGCGGCAGGGCGACTACTACTACATCGCGCCCACCCCGCAGGACATCCACATCCTGGTGGCCGGCGGGCCGGGCAAGCACTCCGCCTTCATCCCGTCCTTCGGTGGCACCACCGTCAGCTCGGTGCGCGTCGCGCCGCCGACCTGAACGATGGCCACTTCCTGATGGAATGGGGCAACCTGCCGGTCTTCGACGACGGCACCGTCTTCGAGGACGTGCAGGCCGCGCTGGCCGAGGCCGAGCAGGCCGACGGCCTGCCCATGGTGCCGCCCACCCGCCGTCGTCTCGAGGCGATGATCGAGGGCGTCGGCGCGCCCGAGAGTTCCTACGGTCCGATGCCGCCTTTGTTCGGCGAGGTCACGCCGGCCGCTGTGGCCTATCAATGCGTGCTGGCGGGTTGCCGGCCGGCGGAGTTGCCGCTGGTGGTGACGGCGGCGGCCTCGTGCCTGATGCCGGATTTCAACCTGCTGGGCATCTCGACCACGACAGGCACGGCCTGCGTCGTCACCATCGTGCATGGGCCTGTGGCGCAGAGACTCGAGATGAACGCCGGCACCAACATGCTGGGCCCGGGCAACCGCGCCAATGCCTGCATCGGTCGCGCCGTGGCGCTGGTGTTGCGCAACATCGGCGGCGCGCGGCCGCTGATCGGCGACATGGCGACCATGGGCCAGCCCGGCAAGTACACCTTCTGCTTCGCCGAGGCCGATGCCGAGGACCCGGCGGCCGAGGCGGCATTCCCATCCTTCGCCACGCGCCACGGCGTTCCCGGCGGCGCAGACGCCGTCACGGTCCTCGGTGTATCCGGCACCATGGAGGTGCTGATCACGCCGCCCGGCGACACGCCTGAATCATCGCTCGCCGCCGTGCCGCATATCATGTGCGCCGGCGCGCTTGCCGGCGGCGCGTCGCGCAAGCCGGAGCGCGGCGAGCAAGCGTTGCTGCTGCCGCCCGAGCTGGCGCGGCTGCTGGGCAAGCGCGACTGGGATCTGGCGCGCACGCAGCGATGGCTGTTCCAGCGCTGCAGCGAGCTGGGCACCGAGGTCGCGCGCCAGCCCGAGGACATCCACATCATCGTCGCCGGCGGCGCCGGCGCGAAAATGACCTACATGCCGCTATGGGGCGGCAGCACGGTGCCGGTCACCAGCCGGGTGGTGGAGCTGTAGGGCGCGCCGCCGCCATTCGGTTTGCGGCCAAGGCGAGATCTTCATAGTCTGCCTTCGAGGCACAACGTCGGAGCGCTCGGCCATTGGGCAGCATCTCGATTCCGGCACGGCCATTCCCTTACCCCTATGACGGCAGGTTGATTGCTGCGGCAACGGCTCTGCTCGTCATCGACCTGCAGCGCGACTTCCTCTCGCCGGACGGCTACTTCGCCCGCAAGGGCTACGATCCGGCTCCGCTGCGCGCCATCCTGCCGGCGGTCAATCGGCTGATCGAGGCCGCGCGGGCGGCCGGCCTCCTCATCGTTCACACGCGTCAGGGTTACCGGGCCGATCTCGCCGACATGACGCCCTACGAGCGCTGGCGGCGTCGGCGCGCCGGTCTTGAAGGCACCGACATCCTGCTGCGCTCGTCTCCAGGCTACGAGATTGTGCCCGAGCTCAGCCGCGCCGACACCGACGTCGTCATCGACAAGACGGCGAACGGAGCCTTCACGCACACCGACCTTGAGCACGTTCTGCGGGCCAAAGGCGTAACGCATCTCTTTTTCACCGGATGCACCACGGATGTCTGCGTGCACACGACGCTCCGCGAAGCGCATGACCGCAATTTCCAGTGTTGTCTTGTCGAGGACGCCTGCGCCAGCGGCGACGCCTACGCCCACGAGGCCGCCATTCACATGGTGACGGTCGAGGACGGCATCTTCGGCACCGTCGCCAGGACGGACGATGTCGTCGCCGCCCTCCGGCTGCTGGCTTCGAGCGAGCCTTCTTGAATCGCAAGGCGGCCCTCGATGCGAGATCGAGAGCCTCGTCGTACGCGGGATGACAGGTTGGACCCGGGTTACGCTACCGTCGCCGTCCTGAACGCCGCGACGAAGCGGTCGACGTCCTCCTCGTCGTTGTAGACATGCGGGCTGATGCGCAGGCGGCCCAGGCGCGGCGCGGCGTAGACCTTCTGCGCCGCCAGCTTCTTCGGCAGGTCCGCCGGCATGCCCTGCGGGAAGCCGAGGCAGAGCACGTGCGGCGCGCGCAATTTCTCGTCCAGCACGGTGGCGCCGGCGTTGGTGCGATCGCCGGCGAGGCCGGCGGCCAGTCGCCTGGTCAGCATCGACAGGCGCTCGACGATCGGCTCGTTGCCCCAGGCGGCCATCATCTCCATGCCGATCGCCGCCATCTCCATCGAGATGAAGTGATCGCGCTCGCCCATGTCGAAGCGCTTGGCGCTGTCGACGTAGGAGGGATCGGTGAAATACACCGGATCCTCGGCCACCACGCGCTTGCGGCCGAAGGCGGTCTGCTCGACCGGGATGCCGCCCTGGTGGCGCTTCGCCACATAGGCGAAGGCGCGGCCGTACGGCCCGAGCACCCATTTGTAGGTCGGGAAGATCAGGATGTCGGGATCGAGCGTCTTGACGTCGATGCGGCGCACGCCGGCGTCATGCGTGGCGTCGACCAGCAGCATCGCGCCCGCCTTGCGCAGCGCGGCGGCGATGCGCGGCATGTCGAGCGCGCCGCCGTCGGACCAGTGCACCGAGGAGATCGAGGCCAGCGCCACCGGCTCGGCGCCCGACCGCTCGATCGCCGCCAGCACCGCCGAGGTCCAGTCGCCGTCGCCGCCATGCGCCACCGGCTCGACGCGGAAACCGCCGGCCTCGGCGCGGCTCATCCACTCCAGCACCGGCGAGGTGTGGTCATCCTTCAAGGTCAGCACGCGCGATCCGCGCGCGATGCTCAGCACCTTGCCGGCGATCGCCACGCCGTAGCCGACCGACGAGACCAGCGCGATGTCGGCGGCATCGGCGCCGATCAGCGCCGCCGCCGCCTTGCGCGCGCGCTCGTGCATGGCGTTGGCGAAGGCCGGATCGAGCTCCCACGGCCGGCCCTTGCGGCCGACGCCGACGCGGCCGGCCTCCTGCGAGGCCAGCGGCAGCGGGCTCCAGGCGGCAGCGTTGAGGTAGCAGACGTCGCGCGGCAGATCGAACAGCGCGCGTTGCGAGGGCAGCATGGGCGGGCTCCGACGAATGAGGCCCGCAGCCTAGGCCATCGCGCGCCGCAGTTCAGCCCCGCTCTTGTCGGCAGACAATGTCGTCAGTCCGGCGGCTTGCAGGGCTGGTCGAAGGCGAAGATCCGGACGTCCGCGTCATAGGTGCCGAGTCGATCATCAGCTACCACAGGCGCTCGATGGCGTACTGTTCGAACGCGCGATCGTTCGACACCAGTACAAGGTTCTCGAGCAGCGCCTGGGCGGCCAGCATCCGGTCGAACGGATCCTGGTGCTTGCCGCCCATGCTGCCGGCGCGCTGAGCGTGCGCCACCGAGAGGGCCAGCTCGGTGAATCCTTCGCCGGCAATAGCTCCGACGATGTCGTTCGCGACCACGGACGCCTCCGGCAGCTTGCCGATGCGATACCTGGTGGCGATCTCCCAGGCCGTCACGGCGCTGATGATCGCCTCGTTCTGCTCATCGAGGATCGCCTCGCGCGCGCGCCGCGACAGCTTGCTGTCGGCGAAGACCCACCACAGGAAGGTGTGCGTATCGAGGAGCAGCCGCACGCTCACTCCCAGAGCTTCAGCTCTTCCTCGGGCAACGGCTCGAAGAACTCCGGCCCGACGCGGCCCTTGCCCTTGAGACGCCCGAACACGCGCTTTGGCTTGGGCGGCAGCGGCACGATCTTCGCCACCGGCTCCTTGCCGCGCGCCAGCACGATCTCCTCGCCGGCCTCGGCGCGGGCGACGAGCTTCGAGAGGTTGGTCTTGGCGGCGTGGATCGTGTAGGTGGGCATGCTGAGATGTTAGCTAATCTGCTTAGCTAAACCAAGATTGCCGCTTCACCACATCGTCTTCGCCGCGCGACCGGGCCATTCCCTGTCATAAACTTCTCCGCCTACCCGGCCCTTGCTGAGCGAGGCGAGGATGTCGCCGGCGCTGGGCAACTCGCGGGCCGAGCGGTGGCGCGCGGGGTTCCACAGCTCGGAGCGCACCAGGGCGCGGGCGCACTGGAAGTAGATCGCGTCGACCGTCAGCACCGTCACCGAGCGCGGCGGCTTGCCCTCGACGGCGAAGGACTCGAGCAGCGCCGGCGCGATGCTGAGCCGCGCGCGACCGTTGACGCGCAGGGTGTTGCCGATGCCGGGGATCAGGAACAGCAGCGCGACGCGCGGGTCGCGCACGATGTTGCGCAGGGAGTCGACGCGGTTGTTGCCCCTGCGGTCGGGCAGCATCAGGGTGCGCTCGTCGTGGATGCGCACGAAGCCGGCGAGGTCGCCGCGCGGCGAGCAGTCCAGGCCTTCCGGGCCCGCGGTCGCCAGCGCCAGGAACGGCGAGGCTTCGATATAGGCGCGGTACTGCGGCGTGATCCGGTCGACCTCCTTCACCGTGGAGGTCTCGCCGGGCAGGCCGTAGAGGGCTTCGAGCTGTTCGATGCTGGATATGATGGACACGGCAACCTCTTCGGCGTGCTGGCAGCGCTTCATACAGGCATTGACCCGGCCGCGTCATGCGGCGCGGCGTATCGCGCAGGTGCGCAGGCTGTCGGGGACAATGGCGACATCGAAGGCCCATGTCGCGGGCCCGTGTCTTGCAAGGCCGGGGGAGAGCGGCGTAGCGTCCGCCCAGTTGCCTTTCCCGGGAGACCCAGAATGTCCAACCTGATGCGAAGCGCCCGTCTGGCGCTCGGCGCGGCCGTGCTGTCGACGGCGGCGGCGCTGCCCGCCTTCTCGCCGGCCTCGGCGCAGGTCACCCTGCGCGCGGCGATGCATTCGGACCTTAAGATCATCGATCCGGTCTGGACGACGGCGCTGATCTCGACCCATCACGGCTACATGATCTACGACACGCTGTTCGCGCTCGACGGCGCCCTCACCGTCAAGCCGCAGATGGTCGACAAGTACACGCTGAGCGACGATCGCGTGACGTGGACCTTCACCCTGCGCGATGGCCTCGCCTTCCACGACGGCGCGCCGGTGACGTCCGACGACGTCATCGCCTCGCTCAAGCGCTGGGGCGCGCGCGACTCGGTGGGCCAGAAGCTGCTGTCCTTCGTGGCCGCGATGGAGGCGGTCGATCCCAAGACCTTCCGCCTGAAGATGAAGGAGCCCTACGGCCTGGTGCTGCAGAGCCTCGCCAAGTCGGGCTCCAACGCGCCCTTCATCATGCCCAAGCGCGTCGCCGACACCGATCCGCAGCAGCAGATCACCGACACCACCGGCTCCGGCCCCTTCATCTTCGTCAAGGACCAGTGGAAGGCGGGCGAGAAGGCGGTCTACGTCAAGAATCCCAAATACGTGCCGCGCGCCGAGCCCGCCTCGGGCCTGGCCGGCGGCAAGGTCGCCAAGGTCGATCGTGTCGAGTGGCTGGCGATCCCCGACCTGCAGACCCAGGTCAACGCCCTGCTGAACGGCGAGATCGACCTGATCGAGATCGTTCCGGCCGACCTGCTGCCGCTGCTGGCCAAGGACAGCAACATCGAGCTGACGGTGACCAACACGGCGGGCCGCCAGTACGCGATGCGCTTCAACACGCTGCACAAGCCGTTCGACAATCCCAAGATCCGCGCCGCCGCGATGGTGGCGCTGAGCCAGCGCGAGTTCCTCGAGGCCAATGTCGGTGATCCCAAGTGGTTCAAGGAGTGCAAGTCCCTGTTCCCCTGCGGCACGCCGCTGGAATCGATCAAGGGCTGGGACGGCGTGATCAACGGCGACATCGCCAAGGCCAAGGCGATGCTGGCCGAGGCCAAGTATGACGGCACGCCGATCGTCTTCCTGCACCAGACCGACACCGCGGGACACAACAACCTCGCCACCGTCGGCAAGGCGCAGCTCGAGCGCGCCGGCTTCAAGATCGACCTGCAGCCGATGGACTGGCAGACCCTGGTGTCGCGGCGCGCCAAGAAGGACGCGCCGGACAAGGGCGGCTGGGGCGCCTTCTTCACGTCGTGGGGCTCGGTCGACGTGATCAACCCGGTGAGCGCGGCGTTTCTCAACGCCGGCTGCGAGAAGGCGACCTTCGGCTGGCCGTGCGACCCCGAGCTGGAGAAGCTGCGCGACGCCTATTCCAAGGAGACCGACGCGGCCAAGCAGAAGGCGATCGCCGAGCAGGTGCAGCTGCGCGTGCTGGAGTATCCGACGCACGTGCCGCTGGGCCAGTTCACCACGCCGACGGCGATCCGCAAGAGCCTCTCCGGCCTGGTGAAGGCGCCGTCCTTCGCCTTCTGGAACCTGGAGAAGAAGTGACCGATCTCGCCGATCGCGTGGCGCTCGTCACGGGCGCCTCGCGCGGCATCGGCCGGGCGATCGCGCTGGCGCTGGGCGATGCGGGCGCGGCGGTCGCGGTGAATTATGTCGAGCGGGCGGCCGACGCGGAGACCGTCGTCGGCGCCATCCGCCAGGCCGGCCACGCCGCGCTGGCGGTGAAGGCCGATGTCTCGGACTCGCGCTCCGTGACCAGGATGGTGCGCGAGGTCGAGGCCGCGCTCGGCCCGATCGACGTGCTGGTGAACAACGCCGGCATCGGCATCATGCGCGGCCTCGACGATCTCACCGAGGCCGATTTCGACCGCACCATCGCGGTCAACCTGAAATCGGCGTTCCTCTGCACGCAGGCGGTCCTGCCGGGCATGCGTGCGCGGCGCTGGGGTCGCATCGTCAACATCAGCTCGGGCGCGGCGCGTGGCGCCGGCATGGTCGGCGCGCACTACAACGCCTCGAAGGCCGGCATGGAAGGCCTGACGCGGGGCTACGCCGCGCGGCTGGCGAAGGAGGGCATCACCGTCAACAACGTGGCGCCCTCGCTGATCGACACCGACATGATCGGCGCGCGCCGCGCCGACGCCATGGCGCGCATTCCCGTGGGCCGTCTGGGCACGTCGGAGGAAGTGGCGCAGGCCGCGCTCATGGTGATCGGCAACGCCTACATGACCGGCCAGACCGTACAGACCAACGGCGGCCTGCACTTCAACTGAGCGGCACGATGGCGAAGTACATTCTCGATGGAGCGTTGCGCTGGCTGAATCGCGATGACTGGGCGATGCAGTTCGAAGTCCTTTATCATCAGCATACGAGCTCGGCGGCACGGGCACTGGAGCTCGATGTCGAGGACATCGCGGATATCCTGGGCCCGAATCACTTCTCGCAGATCTCGGGTTGGGTCTTCGAAGATCTGCTGACCCGCACGCTGGAGGATGGGCGAAATCTCGCCAATGACTACCTCAAGCGTCGCAGCTGGAAGGAAACCGCCCGAACCAGGGCCTATATCGCGGCGCTGCGCGACTCGGTGGTCAGCATCTACGAGGTCAGTGAGCTGGTGCCGGGTGAATCGTTTCTCGCGCGCGATCTGATTCGCGGCGGCGAACCGATCCGCGTCCTGGAGCGCAGCGGCTCACGCTCGGTGCGGCCGTGGGACCGCCTGGCGACCCGTATCATGCCAAGAGGCGACGCCTTCGAGATGAGCGGGGGCACGCTGCTGTTCACCTACGACGCAGCCGAGACGCTGATCGTGCCATTGCGCAGCGTCGCTGCGGATGCGACTGCGCAGGAGTGGACGACGATACTCGCCAAGGCCGCGCCGGCCTTCACAGAGGCGTGGCTGCTGGCGTCCATTCCTCCTCTGACCGGCAGGCTCCCCGCGCTGACCAACACCGACGGCGATGAACTGGCGCCGAGCACGACGCTCTATCCGCTGCGCACCGACGTGCCCAGAGAGGACCTCATCGCTGCGCTTGGACGCGAGGACTCCTTGCCTTCGGCTGGAACCGATGTGTGGAAGTGGATGGGCGTACGCTCATCGAGCCGGTGATCGCCGGGCTTGTCGGAGCGCCGTTCTCGGAAGTCCAGTCGACCGACGAGGCAACGTTAGCGTTGCCGACCGGGAGCGATCCGCCCCCCGATATGTCAGCGGCAGAACAACAAGAGATGACTCGAAAAATGTTCGATCGCCACTATACCGCTGTGCTCGACGAGCCTGTGCCGTTTCTCGGCGGCTTGGCTCCTCGTGCCGCCGTGGGCACCGACGAAGGTCGCGCGAAGGCCGCTGACTGGCTGAAGTACCTGGAGAATCAGACGTCGAAGGTCAGGCCCGGAGAACCCGGGTACCGCTACGACTTCACATGGATGTGGGAACGCCTGGGCATCGCCCATCTGCGCCACTGATCTGATACGAAAACGCAGATGGCCACGCCAGCGCCGGCCAGCAGCACGATGTGCGCCGGGCGCGGGAGTAGCAGTGGATCGAGGCTGGCCTCGACGATGCGCATCGGCGGCACGTTCTTGCTGCCCCAATACCACAGAGCCTCGACGATCACGGTGAGGATCGGTGCGGCGATGGAAAGGCCGGCGAGCGTCAGCGGCCTGTTCCTGATGTCGCGCGGCAGGGCGCGCCACAGCATCAGCCAGAGGAACAGGCCCGAGGCCACCACCGCATCCGAGACGTTCGCCTTGGACTGCAGAAAGAAATGGACCAGCGCCAGCACCGCCAGCGGATAGACGAGATAGTGCAGGCGCTTCCAGCTGCGCCGCAGCCGGCGCTGCCAGCCATCGGTCGAGGTGATCGACAGCGCGATGAAGATCAGCACCGCGACGAAGCCGATGGTGAGATAGAAGCGCTTCACGATCTCCAGCGCGACCTCGACCAGGTTCCATTTCTGGTCGAAGACGTAGAGCGTGAAGTGCAGGAGGGCATAGCCGGCGGCGGCCAGGCCGAGGCGACGGCGCAGGGTGACGAGCGGTGGCCAGTCGAAGAGCGCGCGCGCCGGCGTGATCGCCAGGGTGATCAGCAGGAAGGCGACCGCCCAGTCGCCGGTCCACAACAACGCCGCGGTGGTCGGCCGGGCGCCCAGGCGGCCGGTCTGCCAGCGCAGCACCAGCTCGACCGCCGGCAACAGCGACAAGATGAGGACGGCGAGCTTGATCAGGGACAGGCGGCGGGCGGACGACACGGGCCCAAGCCTAACCCGTCGTGGGCTCGCATGCGCTCACACCGGCGTCAGGTGCCGGTGAAGAGCGGCGCCCGCTTGGCGATGAAGGCACGCACAGCCTCCTTGTGGTCCTCGGTCTGCTGGCCTCTCACCATCCGCTCGGCCTCCTGATCGGCCGCCGTGCGGTAGTCGACCAGCGGCGCGAGGTCGAGATTGTCCTTCATCAGGCCAAGCGCGATCGCCGGGCCGGCGGCCAGCTCGCGCGCCATGGCCAAGGCGCTGTCGCGCAGTTCGGCGTCGGCCACGACGCGGTTGACCAGGCCGATCCGCTCGGCGCTCGCGGCATCGACGCGGGCATTGGTGAACATCAGCTCGCGCGCCCGGCCGGTGCCGACCAGCCGCGTCAGCAGCCAGGCGATGCCGTAGTCGCCGCTCAGCGCCACGCGCGAATAGCCGGTGCTGATGAAGGCCGAGGCGGCGGCGATGCGGATGTCGCAGCTCAGCGCCAGCGCCAGGCCGGCGCCGACCGCCGGGCCGGGCAGCGCGGCAATGGTCGGCTTGCGCAGCGCCAGGATGGCGCCGGTCGAGGCCATCTGGCGGAACTTCAGGTCGGCCAGCCGCTCCTCGGGCGTCATGGTCGTCCTGCGGTTCTCGCCCATGCCCTTGACGTCGCCGCCGGCGCAGAAGGCGTTGCCGGCTCCGGTCAGCATGACCGCACGAATCGCGGGGTCTTCGCCGGCCAACTTGATCATGGCGCGTAGCGCGGTGCTGAGCTCGACCGACAGCGTATTGCGCGCCTCGGGCCGATTCAGGGTGACCACCAGCACGCCTTCGCGCAGCACCGCCAGCAACTGGCCGGTGCCGGTGTCGATCTGCCGTTCCATTTGGTCTTCCTCCGCGCGCTGGCAGGGGCATATCGGCATGCCGGCGGGGCCATCGGCAAGACCCCATCGGGGCTAGCGGCGGCGCCGTCGCTCATGGCATGGTGGAGGGGTGACGGTCCGACCGCGCGAGACGGCCGAGCCGCAGAGGAGGGGGTTTGCGATGAAGACTGGTATGTTGCTGGGGCTGGCCCTGGGTGCGCTGGCGCTGGGCGCCTGCACCGCCACCACCACCAAGCAGGCCGGCACACCGCTGGGCGGCGATCCGGAGTTGCGCCGCCAGAACTACGCCTGCGCCAACGGCGTGAACATCATCGTCACCTTTGACGGGCGCGCGCAGACCGCCTCGGTGCAGACGGTGGCCGACGGTCCGTCGACGACCCTCTCGCAGGTGCCGTCGACCACGGGCTTCTCCTACGCCACCGACACGCACTCGCTGCGCAGCTTCGAAGGCGCTGGCGAGGTGATGTACGGGGCCGGCCGCGCCGGCGCCCCGACCCGCTGCCGCCCCGCCGCGGCCTGATCCATATCGCCGCCGCCGTTCCGATTTCGGGGCGGCGGTCACCGGCAAGTGCCTTGCGCCGCCCCGTCGCCCGCCTCATATGCCGGGCAATGGAGGACGGCATGAGCGTTCAACTCAACCACACCATCGTCTGGAGCCGCGACCAGAAGAAGGCGGCCGCCTTTCTCACGGATATCCTCGGCCTGCCGCCGGCGACGCAGTTCAGCATTTTCGACGTCGTCGAGCTCAGCAACGGCGTGTCGCTCGATTTCCATACCGATCCCGACAACCTCGTGCTGCAGCACTACGCCTTCCTGATCAGCGAGGCGGAGTTCGACGGCGTCTTTCAGCGCATCAAGGACCGTTCGCTGAAATACTGGGCCGATCCCGGCCGCAAGAAGGAAGGCGAGATCAACCGCCACGATGGCGGCCGCGGCATGTATTTCGAGAGCCCCGACGGCCACCTGCTCGAGGTCCTGACGCGTCCCTACGGCAGCGGCAGCGCCTGAGGAACGTCGTGCGCGCCGCTCACGTTGTGGATCCATGCTTCAAGCGAAGGTGGATCCGATGGCCAGCGCCCATTCCGACCGTCGGCATCTGATCGAGATCATCAAGCGCTTCGACGCCGCGATCCTGTTGACGCGCGATCCCGCGGGCGGACGGCATGGCCGGCCGATGGCGGTTGTGGCCGTCGAGGACAACGGCGACATCTACTTCGTCAGCGATCTCGGCTCACCCAAGGTGGGCGAGATCGGCCGCGACGACGACGTTGTCGTGACCTTCCAGAGCGGCCACCGCTTCGCCATCGTCGAAGGCCCGGCCGACGTCATCGTCGACCAGGCGCTGGTCGACAAGTACTGGCGGGAATCCTGGCGTCTGTGGTTCCCGGAGGGCAGGCAGGACTGGCGCCTGTGCCTGATCCGCGTGGCGCCGGCGCGCGGCGAGTACTGGGATCGCGGCGGTCTGGAAAGCGTGCGCTTTGTCTTCGACGCGGCCAAGGCGATCGCCACCCGTACCATCCCCGAAGAACGGCCGGGCACCCACGGCAAGGTGCGGCTGTAGGGCTATTCGGCCGCGAGCCGGGGGCGCATCGCCGCCAGCAGTGCACGCAATTCGGGCAGGCACGAGCCGCAATTGGTGCCGGCCTTCGTGCGCTCGCCGATCGCCGCGGTCGTGCCGCAGCCATCGGCGATCGCCGCCTCGATCGCGGTGCGGCCGACGGCATGGCAGCTGCAGACCAGCGGCCCCTGATCGACCGCCTGGCCGGGCGCGCGTCCGCCCAGCAGCGAGCGGCGCTCTTCTGGCGTGATCGTGCGGCGTCCGCACAGCGCGCCGAGCCACTCGCGCGGCGGCAATCCCTCGGCGTCACGCGCCACGAAGGCGGCGAACTCGACGCGGCCAAAGGCGATGGCGGCGGCGCGGAAGCGGCCGATGCCGGGATCGCGATACTGCAGCCATTCCGCGCCCGAGGCGGTCGCGACGCCGAGCGCGCTCAGCCGGGCCCAGGCCTGCTGCGGCGGCTCGGCTCCGGCCAGTTCGTAGCGCCAGTGATCCTCGCCGCGCACTGCCACCCAATAGTCGAACCCACCAAGCTCCAGCGCCCGGCGCGAGAGCACGAAACCCTCCCAGCCGGTGGCGACGGGCGAGACCCGTACCGGCGTTGCCTTCAGCTCGGGTTGGCCGGACAGCGGATCGGTCTCGGGGTTGACCGCCTCGTTGACGCGCGCCGTGCCCGAGAGCACGGCGGTCCAGTGCATGGGTGCGAAGCAGGTGCCGGTCAGCTGGTCCGTCGTGATCCGCGCGCGCAGCGTCGCGGCGCCCCAGCGGCTCTCGATGCGCGCCAGCGCGCCATCGCGAACGCCCAGCCGTTGGGCATCGGCGGGGTTGAGCGCAAGAAGCGGCTCGGGCAGGTGGTTCGACAGGCGCGGCGCGCGACCGGTGCGGGTCATCGTGTGCCACTGGTCGCGATAGCGGCCGGTGTTCAGCGACAGCGGATAGTCGGCATCGGGCGCATTGCGCGGCGCGCGCGGCGTCAGGGGCACCACGCGGGCGCGCCGGTCGGGGGTGAAGAAGCCGCCCTCGGCGAACAGCCGTCGCGTCGGCTCGGCCTCGCCCGAGCGCCACGGCCAGTGGAACGGCGTCATCGCCTCGTAGCCGGCGTCGCCGATGTCTGCCATGGCGCCGATGTCGAAGTCGCGCCGGCCATCATTCTCGAAGGCCGACAGCGCAGCGTGCTCGCGGAAGATGTCGGCCGGGCCGGCGTAGTCGAAGGCCTTGGCGAAGCCCATGCGCCTGCCGACCTCGCTCACCACCCACCAATCCGGCTTCGCCAGGCCCGGCGCCGGCAGGAAGCCGCGCTGGCGCGAGATGCGCCGTTCGGAATTGGTGACCGTGCCGCTCTTCTCGCCCCAGGCCATCACCGGCAGCCGCACATGGGCGTGGCGCGCCGTGTCGGTGTCGCGCACGAACTCGCTGACCACGACCAGCTCGGCCGCCTGAAGCGCGCGCACGACCTGCGCCGCGTCGGGCAGGCTGACGGCCGGGTTGGTGGCCATCACCCAGACCGCCTTGATCTCGCCGGCCTCGACAGCGCGGAAGAACTCCACCGCCTTGTACCCGGCCGACGTGGCGGTGCGCGGCGCCTTCCAGAAGCGGCGCACGCGATCGATGTCGGCCGGATCGTCGTAGCCCATGTGGGCGGCGAGCTGGTTGGCGAGCGCGCCGACCTCGCGGCCGCCCATGGCGTTGGGCTGGCCGGTGACCGAGAACGGTCCCATGCCCGGCCGGCCGATGCGTCCGGTCAGCAGGTGGCTGTTGATGATGGCGTTGACCTTGTCGCTGCCCGACGACGACTGGTTGACGCCCTGCGAGTAGACGGTGACCGTGCGCTCGGTGCGCGCGACCAGGTCGTAGAAGGCCCGCAACTGCCTGACAGGCAGCGCGGTGATCCTGGCGACAGCGTCGATGTCCGGCGTGCCGGCGCGCGCGGCATCGAGCGCGGCATCGAGTCCGCTGGTATGGGCGGCGGTCCAGTTGTCGGCGCGCGCGCCCGAGGACTCGAGCGCCAGAAGCAGGCCGTTGAACAGCGCGACATCGGAGCCGGCGGCCAGTGGCAGATGCAGATCGGCGATGTCGCAGGTGGCGGTGCGCCGCGGATCGATCACCACGACCTTGAGCTCGGGCCGCTTCTCGCGTGCCGCGACGATGCGCTGGAACAGGATCGGGTGGCACCAGGCGAGGTTGGAGCCGGTCAGCACCACGAGGTCGGCCTGATCGAGATCCTCGTAGGTGCCCGGCACGGTGTCGGCGCCGAAGGCGCGACGATGGCCGGCGACCGACGAGGCCATGCACAGGCGTGAGTTCGTATCCAGGTGGCGCGAGCCGATGAAGCCCTTCAGCAGCTTGTTGGCGACGTAGTAGTCCTCGGTCAGCAGCTGGCCGGAAACATAGAAGCCGATCGAGTCGGGACCATGCTGCTCGATCAGCGCGGTGAAGCGCCGCGCGACATGGTCGAGCGCCTCGTCCCAGCCGGCGGCGCGGCCGTCGATCTCCGGCGCCAGCAGGCGGCCTTCCATCCCCAGCGTCTCGCCCAACGCCGAGCCCTTGGAGCACAGGCGGCCGAGATTGGCGGGGTGCTTGGGATCGCCGGCGATTCGCGCGCCGCCATTGCCGTCGGGAGTAGCCCACACGCCGCAGCCGACGCCGCAATAGGGACAGGTGGTGCGGATCGTCTCGGCGATCCGTGGACGCGGCGCGATGTCCATGGCTTACGCCGCCGCGCGGGCGAGATCGCGGCCCAGCGCGACAGCCTCGCGCAGCGCGCCGACCGGCCGTCCCTCGCGCATCAGGTCGAACAGCCAGCCGCCGTCGCGCGCATCGCCGACCAGGATCGCGCCGACCACCCTGCCGTCGCGCAGGATGACCCGGCGATAGAGCGCGCCCGAGGGATCGACGCAGAGCAGGTCCTCGTCGTCCGCCGCGGCCTCGATGATGCCGGCCGAGAACACCGAGACGCCGGCGACCTTCAGGTTGGTGCCGACGATCGAGCCCGGATAGCGCGCGGGCTCGCCGGCAAGGTGTGCAGCGAGAACCGCGGCCTGCTCCCAGGCCGGCGCGACGAGACCATAGGTCAGGCCGCGATGCTCGGCGCATTCGCCCAGTGCGAAGATGTGGGGATCGCTGGTGACGAGCGTGTCGTCGACGATCACGCCGCGACCGACGGCAAGGCCGGCCTCGAGCGCCAGGGCGGTGTTGGGCCGGATGCCGACGGCCATGACGACGAGGTCGGCCGGCAGGACGCGGCCATCCTGCAACCGCACGCCGCTGACATGGCCGTCGCCTTCGATCGCGGCCGTACTGGCCGACAGCGCGAAGGCGATGCCGCGACGCTCGAGATCGTGGCGCAGATAGGCGCCGGCGTCGGCGTCGAGCTGGCGCTCCATCAGGTGGCCCATCAGGTGCACGACCGTGACTTCGAGCCCGCGTCGCTGCAGGCCCGAGGCCGCTTCGAGGCCCAGCAGCCCGCCGCCGATGACGACGGCGGAGCGCGCCGTCCTCGTCGCCGCGATCAGGCGGTCGACGTCGTCCAGGTCGCGGAAGGTCATGACCTCCGGCAGGTTCGCGCCGGGCAAGGGCAACAGAACGGGATCGGAGCCGGTCGCCAGCACGAGGCGGTCATAGGGCGTCTCGCCGCCGCATTCGTCGATCACGACGCGACGTGCGCGATTGATGCGTGTGATCCGGCAACCGGCGGACAACGCGACGCCGCGTTCGGCGAACCACGCTGCGTCGCTTTCCATGATTGCCTCGGCACTCTTGTCGCCGGCCAGCACCGCCGAGAGCAGGATGCGGTTGTAGTTGGCTCGCGGCTCGGCGCCGAGCACGGTGATCGACCAGCGATCCGGCGCGCGCGCATGCAGGCGCTCCAGCAGCCTGTGCGCCGCCATGCCGTTGCCGACGACGACGAGGCGCTGGCGCATGCTCAGGCGGCCTTCTCGCGCGGCGCGGCGTCGCGCGGCTTGCCGCCGGCCTCGTGCTCCTCGAGGAAGGTCAGCAGCTCCTCGCGATACTCGTAGTAGCGGGCGTGCTCGAGCAGCGCCTTGCGCGTGCGCGGTCGCGGCAGGTCGACCTCCATGATCTTGCCGATGCGGGCGTTGGGCCCGTTGGTCATCATCACCACGCGGTCGGCCATCAGGATCGCCTCGTCGACATCGTGGGTGACGCAGATCGCGGTGACCTGCGTGCGCCGCCAGACGTCCATCAGGACCTCCTGCAGCTCCCAGCGCGTGAGGCTGTCGAGCATGCCGAACGGCTCGTCGAGCAGCAGGAGCTTGGGCGACAGGGCGAAAGCGCGCGCGATGCCGACCCGTTGCCGCATGCCGTTCGACAGGTCGGACGCCAGCTTGTCGCGGGAATCGGCGAGCCCGACGCGGCCGAGATAGTACTCGCAGACCTCCTGTCGCTCGGCGACAGTGGCCTGCGGATAGACCCGATCGACGCCCAGCGCCACGTTCTCGATCGCCGTCAGCCAGGGGAAGAGGGACGGCGCCTGGAACACGACGGCGCGCTCCGGGCCGGCGCCGTCGACCTCGCGGCCGTCGAGGATGATGCCGCCGGTCGTCGTCTCGTTCAGGCCGGCCGCCATCGACAGCACCGTGGACTTGCCGCAGCCGGAATGGCCGATCAGCGACACGAACTCGCCGCGGCGCATCTTCATGTCGAAGCCGTCGACGACCACGAGCGGCCCCTTCGGCGTCGGGTAGGCCTTTCTCACCTGGCTGAACTCGACGTAGCGCTCCTCGATCTTGGCGCGCGCGGCGTCGGTGTAGGCCTTTGGCGGCGGCAGTTGCGTGATCGGCACGACCTTCGGCGGCTGACGTCCCTCGTCCGCGGGCGAGCGGCGCTCGGTGCCGATGTCCATCAGGTAACGCGTTACCTCGGCGCGCAGGGCCTTGTAGGTCGGATTGTGGTTCATCGCCGCGCGATCGCGCGGACGCGGCAGGTCGACCTTGAACGACGGACCCAGCGTGGCGTCCGGGCCCGGCGTCAGCGGGATGATCCGATCGGCCAGGATGATGGCCTCGTCGACGTCGTTGGTGATCATCACCACGGTCTTGCGCGCCTGCGACCAGATGCGTTCGAGCTCGTCCTGCAGCTTGGCGCGCGTCAGCGCGTCCAGCGCCGACAGCGGCTCGTCGAGCAGCAGGATCTCGGGGTTCATGGCCAGCGCCCGGGCGACCGCCACGCGCTGACGCATGCCGCCGGACAGCTCGGCCGGTCGACGATCGATGGCGTGCCCCAGACCGACCATGTCGATGTAGCGGCGCGTGCGCGCGTCGCGCGCGCGCCGCGACTCGCCGGCGAATATCGCATCGACGGCCAGGGCGACATTGCCGTAGACCGTCATCCACGGCATCAGCGAGTAGTTCTGGAAGACCACGCCGCGATCGGGCCCCGGGCCGGTGATCGGCTGGCCGTTGAGCAGAATGTCGCCGGAATCCGGCTGGGTCAGCCCGGCGATGGACGAGATCAGCGTCGTCTTGCCTGAGCCCGAGAAGCCGACGATGGCGATGAACTCGCCTTCGCGCACCTCGAGGTTGATGTCGTGCAGCACGACCGAGCGGCGATCGCCTTCGCCGTAGCTCTTGCGCACGCCGCGCAGCTCGAGAAACGCCATGACGGTGCTCCGGATCAGCGCTGGGCGGAGTGGGTGAACGCGGCCTGGATGGCGAGCATCAGGCGATCGAGCATGAAGCCGATGATGCCGATGGTGAGCACCGCCACCATGATCTTGGCGAGGGACGCCGAGGAGCCGTTCTGGAACTCGTCCCACACGAACTTCCCGAGGCCCGGGTTCTGCGCCAGCATCTCGGCGGCAATCAGGACCATCCAGCCGACGCCCAGAGACAGCCGCAGGCCGGTGAAGATCAGGGGCAGCGACGACGGCAGCACCAGCCGGAACACCTTGGTCGTCCATTTGAGCTGCAGCACGCGGCCGACATTCACCAGGTCGCGGTCGATCGACGCCACGCCCACGGCGGTGTTGATCAGCGTCGGCCACAGCGAGCACAGGGTCACGGTGATCGCCGAGTTGAGGAACGACTTCTCGAACATCGGATCGTCGCTGACATAGACCGCGCTCACCACCATGGTGACGATCGGCAGCCACGCCAGGGGCGAAACCGGCTTGAATATCTGGATCAGCGGATTGAGCGCCGCGTTGACGCTGGAGCTCAGCCCGCACAGGATTCCCAGCGGCACGGCGATCAGCGTGGCGAGCAGGAAGCCGAGGAACACGGTCTTCAGGCTGGTCAGGATCTGGTCGAAGTAGGTCGGCTTGCCGGTGTACGGGCGCCACCTGATCTCGGCGGCGGGATTGGCCGCCAGGCGCTCGGCGTTGCGCTTCTCCTGGCGGGCGTGGAAATCGTCCGCCTTGCGCCGCTCGGCCTTGTGGTCGAGGTACAGGCCGACGGCCTGATCCCAGACCTCGACGGGACCGGGCACGGCGCCCAGGCTGGTGCGCACGGTCGGCGCCACCTGATGCCAGGCGCCGAGGAAGAGCAGGATGGCCAGCAGCGGGACACCCAGCAACCGCCAGAGGTGGCGGCTCTGCACGCGGATGTCGTCGCCCGCGGCCATGCGCAGGATCGGCGAGACCCAGCCGATCCCGACCAGGTCGAGATAGCCGGCGATCTTGCTGATCCGGGCGTGCAGCCGCTCGCGCCGGATCGCCGCCGATGCCGATGGTGTCGCCATCGCCTGTTCCGCCATTGCGCTCATCGCCGGGTCTCGCTTTCGGTTGATGCGGTCTGGTGCCGCAATGTCAGTTGCTGACGACCTTGGCGCCGTCGACGCGCTGCATGCCCTTGAGGCCGATCTTCAGCGAGTCGATGTAGGCGTTGGGCGTGCGGCCGTCGTAGGCGACGCCGTCGATGTTGTCCGAGGTCGGCGCGCGGTAGCCGTCGGTCTTCCAGGGGAAGTCCGCTTCCTTCGCCTTGCCCTCGGTGACCAGCTGCCGGGCGGCCGCGAGATAGATGTCCGGCCGGTACACCTTCCTGGCGACGTCGTGGTACCAGGAGTCCGGCTTGCCCTCGGTAATCTGGCCCCAGCGGCGCATCTGGCTCAGGTACCAGATTGCGTCGGAGTAGTAGGGATAGGTCGCGAAGTAGCGGAAGAAGACGTTGAAGTCGGGAACCGGACGCTTGTCGCCCTTCTCGTACTCGAACGTGCCGGTCATCGAGTTGGCGATGACGTTGTAGTCGGCGCCGACATACTCGGCCTTCGAGATGATCCTGGCCGCTTCGGGCCGGTTCTTGTCATTGTCGGCATCGAGCCACATGCCGGCGCGAATCAGCGCCTTGACCACCGCGAGATGGGTGTTCGGGTGCTTCTCGGCCCAGGCACGGGTGACACCGAAGACCTTCTCGGGGTTGTTCTTCCAGATCTCGTAGTCGGTGATCACCGGCACGCCGATGCCCTTGAACACCGCCTGCTGATTCCATGGCTCGCCGACGCAGTAGCCATTGATCGTGCCGGCCTCCAGGGTCGCCGGCATCTGCGGCGGCGGCGTCACCGACAGCAGGGCGTCGGCCATGATGTTGCCGGTGATGTCGGTGCTCGAATAATAGCCGGGATGGATGCCGCCCGAGGCCAGCCAGTAGCGCAGCTCGTAGTTGTGGGTCGACACCGGAAAGACCATGCCCATCTTGAAGGCGCGGCCCTTGGCGCGGAACGCCTCGATCACCGGCTTGAGATACTCGGCCTTGATCGGCCGCACCGGCTTGCCGTCGGGCTGCCGGGGCACGACGGCCTTCATGATGTCCCATACCTCGTTCGACACCGTGGTGGCGTTGCCGTTGAGGTCCATGCTGAACGCGGTGATGACATCCGCCTTGGTACCGAAGCCGATGGTGGCACCCAGCGGCTGGCCGGCGAGCATGTGGGCACCGTCGAGCGCGCCGTCGATCGTGCGGTCGAGGAGCACCTTCCAGTTGGCTTGCGGCTCCAGGCTGACGAACAGGCCCTCGTCCTCGAAGAACCCCTTCTCCTGGGCGATGGCCAACGGGACCATGTCGGTCAGCTTGATGAAGCCGAGCTTCAGCGTGTCCTTCTCGAGCTTCGCCGCCTGCGCGCGCCGGCTCGCGGCCTGGCCGATGGTGAGGGCGGAGGCGGCGGCGCCGAGCAGCGTGCGCCTGCGGGTGGTTCCCGACAGGCTGCCGGCGGTGACGTGTCGCTTGGTCATGTCGATCTGGCCTCCCGGGCCGCTGATGGTTCTGCGTCTCTTCCCGGATGGCTTTCAGTGGCCGGCCGACCTGCGTCGAAACCGGCGAGATACGCATCGACACGCATCGGATCAAAATGGCGACCGTCACAGAACAGGTCGGCACCCAGGGTGACGGCCCCACCCTTGGCGGCGGCGGCGCTCCACGGCGCCGCATGCACGCCCTCGCGCTTGAAGTCGTCGGCCGGCACAGGCTGGCCGAGATCCGAGGCGGCCAGGCGGAACGGTTCGGGGCGGTAGACCGTGTCGGCGATCGCCGCGATATCGACATCGTCGCCCATCTGGCCCCAGCGCCGCATCTGGCTCAGCGTCCAGCGCGCGTGCGAACGCCAGGGGAGGCTGGCGGCGTAGCGATCGAAGGTCGGTCCGATGCCGTCGGTGTCGGCGCCGGTGGCCAGCGCGTCCTCGATCGCGTCGGCGGGCGCGTTGACGGCCTCCGGATTGGACAGCCAATACGCCGCCTCCGCGTGGTTGGCCGGCGAGCGCAGCCAGGCCGCGGCGCGAATCAGGGCGCGCAGCAGCGCGCGCATCGCGACGGGATGGCGCTCCGCCCAGTCGGTCGTGACGGCGAGGACCTTCTCGGGGGCGTTGTTCCAGATGTCGTAGCCGTTGACCACGACGCGACCGACACCCAGGCGCTCGGCGAGGCTGTTCCACGGCGCGCCGACGCAATAGCCGTCGATGCGCCGCGCCGTGAGGTAGGTGATCATCTGCGGCGGCGGCACGACCAGCAGGCGCACGTCGCGATCGGGGTCGATGCCACCGGCGGCCAGCCAGTAGCGCAGCATGTAGTTGTGGCTGGAGTAGGGGAAGACGACGCCGAAGGTCGGTGGCGGCAGGCCGTCGGCGCGCCGCTTCGCCAGCGCCGCGCGCAGCGCGCGCGCCGTGGCAAGCGGGCCGCTCCCGCCCCTCGTGCGCGCGGCCTCGACGTCCTCGGCCAGGGCCGTCGACAGCGTCACGCCATTGCCGTTGACGTTGAGCGACATGGGTACGGTCATCGGCACGCGCCGCCCGCTCAGGCCCAGCGCGCTGGCCAGCGGCATGGCCGCCAGCATGTGTGCGCCATCGAGCACGCCCGACCCCACGAGATCGCGCACCGCCGCCCATGACGCCTGGCGCACGAGCCGCACCGACAGGCCCTCGTCGGCGAAGAAGCCGCGCTCGCGCGCCACGATCAGCGGCGCGCCGTCGACCAGCGCCACGAAGCCAAGATCCAGCTCGGTCTTTTCCAGGGAACGCACGGCGCGAACGACTCCAGATCGTCGGAGGTCGAGCCGCCATTGGCCCGGTCACGGGAGTCGCCCGCCGTTGGGCAACGCCGCTCTCTATTCAAGGAGCGTGCCAAGCCTGAAACGCCGCGTTTGCGCTGGGTCGGCCTTGCACGAGCCGACGCGTGCTGCCCAAAGCGCGCGCGGCTGCCGAAGTTTCGTCCAGCTCAGCTCTTGCCGCTGCCGAGCAGCTCGCTCACCGAGATCACCTGCTCGGCGATCTCGACCAGCCGCTTGCCCTTGTCCATCGCCAGCTTGCGCAGCGCCTTGTAGGCCTCATCCTCGGTGATGCCGCGCTGGCTCATCAGGATGCCCTTGGCGCGGTCGATCTGGCGGCGCTCGACCAGCGTCGCCTTGGTGCGCGCCAGCTCGTCGCGCAGTTCCTGCACGGCGCGAAAGCGCGCGATCGCCACGTCCATGATCGGTTTGACGCGCGCCGGGCTCAGCCCGTCGACCACGTAGGACGTCACGCCGGCGCGCACGGCCTCGACGGCCAGCGTCTCGTCGGTCTCATCGACGAACATCACGATCGGCTGGGCGCGTTCGCGCGACACCGAGCGCATCTGCTCAAGCATGTCGCGGTTGGGCGAGGTGACGTCGACGATGATCATGTCCGGCGTATGGGTGCGCACGCGCTCGAGCAGGTCGTCGGCGCCCGGCACGCGCGCCACGACCTGATGCCCGGCATCCGCCAGGGTGCGCTCCAGCATCGCCGCGCGTTCGCTGTCCGCGTCGACGAGCAGGATGCGCAGCGGTGCATCGCAGGTGCCCTTCATGCCCGCTTCCTTAGCAATCGCCATGCCGCGCCGCACCATTGTGCGCTGCATTGCACAAATTTCGCTCAGATGGGGCTATCGACGAAGCCATAACCCATTGGAATCGCAGGGCTGGCATGCCGGTTGCTTATATTGGGTCACCGGGGCGGCAACGATGTCGCACGGTCCCTGCGGCACAGTTGTCGTGCATCGTCGTGATCGGCGGGCTGTTCATGCGCGCGTTGCCGCTCTTCCACGATCTGCGTGACCGCCTCTGCCTCGTGATCGGCGGCGGCGAGGCCGCGCTACGCAAGGCGGCGGTGCTGGAGTCGCTCGGCGCGCGGGTGGTCCACCGCGCGACGGCCGATGACCTGGACGATGTCGCACTGGTCGTTGTCGCGGGGGCCGACGAGGACGCTGCCCGGCGCGCCTTCGAGCTGTGCAGGGCGCGCGGCGTTCCCGTCAACGCGGTCGATCGGCCGCGCTACTGCACGGTGACCTGGCCGGCGATCGTCGATCGTGATCCGATCACCATCGCCATCGGCACCGCGGGTGCCGCGCCGACGCTCGCGCGCCTGCTGCGTGCGCGCATCGAACGGGCCGTGCCGGCGCAGATGGCCGCTCTCGCCCGTCTCGCCGAGTCATGGCGCGCGCGGGTGAAGGCCGCGTTGCCGCTTCCCGCGTCGCGGCTGCGGTTCTGGGAGCGCTTCTTCGAGGGCGCCGTCGCCGAGGCGGCGCTGGACGGCGATGTCGCGGAGGCGGATCGGCGTGCGCGGGCACTGCTGAGCGGCGCCGAGGCTCAGCCGCGCGGTGTCGTGCACCTCGTCGGCGCGGGACCGGGCGATCCCGAGCTGCTGACCTTGCGCGCTCTGCGCCTGATCCAGTCGGCCGACGTGATCGTGCATGACCGGCTGGTCGGTGAGGAGATCCTGGCCTTCGCGCGGGTCGACGCCCAGCGCATCTATGTCGGCAAGCGCCGCGCCCATCACTGCGTGCCGCAGCCCGACATCAATACCCTGCTGATCGAGCATGCCCGCGCCGGCAGGCGCGTCGTGCGGCTGAAGGGTGGCGATCCGTTCGTCTTCGGCCGCGGCGGCGAGGAGATCGAGGCGCTGCTCGAGGCCGGCATCGCCTGCGACGTGACGCCGGGCATCACCGCGGCCACCGGCTGCGCCGCCTATGCCGGCATCCCGCTGACCCACCGCGATCACGCCCATACCTGCCTGTTCGTCACCGGCCATCTCAAGGACGGCATCCTCGATCTGAACTGGGACGTGCTCGCCCGACCGCGCCAGACGCTGGCGGTATACATGGGTCTCGTCTCCTTGCCGCAGCTCTCGCGTCAGCTCATCGCCCATCGCCTGCCGGGCAGCACGCCGGCGGCGGTGGTGATCGACGGCACGCGGCCGACGCAGCGTGTGATCGCCGGAACCCTGGCGAGCCTGCCGGGGCTTGCGGCATCGCTCGATGTTTCGCGGCCGGCGCTGGTGCTGATCGGTGACGCCGTGGGCGTCGCCGCACGCATGCCGGCCGATGCCTGGGCGATGGCGGCGGAGTGAACGCTATGGCCGGCGCGACCAGCTCGACGCGTTGACCGCGCCGGGCGGGATCTCGCCGCGCAGCAGCGCCCGCACCTGGCCCACCGTGTCCATCGCCTGGCTCTCGCTCGCGGGCGGCGTCAGGCCGCCGATATGCGGCGTGGCGATCACGTTGGGCAGGCGCGCCAGCTCGGGCGAGGGCATCTGGTCGGGTGCGCGGCCGACATCCATCGCCGCACCGGCGATGCGGCCCTCGGCCAGGGCCGCCGCCAGCGCGGCCTCGTCGACGAGATTGCCGCGCGAGAGGTTGATGAAGAAGGCCTCCGGCCGCATGCGCGCGAAGGCGGTCGCGTCGAGCAGGTTCTCGGTCTCCTCGTTGGCGATGGCGAGGCAGACGACATAGTCGGCGCGGCCCAGCAGCTCCTCCATGGGCAGCTTGATGAAGCGCGGGTCGTCGACCTGGGCGTAGGGGTCCGACACCAGCACCGTCATGCCGATGGCCGTGAGCAGCGGCGCGAGATCACGCGCGATGCGGCCATAGCCGATGATGCCCACCGTGCTGCCCGCGAGCTGGCGACCGACGCGGATCTCCGGCTTCTGTCCGGCATGGTACGAGGCCGCGGCGCGCGAGACGCCGCGCGAGAGATCGACCAGGAAGCCCAACGCCAGCTCGACGACGGATTTCACGAAACCCGGCTCGGCGCGCGTCACCAGGATGCCGGCCTTCGAGGCGGCCTCGACGTCGATGTTGCGGATGTCGACGGCGGTGCGCATCACGGCGCGTAGCTTCGGCAGGGCGGCAAAGACCTCCGCCGGCACCGGCGTCGAGCGATCGACGATGACCAGCTCAACGTCCTGCGCCGCGGCGATCAGGCCTGCGGCATCGAGCGGCGTGTCTGCCTCATGCGTGCTGAGCTCGACCAGGCCGCGCAGCAGCTCGAGCGGCCTGGCGCCGTAGTATTGGCGGCGCGATTGCGGTGTATGCGTCAGCAGCAGCTTCACGGTTGGCGACTTCACGGGCGCATCGGCGTCGCTTCGCCGAGCAGGGAGACATGCGCGGTGACGATGCGCCAGCCTTCGGGCGTGCGCATCCAGGTATGGCTCTGCCGGCCGGTGCGCGTCATGCCGTGGCGCCGGAACTCGACATTGGCGGTACCGAAATCGCGACCGTAGGTGACGATCCACACCTTCAGAAGGTCGCGGCTCAGCACGAAGGCCGGGTCGCGGCCGGACCGGAAGGCGGCGATCTCGTCATGGCCGTAAAGCTGCTCGCCAATGCCGTAGCGCAGCGTGTGCGGGCTCTTCCAGAACAGCGCGTCGAGCGTCTCGACATCGTTGGTGTTGAGCGCCGTCTCGTAGCGATAGAACGCATCGGTGACCTCCCGGACGATCTCCGGGATGTTGATCTCGTGGCTCATCGGCGTCTTCCTTAGCACAGAATGCGGCAGTGCTGCCCCGTCATCCCGAGCGCAGCGAGGGATCCAGGGCCGCCATCCTGGATCCCTCGCTGCGCTCGGGATGACAGAGTGATGGGTTCAGCATTCACGCCGGCGGCGCGGTGCAAATTCCTTCCCTCTCGAGCCAGGCGGCGACACGCAGCGCCGCCTGCTCGTTGAACGGCCGCGCGATCACCTGCACCGCGATCGGCAGTCCCCCAGGTCGTTGCACCGGCACCGCCACGACGGGCAGACCGATGAACGAGATCGGCTGGGTGAAGATGCCGAGATTGGCGCGCACCGGCATCTCGACTCCGGCGATGCTCATCGTCTTCTGGCCGAGCGACGGCGCGGTGGTCGGCGTCGCCGGCGCGAGGATCACGTCGACTTCGTCGAACAGCCTCAGCGTCTGGCTGCGGAAGACGCGGCGGAAGCGTTGCGCCTTGATGTACCAGGCAGCCGGAATCAGCGCACCGGCCATGAAGCGCTCGCGCGTGTCGGGGTCGAAATCCTGCGGCTGGGCGCGCAGCCGGTCGAGATGCAGCGCGGCGCCCTCGGAGGCGGTGATGATGTAGGCGCAGCCGCGTGCGCGCGCGGCGTCGACGATCGCAACCCTGCGTGTCGCGCCCAGAGCCCGCGCGACGGTGGCGACGGCTTCGGCGGCCACGGGCTCGAGCTGGCGCTCGAAGTAGTCGCCCGCGACGGCGATACGCAGACCGCCGATGCCCTCCCCGAGCAGCGGCATGGTCGCCATCGCCGGTCGCCCGGTGCAGACCGGGTCGTCCTCGTCGGCCCCCTGCATGGCGTCGAACGACAGCGCGAGATCCGCCGCCGAACGCGCCAGCGGGCCGAGATGGTCGAGGCTGTCGACGAAGGGAAAGCTGCGCGCGCGGCTCAGCCTTCCATAGGTCGGCTTCAGGCCGAACAGGCCGCAGAGCGACGACGGCACGCGGATCGAGCCGTTGGTGTCGGAGCCCAGCGCGATCGGCACCAGCCCGCCGGCCGCCGCGGCGCCCGAGCCGCCCGACGAGCCGCCGGTCATGCGCGACGGATCGCGGGGATTGCGCGAAGGGCCGTAGTGGCTGTTCTCGCCGGTGAAGTCGTAGGCGTATTCGCCCATGTTCAGGCCGCCCAGCAGGACGGCGCCGGCTTCCTCCATGCGCTCGATCAGGGCCGCGTCGCGCGGCGCCGGCGGCAGGTCGGCGTTGATCTTCGCGCCGGCCAGGGTCGGCACGCCCGAGATGTCGAACAGGTTCTTCACCGCGAAGGGTGTGCCGGCGAGCGGGCCGGGATCGCCGCCCGCCGCGATCATCGCGTCGATCGCCGCCGCCTTCCTGCGCGCGCGTTCCGTCGTCACGATGGTGAAGGCGTTGAGGGCGCCGTCGCGCGCGGCGATGCGCGCCAACGCCGCTTCGGTCACGGCCGACGCGGTGACGCGCTTCGCCCTGACCGCCAGCGCGATGTCGCTGGCCGTCGCCTGCGCCGAGGTCGGATCGAGGCTCATGGCTCGAACACGGGCGCGCTCTCGGTGGCGTCGGGCAGCGGCGCGGCGAGCGCCAGCCCGGCGATGGTGCGCGCGATATCGAAACTGGCGATCACCTTGTCGCGCAAGGCCGGATCGATCGGCAGGCCGATGATCCTTGCCATGGCGTCGACATAGGTGCCGGTATCGTCCTCGGGCTGCATGCTCAATCCTCCCCTGATTGGGCGAAGTGGCAGGCAACGTCGCGCACCGGGCTCACGCGGCGCAAGGCGGGCATCGATTCGGCGCAGTCGCGGGTGCCCACCGGGCAGCGGCCGTAGAAGCGGCACACATTGGGATCCGGGTCGATCGGGCTGCGCGGCTCGCCCGACAGGCGCAGGCGGCCGGCGCGCCGCGCCGGATCGGCCTGCGGGATCGCCGAGATCAATGCGCGCGTGTAGGGATGCAGCGGCCTGGCGAAGACCTCGGCCGCCGGACCGGCTTCGACGATCTTGCCGAGATACATCACCAGCACGCGATCGCACAGCAGGCGCACGACGTTGAGGTCGTGGCTGACGAAGAGATAGCTCATGCCCAGCCGCGCCTTGAGGTCCTGCAGCAGCTGCAGGATCACGACCTGCACCGAGACGTCGAGTGCCGCCGTGGGCTCGTCGAGGATCAGCAGCTCGGGCTCGACGGCGATGGCGCGGGCGATGCCGACGCGCGCCTTCTGGCCGCCGGAGAGCTGGTGTGGGAAGCGGCTCAGCAACTCGCGCGGCAGGCCGGTCATGTCGGCGAGGTCGTTGACCCGGTCGGTCAACGCTTCGCCGCTGGTGCGCTTCAGGCGGCGCAGCGGATCGGCGATCGCGTCGAAGGCGGTGTAGCGCGGGTTCAGCGAATCGCCGGCATCCTGGAACACCATCTGGATGCGCGCGCGGTTCTCGTTGGCGGCGAAGTCGCGGGCGCGGAACAGCGACAGCTCGGTGGCGCCCAGGCGGATCATGCCGTCGGTGGGATCGAGCAGGCGGTTGATCAGCCGCACCAGAGTCGACTTGCCGCAGCCCGATTCGCCCACCAGGCCGACGGTCTCGCCGCGGCCGATGGCGAGGCTGACATCGTCGACCGCGCGTAGCGTCGGCGACGGCGCCGCTTCGCCCCGCAGCCGCTCGCGCAGGCGCTGCCAGGCGCCGCGCTTGCCGCCGACCTCGAAGTGCTTGTGCAGCTCGGCGATGTCGAGCAGTGGCGCGCTCATAGCGGATTCCGGCAGGCCACGATGTGCGTCTCGGCCAGCGCGGTGCGCGGCAGCGGCCCGGCACAGGCCTCGAGGCGGCGCTCGCAACGCTCGCTGTAGCGGCAGCTCGGCAGGTCGGCGCGGCGAAGGTCGGGCAGCGAGCCGGGAATCGAGGCAAGCGAGGCCAGCGCACCGCTCTCGCCGGGCGTCGCCGCCAGCAGCCGGGCGGAATAGGGATGGCGCGCGGCGTTGAACAGCGTGGCGCTGCGCGCGCTCTCGACGATGTGGCCGGCATGCATGACGACGATGCGGTCGCAGTACTCCGCCGCGAGCGTCAGGTCGTGGGTGATGAAGATCGTCGCGGTGCCGGTCTCCCGTGCCAGCTCGGCGATCAGGTCCATGATCACCGCCTGGGTCGTGACGTCGAGACCGGTCGTGGGCTCGTCGGCGATCAGCAGGCTGGGCCGGCAGGCGATGGCGATGGCGATCATGACGCGCTGGCACATGCCGCCGGAGAGCTCGAAGGGATAGGCCTTGGCGCGGCGTTCCGGGTCGGGGATGCGCACCTTCTTCAGCATCTCGATCGCCAGCTTCGGCGCCTGCGCGCGCGTGGCGCCGCCGTGGCGCACCAGCACGTCGGCGATCTGCTCGCCGACGCGGCGGATCGGATTGAGCGCCGTGCGCGGGTTCTGGAAGATCATCGACAGCTCGCGACCGCGCAGCTCGGCCAGCTCACGCTCGGGCAGGCTCAGCAGATCGGAGCCGCCGAACATCGCCGTCCCTGACGTGACGCGGCCGGCGGGATCGAGGATGCCCATGACGGCGAAGGCGGTGACCGACTTGCCCGAGCCGCTTTCACCGACCAGCGCCACCGTCTCGCCCTTGGCGATGCTGAAGCCGACCTGGTCGAGCACCTTGACCACGCCGGAGCGGGTACGGAACTCGACGCTGAGATCCTCGACGGCGAGCGCGGGCGCGGCGCTCATGTGCGCTTCCTCATGTGCGCTTCCTCGGGTCGATGATGTCGCGCAGCCCGTCGCCCAGCAGGTTGAAGCAGAACACCGCCAGCATCAGCGTCGCGCCGGGAAACAGCGCGATCCACCATTCGCCCGACTGGATGAAGTTGGCGCCCTCGGCGACCATGATGCCCCATTCCGGGGCCGGCGGGCGCACGCCCAGGCCGATGAACGACAGGCCCGCGGCATTGAGGATGGCGTAGCCCATGGTCAGCGACATCTGCACCATCATGATCGGCATGATGTTGGGCAGGATGTGGCCGAACAGCACGCGCGCCTCGCCGTTGCCCGATAGTCGCGCGGCTTCGACGAAGCCGGCCTCGCGGCGGATATTGGCCTCGGCGCGCGCCACGCGGACATAGAGCGGGAAGTTGATGATCGCCGTGGCGATGATGATGTTGGTGACCTTGTTGCCGAGCGCCGCGACGATACCCATGGCGAGCACGAAGAGCGGGAAGGCCATGATGGTGTCGGCGAGCCGGCCGACGATCCTGTCCGGCCATCCCCCGAAATAGCCGGCGGCGACGCCGGAGACCGCGCCGAGCAGGAAGGCCAGGATCACCGAGGCGAAGGCGATGGTGAGATCGAGCCGTGTCGCCACCAGCACGCGGCTGAAGATGTCGCGGCCGAGCTGGTCGGTGCCGAACCAGTGCGCCGCCGAGGGCGGCTTCAGGGCGAGGCTGGTGTTGGTCGCCAGCGGATCATGGGGCGCGATCACGGGTCCGAAGATCGCCGCCAGCAGGAACAGGGCGAACAGGCCGAAGGCGAAGGCCGTAACCGGATTCTCCGACAGCACGTAGCGGGCGTGGCGCAGCAGGGGGAGCATGGCTAACTCCCTTCCCCCGGAGGGGGAAGGTGGCGCGCGCAGCACGACGGAAGGGGGATGTCGAAGACGAACGCAAGAGTCCGTCTTCGACATCCCCCTTCCGCCCTTCGGGCACCTTCCCCCTTCGGGGGAAGGTAAAGGTGCGTGGCCTCCCTCACGCGTCGAGCCTCACGCGCGGATCGACCAAGCCGTAGAGGATGTCGATCACCAGATTCAGGGCGATGTAGAGCACCGCCATGGTCAGCACGAAGCCCTGCACCGGTGCGTAGTCCGAGGTGATCAGTGCGTTGACGGCATACAGGCCGATGCCCGGCCAGGCGAACACCGTCTCGACCAGCACGTTGGCGCCCAGCAGGAAGGAGAACACCATGCCAAGCGTGGTGATCACCGGCAGCACGGCGTTGCGGAAGGCGTAGGTGAAGATCACGGTGCGCGGCGCCAGGCCGCTGGCGCGCGCGGTGCGGATGAAGTCGCTGCCCAGCACCGACAGCATCGAGCCGCGCGTCATGCGGGCCAGCGGCGCCAGCGAGAAGATCGCCATCGCCGAGGCGGGCAGCGCCAGCTGCCGCAGGCTGCCCCAGAAGGCCTCGCCGTTGCCGGTCAGCAGGCTGTCGATCAGGTAGAAACCGGTGATGTGCGTCGGCGGCGAGACGAAGATGTCGAGCCGGCCGGTGGGCGCCGGCGCGATCTGCAGCAGGTAATAGAAGACATAGGCGAAGAGCAGGCCGGTGAAGAACACCGGCAAGGACACGCCGGCGGTGGTGACGATTCGGCAGAGATGGTCGATCCACGAGCCCTGCTTCACCGCCGCCAGCACACCCAGCGGGATGGCGATCCCCGCTGAGACGAAAAGCGCCACCAGCGTCAGCTCGGCCGAGGCGGGCAGGCGGGTGGCGATCTCGCTGACGACGGGTTGGCCGGTCGACAGCGAGGTGCCGAGATTGCCGCTCAGCAGGTCGCCGACATAGACGACGAACTGCTCGGGCAGCGATTTGTCGAGCCCGAGCTTGGCGCGGATCTCGGCGATCGCCTGCGGCGTGGCGGCGAGCCCGGCGAAATACGCTGCCGGATCGCCCGGCAGCAGGCGGGTGAGCATGAAGGTGACGATCACCACGCCGATGACGCTCGGCACGGCCGTCGCCAGGCGCGACAGGATCTGGCCGAGCATCGCCGATGTACCTCAGCCCTTGACGAGCTGGCGGTAGTCGAGCTGGCGATGGAACCAGTAGCGGTAGCCGGTGACGTTCTTCTGCATCGCCACGTTGAGCAGCGGCTGGAACAGCGGGATGCGCGGCACGTCCTCGAACGCCGTGTCGACGAAGCCCTTTACCGCCGCCTCGTATTCCGGTCCCGTGCTGAAACGCGCCTTGTCGATCAGCGCGTCCATGGCGGGGTTCTGGTAGCTCATGGTGTTGAAGACGGCGTTCTGGCCGTGATAGCACCAGAAGAAGAAGTACTCGGCGTAGTTCAGCCAGCCGCCGAAGGTGTTGGTGATCATCGGCATCTGCTTCTTCAAGAGCTCCGCACGCCAGTTGGCGCCGGGGATCTTGTTGATCGTCGCCTTGATGCCGATCTGGCCGAGGGCCTCCTGCACCAGCACGCTGAGCGGTTCGTTGATGCCGGCGAGACCGAGGTCGAAGCTCAGCGTCGTCTCGAAGCCGTTGGCATGGCCGGCCTCGGCCAGCAGCGCCTTGGCCTTGGCGATGTCCGTTGTGTAGCCGTGCTTCTGCGGCCAGCTCGTGCCCTTGGCCTTGTTGTCGGCGCCGCCGTAGAGCGGGATCGACTGGCCGTACATCACGGCCTCGTGGATCTTCTGGTAGGGGATGGCATAGGCCACCGCCTGGCGCACCTTGACGTTGTCGAACGGCTTCTGCTTCACGTTCATGCCGATGTACTGCATGGCGTTCTCGACCGGCGTGCCGACGATGCTGAGCTTGGGCGAGGCCTTGAGCTCGGCGAAATCCTTCGAGCCGAGATCGAATGAGATGTCGGCGTCGCCGCGCTCCAAAAGCGCGCGCCGGTTGCCGGCGCTGGGAATGATGCGCAGGATCACGCGGCGGATCTTGGGCAGCGTGCCGTTCTTCCAGTCCTCGTTGCGCGCGTAGACGACCTCCTGGCCGGGCTGCCAGCGCTCGACCTTGTAGGCGCCGCCGCCGGCGAGGTTGTTCTTGGTCCACTCCATCGCCCAGGGGTCCGTGGCGGTCGCGTGCTTCTTGCAGAGCTCGGAATGCATGACGACTGGCACCGGCACGGCGAGGTCGGGCATGGTGAGCTTGTCGGCGCGCAGGAAATCGACGCGGAAAGTGTGATCGTCGACGGCGACGAACTGCTCGGGCTTCTCCAGCGAGCCCGCCCGCATCTGGAAGGTCGGGAAGCCGCCCACCTTGACGGCGCGGTCGAACGACCACTTCACGTCCTTCGCCGTGATCGGCGTGCCGTCGTGGAACTTGGCATCCTTGCGCAGCTTGAAGGTCGCCGAGGTCGCGGTGACGTTGAAGTCGGTCGCCAGTTCGGGCTCGAGCTTGGAATAGTCGTAGTGGTCGTGACCGCTGGAATCCTTCTTCACGCCATAGGTCATCAGCCGGTCATGCGTGTTCCACGACACCTCGTAGGACGGCCGGTTGGCGCCCACGCCGTGGATGTCCATCATGTTGGGCGTGTTCTCGGCGACGATCAGCAGCGTCTCCTGCCGGGACTGCGCCTTCAGCGGCGAGAACACCGCCGGCGCCGCCATTGACGTGGCCAAGGCGCTCGAAGATGCGAGAAAGGTGCGGCGCTTCATGATGGATCTCCCCGTCTGCCCCGACGCACAGGCAGCAAGGGGTGTGCCAGCGGCTTTCCCATGGATTCACGGGGTTGTCTGACGAGGGGGGAGCCACTTTGCATACAATAAGTCGCTTCATGCCTACTAATTAGGCAAGCTGGAACTGATCCGGCGTTCTACGCGTGGCACAGGCCTTGATTAGAAGGGGATCATGCGAGGGGGAGGCGTGATGGCGTCGGCATCTGACAGTCTGGATATCCAGCGCCTGCGTCAGGACTACTGCGCGGGCCGCCGCAGGCCGTCGGCTGTCATCGAAACGGTGCTGGCGCGCATCGCCGCCGCCGGCGATGACGCGGTGTGGATCAGCCGCTTCCCCGACGACGCATTGCGCTCGCAGGCCGTCGGGCTCGACCGGGCATGGGCTGACGACCCGACGGTCCTCGATCGCCTGCCACTGTTCGGCGTGCCCTTCGCGGTGAAGGACAATATCGACGTTGCGGGGCTACCGACGACGGCGGCCTGCCCGGCCTTCGCCTACACACCCGGGAAGTCGGCAACCGTCGTCGATCGGCTCACGGCAGCGGGCGCGATCGTCGTCGGCAAGACCAACCTCGATCAGTTCGCCACGGGTCTTGTCGGCGTGCGCTCGCCCTATGGCGTGGCGCGCAATCCGTTCGATGCCGCCTATCTGCCCGGCGGCTCGAGCTCGGGCTCGGCGGTCGCCGTGTCCTCGGGACTGGTGAGCTTCGCGCTGGGCACCGACACCGCTGGCTCGGGCCGCGTGCCGGCGGGCTTCAACAACATCGTCGGGCTGAAACCCAGCATCGGCCTGCTCTCGACCTCGGGCGTGGTGCCGGCCTGTCGCGCGCTCGACGTGGTCTCGATCTTCGCGCTCGGCGTCGGCGACAGCCTCGCCGTGCTGCGCGCGGCGATGGGCTTCGATGCGGCCGACATCTATTCGCGTGCCGCGCCGGCCGGCTTCGTCGCCGATCTCACCGCGCCGCCGGCGCGGTTCCGTTGCGCCGTGCCACGGCCCGACCAACGCGCGTTCTTCGGCGATGCGCAGGCCGCTTCGATCTATGCGCGATCGCTCGACCGCCTGCGGCACCTCGGCGCGACCCTGGTCGAGGTCGACTATGCGCCGCTCGCCGAAGCCGCCGCCGTGCTCTACAGCCCGGCCGGCGCCGCCGAGCGCACCACGGCGATCGACGCCTTCATCGCCGAGCGCGGTGCGGACATGCACCCGGTGACGCGCGCCATCATCGACAGCGGCCGCACGGCCACCGCCGTCGACGTCTATCGCGCGCGCGACCGGCTGCGCGCCTTGCGCCGCCACGCCGAAGCGATCTTCGCCGACTGCGACGTGCTGGCGGTGCCGACCTCGGGCACGATCTACCGTGTCGAGGAGGTGCTCGCCGATCCGGTGCGGCTCAACAGCAATCTCGGCCATTACACCAATTTCGTGAACCAGCTCGACCTCTCGGCCATCGCCGTGCCGGCCGGCTTGCGTGCCGATGGACTGCCCGCCGGGCTGACGCTGATCGCGCCGGCTTTCCGCGAGGGTCGCCTGGCGGCGCTCGGCGAGGCCTTCCATCGCGATGTCGGTGGCACGATGGGCGCGACCGGCGTCGCGCTGCCGCCGGCGGAAGTGGCGGGCGCCGCGCCGGACTATCCCGACATGCCGATCGTCGTGGTCGGCGCGCACATGCGCGACCTGCCGCTCAATCGCGAGCTTAAGGCATTGGGCGCGCGCTTCGAGTCGGCCTGCGCGACGGCGCCGACCTATCGCTTCTACCGCCTGCCCGGAGCGGGCGTGGCGCGACCGGGGTTGGTCCGGGTCGCCACGGAAGGCGTGGCGATCGACGGCGAGATTTGGCGCCTGCCGACGGAAGCGGTCGGCGCGCTGCTGGCCCGCGTTCCCTCGCCGCTGGGGCTGGGCGACATCACGCTCGCCGACGGTCGCAAGGTGAAGGGCTTCCTCTGCGAAGCGGCGGCCGTCGAGGGCGCCGAGGACATCTCCTCCTGCGGCGGCTGGCGCGGCTACCTCGCGCGCGCCGCCGCGACATAGGTCAGCGACGCGTCGCTCACCGTGTGGACATGGGCGCGCACATGGGCGGCGGCCCGGGCCGCCTCGCCGCGCTGGATCGCCTCGACCACCAGCGCGTGCTCGCCGAAGGACCTCGCCAGCCGGCCCGAAACGTTGAACTGCCCGGTGCGATAGGGCGCGACGCGCCGTCGCGCGGCGTGCGCGGCGTCCTCGAGCGGGCGATTGTGGCTGCCGCGGTAGATCGCGGCATGGAATTCGGTGTTCAGCGCATCGTAGTCCTCGCGCACGCCGTGCCGCATTGCCTCGCCCGCGCGCTCGTGGATCTGCGCCAGCAGGCGCCGCTCGACCGGCGTCATGCGCTGCGCCGCGTAGTGGGCGCACAGCGCCTCCAGGTCGGCCATCAGCTCGAAGGCTTCCGTGACCATGGCCGGCGCCAGCTGGGCGACCACCAGGCCGCGGCCCTGGCGCTGGGCCAGGCCGATGCCGACCAGCTGGTTCAGCGCCTCGCGCACCGGGGTGCGCGACACGGCGAAGCGCTCGGCCGTGCCGACCTCGTCCAGCCGCGTGCCGGGCGCCAGGCGGCCGGTGATGATCTCGTCGGCCAGGCTCCGACGGATGCTCTCGGCGCGCGTGGCGGCCTCGACATCGGCAATCGGCACGATCGGACTGGCGATCGACATCGAACCCCGTGGTGTTTCCGTCCCGGGACGATCATACGCAAGACGCGGGCCGTTGGCTCCCATGCGCTGCCGGACCTTGGATGGGCCGCCGGTCCGGGCAAGAATGGCGCGACAAGACATGCGGGAGAGACGTGTGGACGGCGTGGTCAACATCGAGGATCTGCGCAAGGCGGCCAAGCGACGGCTGCCCAGGATCGCCTTCGACTTCATCGAGGGCGGCGTCGAGGACGAGCACGGCCTTGACGGCTGCGAGAACGCCTTCCGCCGCCGCGAGCTGGTGCCGCGCTACATGGTCGACGTCAGCAAGCGTGACCAGAGCGCGGTGCTGTTCGGGCGCAGCTATTCGAGCCCCTTCGGGATTGCCCCCACCGGGCTGGCCGGCCTGTTCCGCCCCGGCGCCGATCTGATGCTGGCCCAGGCGGCGCGCGACGCCAACGTGCCGTTCATCATGTCGGGCGCCAGCACCGCCTCGATCGAGGATCTCGGCAAGCTGGCGCCGGACCACGGCTGGTACCAGCTCTACACGGCCAAGGACCGCGGCATCTCCGAGGACATGATCCGCCGGGTGAAGGACGCCGGTCTGAAGACCTTGGCGATGACCGTCGACGTGCCGGTCGGCTCGAACCGCGAGCGCAACGTGCGCAACGGCTTCTCGCGTCCCTTGCGCATGACCTGGGCGGTGAAGTTCGAGGCGCTGCGCCATCCCGGCTGGATGATGGAGTACTTGCGCACCGGTACGCCGATGTTCTCCAACTGGCAGCCCTACGCGCCCAAGGGCGCCAGCGCCGACGACGTCGCCGCCTTCGTTGCCACCCAGACGCCGACCTCGGTGACCTGGAAGGACGTCGAGAATTTCCGCCGCCTGTGGCCCGGCAAGTTCGTCATCAAGGGCATCATGCATCCCGACGACGCGCTGCGCGCCCAGTCGATCGGCGTCGACGGCATCATGGTGTCCAACCACGGCGCCCGGCAGCTCGACCGCGCGCCCTCGCCGCTCGACGTGCTGCCGGCGGTGGTCGAGGCGGTCGGCGACAAGATGACGTTGATGCTCGACGGCGGCGTGCGCCGCGGCGCCGACGTGATCACCGCCTTGTGCCTGGGCGCGAAGTTCATCTTCATGGGTCGCCCGACGCTCTACGGTGCCGCCGCCGGCGGCCTGGCCGGCGCCACCAAGGCGCTGGGCATCTTCCGCCGCGAGGTCGACCTGGTGATGGCCCAGATCGGCGCGCCCGATCTCGCCGCGCTGGGGCCGCACTACCTGATGTGGGACGAGGATCGGCGGCGCAACGCGCGGGTGTAGCGGGCCCGGAACGACAAGAGGCCGGCACCATCGCGTGGTGCCGGCCTCTTTGCTGACGCTGTTGAGATCCCCAGACTCTCCGGAGCGGTGTTCCGCGTCCGACTACTGCAGGCTGTTGGAGGTGTTCATCATCATGCCGCTGAGCTTGGTGCCCACCGTGCTGAACGCGGTGATGGCGGCGACCGAGATCAGGGCGGCGATCAGACCGTACTCGATGGCGGTGGCGCCGGACTCGTCACGCAGAAGGTTCTGAAGAAAACGCATAGCGGAAATCCCCCATATCAATGTGTATTAATAATTAAACGTTAACGATCCATCTTTTATCGTGATTTGATCGTGAACGCAAGGGAATTGTTTTAAGTCCTGCCGATTCTTTGGAGAATCGGGATTCTCGTTGTCCTGTCACCACTTAAGGTCAGATCGGAGGTTGACCGCCTAGCGCAGGGCTTCATCGAGCAGGGTCAATGCCTCCAGCGCGAACCGGCGCATGTTGTCGACGCGGTCCGTCTTGCCGGTTTCGATGGTGATGCTGCGCTCCGCAGGCCCGCTGATGCCGACGCAGGCGTGGCCGGCGGCATCGCCATAGCGATTGCCGGTGGGGCCGCTGGCGCCGGTCTCGGAGATGCCCCAGGTGGTGCCCAGCCGCTGACGGATGGTGCGCGCCATCAGCATGGCATAGGGCTCGGTCGACGCGCGCAGACCGACGCGGGCTTCGGGCGGGATCATCAGCAACGCGTCGCCGGCGGCGCGGGTGTAGATCACCGCGCCGCCGACGTAGTAGGCCGAAGCGCCGGGCACCGCGAGCAGGGCGGCGGAGACGAGACCGCCGATCGAGGACTCGGCGACCGATATCGTCTCGCCGCGCGCCTTGAGCCGCTCGCCGATGCGCGCCGCGATGGGCAGCAGGTCCTGCATGGTGAAGTCTCCCGTTCGCGTCATCGCGTGCGCCGCGAAGGATGACGCGTCGCGTCAGTCCTTCAGGATGGACAGCTCGAGGTCGACCTTCTCGCCCAGCCACAGGGCGCGGTCGCGGTGGTCGGTGAGGTCGTGGCCGGTGTTGGGATGCACCAGCACCACCAGATCGCCGCGGTTCAGCGCCAGCCACGGCACGAACTCGGCGAACATCGCGGGCGGGAAGGCGACCTGGTAGCTCCAGCGCGGATGCGGGCCGATCGGCCTGCTATGCACGCGGCCCATCTCGGCGACGAAGCGCGCGACGATGGTGGCGCGCAGCTTCAGCGCCGCGTCCTTGCTGTCGGCGTCGAAATAGACATGGGCGTGCCAGTCCTTGATGTCGCCGACCTCGGCCGCCATGACGTGCTCTCCTTACAGGCGGCGCCAGGGGTTCCCGGCCATCATGCCGCCATCGATCACCATCTCCATGCCGGTAACATAGCGCGAAGCGTCGGAGGCCAGCCACAAAACGCCGTTGGCGATATCCTGCGCCTCACCAGCGAAGCCCAGGGGAACCGCGAGCCTGGCGCGCTCGTAGGGATCGACCGGCGCGTTGTGGCCCATGCCGCGCGCACCCGTCGGGATCTTGCCCCAGATCGGCGTGGCGATGATGCCGGGATGCATGGTGTTGACGCGGATCTTCTCGTTGGTCAGCTCCAGCGCCACCGACTTGCCGAACAGCCGCACGCCGCCCTTGGTCGCGGCATAGGCCGCCAGCCCCGGCGCGCCGCGCAGGCCGGCGACCGACGACATCAGCACGATCGAGCCGCCGCCGCCCCTGCGCATCAGCGGCACCGAATGCTTCACCGACAGGAACACGCCGTCGAGGTTGATCGCCTGCTGGCGCTGCCAGTCCTCCAGCGTCATGTCGAGGATCGGCGTGGCGATGCCGATGCCGGCGTTGGACACCAGCACGTCGAGCTTGCCGCATTGCTTCTCGATCTCGGCCACGACCTCGATCCAGCGCGGCTCCGAGACCACGTCCTGGTCGAGGTAGAGCGCGCCGCCGCCGATCTTCGCCGCCAGCGCCTTGCCGCGCGCATCGTCGATATCGGTGATGACCACGCGCGCGCCCTCGCGCGCCAGGGTGAGCGCACACGCCTCGCCGATACCCGACGCGCCGCCCGTGACAAGGGCGACCTTGCCGTCAACCTGACCCATGATGATGTCTCCCCGAACGCGTCATCCCGAGCGAAGGCGAGGGATCCAGGATGCCCTGGATCCCTCGCTACGCTCGGGATGACAGAATTACCGCTTCTGGAAATTGCCCGGCCGCCGCTCGGCCCAGGACTTCACGCCTTCCTTGAAGTCGGCGGTCTTGCGCGTCCAGTCCTGCTCGACCAGCTCGCGCTCGGTGGCGCGCTCGGCCTCGTCGGCGAAGCCGCGCCGCATGGTCTCGCGCGTCGACAGCACCGCCAGCGGCGCCGACTCGGCGATCTCCCTGGCCAGCGCCATCGCGCCCTTGCGCACGTCGGCCAACGGCACCAGGACGTCGGCCATGCCCATCGCGACGGCTTCGCTGCCGGTGACACGACGGCCCGTATAGAAGAGCAGATTGGCCTTCTGCTGGCCGACCAGGCGCGGCAGGGTGAAGGTCAGGCTGAAGCCGGGGTGGAAACCCAGCCGCGTGAAGTTGGCGGAGAAGCGCGCCTCCTCGCAGGTGACGCGGAAATCGGCCGACAGTGCCAGGCCGAGCCCGCCGCCGATCGCGGCGCCCTGCACGGCGGCGACCTGCGGCTTCTGGGCCCGGAAGATGCGCGTGGCCTCCTTGTAGAGGTGCTTGCCGGACTCGGCCGCGCCGGTCGCCGGGCGGTTGGCGAAATCGGCGCCGGCGCAGAACGACTTGCCCTGCGCGCACAGCACGATGGCGCGGATGTTGTCGTCGCGGTCGAACGCCTCGTAGGCGTCGGCGATCTGGTTGATCAGCGCGTTGTCGAAATAATTGTGCGGCGGACGCTGGATCTCGACGATGCCGACATGGCCTTCGCTGCTGATGCCGATGTCCTGCTTGGCCGCACCTGATGCCACGGGTTCCGCGCTCATGAGTTCCCTCCCGCTGGATGATCTGGCGTTCGGGCGCATCCTAGCCTGCCCCGGCGCGGGAGTCGCAAGCGCCCGCACCGCAATGCCGCTGTGCGGCAAGCCTGCATCAGCCTCTGCGGCGCGGCCGGCGCAGCATGGGGAAGATCTCGGGTGAGCCGCCGACCTGGATCGTTCCGAGCAATTCGAAGCCGTGACGCCGATACAGCGGCACGTTGGCCGGATTGCTCGATTCGAGATAGGCGAGGCTGCCCTCTCGATCGCATTCCGCCAGCGCATGTCGCATGAGCGCGCTGCCCAACCCCTTGCCCTGACAAGCGGGGTCGATACCGATCAACGGCAGATACCAATGTGGTTCCGTCGGATGGTAGCTGGCCATCCGTTCGATCAACGCGCCGGCGTCGCTGAGCGCGTGCTGGTCGACGGTCTCCTGCATCAGCGCGCCCATGGCCGCCTCATCGGGTTCGGCGCCGGGCGGCAGCCAGAGTGCCGCGCCCTTGCAGCCCTCGATGACATGAGCCGTGCCACGCGGGAATGCCTGCCCGCCGAAGGCGCGGACAAAGCGCGGGAAGCTCGCGAGATAGCGTCGGGGATCCGACCAGCTCCAGCGCGCGGCGGGATCGGTGCAGAAGGCCAGCGTCAGGACGTCGGCGACGGCCGCCTCGTCCTGCGGTGTAGCGGACTTGATGGCATGATCTGTCATGGCTTCCCTGGGGTTGCGGTCGTCTTCAAGATGGCCCCGGGGGTGGCGCATGCAAGGGGAGTCGAGCGGAGGCTGCAACTGCGGCGTGGCCTCAAGGCCGCGTCGAGCAAATCCTGCGGCGATCCACTGGAGCTGAGCCGATGGTTGCGCCGCTTACCGGTCTGCGCGTGCTGGAGATGCCCGGTGGCGTGGCCGCGCGCTATTGCGGCCGGCTGTTCGCCAGGCACGGAGCGACGGTGCTGCAGCTCGGCGCACCCGATCAGACCGGCGTCGGCTACGGCGGCAGGGCGAGCGAGGCGTACGCCGTCTGGCTCGACCACGGCAAGCGGCGCGTCGACAGCATCGTTTCGGCCGGCAAGCTCGACCTGATCATCGCCGGCCAGAGCATCGCCGAGATCGCGGCAGCCGATGCGGCGCGTGCCGCCGACACGATCCGCGTCGGTCTCACCTGGTTCGCCCCGGATGGTCCCTATCGCAACCGGGTCGGCAGCGACGCGGTGATCCAGGCGATGAGCGGCGTGGCCTATGCCACCGGCCCGAAGGACGGCCGGCCGATGCTGCCGCGTGGGCACGCGCCGCAGGTGGTGGCCGGCGCCACCGCCTTCATCGCCGCGCTGGGCGCGATCATCGGCCGCGACAACGGATGGACGGGAAGGCTTGTCGACGTCGACATCCTCACCGCCAATCTGTGCTTCTCCGAGGGTGGTGCGTCGACGCTGGCGCTGACCGGCGACAAGGTGGTGCGCCGCGGCGTCAACCGCTTCACGCCGACCTTTCCCGGCGGCATCTACCGGGCAAGCGACGGCTGGATCGGCGTCACCGCGCTGACGCCGCCGCAATGGGCGTCGTTCTGCGACATGATCGACCACCCGGAGCTGGCGCAGGACAGGCGCAACGCGATCTCGCTGCTGCGCCTTGAGCGCGCCGACGAGCTCGACCCCATCCTGGTGCCGGCGCTGCGCGCGAAATCGGCCAAATGGCTGCTGGAGGAGGGTCAGCGCCGGCGCATTCCCCTGGCGCCTGTGCCGAACCTCGCCGATCTGCCGCGCACGTTGCACTGGCAGGGCCGCGCCAGCTTCGTGCCGGTGCCCGGTGTCCACGCCTTCGGACCGAGCATGCCTTTCCATATCGAGACAGGCGCGGCCGACCCTTCAACGCCGGAGCGACGCACGAGCACGCCGACGCTGCCGCTCGAGGGCATCCGCGTCCTCGATCTGACCATGGGCTGGGCCGGCCCGCTGGCGGCGCGGCACTTCGCCGATCTCGGCGCCGATGTCGTCAAGGTCGAGTCGTGCGCGCATTACGACTGGTGGCGCGGCTTCGATGGCATCATCGACGGGGACCCGCCGCCCTACGAGACGCGCCATTCCTTCCTGATGGTCAATCGCAACAAGCGCGGCGTGACGCTCGACCTGAAGGCTGGGAGCGGCGTCGCGCTGGTGCGCCGGCTGGCGGCGCGCGCCGACGTGATGATCGAGAACTACGCGCCGGGCGTGCTCGACCGGCTGGGCATCGGTCCGAAAGCGATGACAGAAGCCGTGCCCGGCCTGATCGGCATCTCGATGGGCGCCTTCGGCGCCAGCGGGCCATGGAGCGCCTTCCGCGCCTATGGCTCGACGGTCGAGCAGGCCTCGGGCCTGCCCTTCGCCAATGGCGAGGCCGACGATCCGCCGACCATGCAGCATGTCGCCTATGGCGATCCGATCGGCGGCATTTTCGGCGCCATCGCCTGCCTGATCGCGCTCCATGGCCGCAAGCACGGCCGCGCCAGCACGGTGATCGATCTCGGCCAGGTCGAGTGCCTGTTCCAGCTCGGCGCCGACGCCATCGTCGCGCAGTCGACGCAGGAGGTGCCGCTGGCGCGCGATGGCAGCCGTCATCCGCTGTCGAAGCTGCGCATGGTCGGCGGCGAGGCCGGTGCATGGTGGGCGGTATCGGCCGAGACGGAGGTGCAGTGGAACGCCGTCGCGCGCACTGTCGGTGCAGCCGCCACCCTGGATCAGCCCGCGATGGTGGAGGCGGTGCGCGCGTGGTCTGCCGGCAAAGCGCGCGACTCGATCGTCGCGGCATTCCAGGCGGCCGGCGTTCCATCGGGTCCGGTTCACGCGGCGCAGGATCTGCTGAGCGATCCGCAGCTCGTGACCTCGGGCTTCTGGCGCCGCGCCGATCGGCGCTTCATCGGCAGCCATGTGGTGCCGCTGGCGCCGTATCGCCTCGATGGCACGTCGCCGCCGATGCGGGCGCCGGCGCCGACATTGGGCGAGCACAACGACGCCGTGCTGGGCGGCGATCTCGGCCTGACGCGCGGCGAGCTCGACCAGCTGGTTGCCGAGGGCGTGATCGGCACGCGCGCGGTGGCGCCGTAGAGGACATCCGCGCCATCACCCAATGGCTTGCAGCCGTCTTCCTTCTCCCTGCGAAGGCGGGGAGAAGGTGCCCGAAGGGCGGATGAGGGGCTTCGCGGCGGGTCAATGGCGACACTGGCGGTCGTTGCACGCGGAAGCCCCTCATCCGCCTCGCTGACGCTCGGCACCTTCTCCCCGCCTTCGCGGGGAGAAGGAGGACCTACTTGATCGCCAGCCAGATCTCGAAGCCGCCCAGCCCCGTGCGGCTGTCGAACTCGGGACCGTAGCGCTCGAAGAACGGCGCGTCGGCGGCCTGGAAGCCGGAGGCGGGCAGCCACTTGCTCCAGATCGTCGTCACCGTGCTGCGGATGGTCGAGATGTGCTCGCGGTGGGCGAATACGGCGTAGCGCTGCGGCGGGATACGAACGCGCATGTACTCTTTCGGCACCTCCGAGAAGTCGCGCACCTGCACCCCGGCGATGTAGTCGAAATTGCCGGCATCGTCGGTGTTGCAGCACACGCCATAGGCGACGTCGCCGATCTTGCCCGGCATGAGGTCGACCTCGGCGTTGAAGCGCTGCCACAGCCCCGGGATGCCGCCGGAGCTGTCGTGGCTGAAGCGGTCGCCGCGGCCGGCGATCAGCAGGGCCGGCGTAGTCTCGAAGCGCGGCGGCGCGAGCGTGGCGGTGGCGGTCTCGGTCATGCGGATGGCCTCCATCGGCTTGATGCTGCACAGGCTGCCCTTGGTTCGCACCGCCTCGGGCGTGGTGCCGAACTGGTCGCGGAAGGCGCGGGTGAAGGCTTCGTGCGAGCCGTAGCCGGCGTCGAGCGCCACCATGAGGATGTCCGGCGCGCCGCCGGCCAAGGCGCGCGCGGCATGACTCAGGCGCCGGCCGCGGACATAGCGCATCACCGAGGTCCCCGTGGCGTACCCGAAGGCGCGCACGAGCTGGAAGCGCGACACGCCGGCGATCGCGGCGATGTCGTCGAGCGTCAGCTCCTCAGCGAAGTGGCTCTCGATGAACCACAGGGCCTTGTCGACGGGATCCATGGCGCTGGTATAGGCCGGGCCGCAAGCGCGCGCTTGATCGGTCTTGCGTTCGCAGGCCGGAAAGTGGCGGTTGAAAGGCCCCGCCCGTCCGCGCCAGTCTGTGGTCCACCAATCAATGGAGGGGACCCATGGCGAGGTTGTGCGAGGGGCGCGTGGCGCTGGTCACCGGTGCGGCGCGCGGCGTCGGGCGCGAGCACGCGCTGTTGCTGGCGAAGCATGGCGCCAAGGTCGTGGTCAACGATCTCGGCGGCGAGCGCGACGGCAAGGGCGCCGACCTGACGCCGGCGCAGAAGGTCGTCGAGGAGATCAAGGCCATGGGTGGCGAGGCCGCGGTCAACGGCGACGACGTCTCTGACTGGAACGGCGCCAAGCGCATGGTCGACCAGGCGATCTCGACCTTCGGCAAGCTCGACATCGTGCTCTCCAACGCCGGCATCCTGCGCGACCGCATGCTGACCAACATGACCGAGGAAGAGTGGGACGCGGTGATCAAGGTGCACCTCAAGGGCACCTTCGCGCCGGCGCGGCACGCCTGCGCCTATTGGCGCGACAAGTTCAAGGAGACCGGCCAGCCTGTAAACGGAAGGCTGATCACCACGACCTCGGTTTCGGGCATCTACGGCAATGTCGGCCAGACCAATTACGGCGCCGCCAAGGCCGCCATCGCCGCCTTCACCGTGATCGCCGCGCGCGAGATGCGACGCTACGGCGTGACCTCGAACTCGATCTCGCCTTCGGCCTACACCCGCATGACCGCCGACCTGCGGCAGTACTCACCCGAGGATCTGGAGAGGCGTGACCCGAAATGGGTGGCGCCGATCGCGGTGTGGCTGGCGAGCGAGGAGTCCGGCGACATCACCGGCCGCGTCTTTCAGGCCGGCGGCGGCCAGATCGCCGTCGCCGAGGGCTGGCACAAGGGCCCGACCATCGCCCAGGTGGCCGATCCGACGACGCTCGGCCCGATCGTCAAGGACATGGTCGCCAAGGCGCGCAAGAACGCCGGCATGGACGGCATGGATCTGGATTAAGTCTCGAGTGTCATCCCGAGCGTAAGCGAGGGATCCAGATTCCTCGCTGCGCTCGGAATGACAGGGTGGGTGTTCCCATGAACTTCGATTTCTCCGACGACCAGAAGATGCTGCAGGAGCAGGTGCGCAAGTTCCTGGCGGACAAGAGTCCGTACAAGACGACGCGCCGCGTGCTGGAGAGCGACGAGGCCTATGCCGGGGAGGTCTGGAAGGGCCTGGTCGAGCTCGGCGTCACCGCCGCGACCATCCCTGAGGAGTACGGTGGCTCGGGCATGGGCGCGCTGGAGCTCTGCGTCGTCGCCGAGGAGCTGGGACGCGCCTGCGCCGCGGTGCCCTTCGCCTCGTCGGTCTATCTCGCCACCGAGGCGCTGAAGCTGTTCGGCAGCGAGGCGCAGAAGAAGGCCTGGCTGCCGAAGCTGGCCGGCGGCGAGGCGATCGGCACCATCGCGACCGGCGAAGGCCCGCAGGCGCCGACGCCGCGCAACGTGCGTACCAGCTTCGGCGGCGGCAAGGTGACGGGCCAGAAGCTGCCGGTGGCCGACGGCACCGCGGCGACCTTCGCCATCGTGCTGGTCAACACCGGCGGCGCCGGCGATCGCGCTCTCTCCATGGCGATCGTCGACCTCACGGCGTCGGGCGTGACGCGCGTGACGGTGCAGACCGTCGATCCGGCGCGCAAGCACGCGCACATCACCTTCAACGGCGCGTCGGGCGAATTGCTGGGTGCCGAGGGCGCCGGCTGGAGCCAGCTCGAGACGTTGTACGACGCCGCCGCCGTGCCGATGGCCTTCGAGCAGATCGGCGGCGCGGAAGCCGCGATGTGGATGGCGCGCGACTACGCGCTGCAGCGCCAGGCCTTCGGCCGGCAGATCGGTTCCTACCAGGCGATCAAGCACAAGCTCGCCGACATGTACGTCAAGCTCGAGCTGGCGCGGTCGAACGCCTATTACGGCGCGATGATGCTGTCGGAGGGCGGCGCCGACCTGCCGATCGCCGCCGCCGCCGCGCGCATCGCCGCCACCGAGGCCTACGACTTCGCCGCCAAGGAGAACATCCAGACGCATGGCGGCATCGGCTTCACCTGGGAGGCCGACACGCAGTTCCACTATCGCCGCTCGCGCCTGCTGTCGCTGGCGCTGGGCGGGCCGCTGGCATGGAAGGACAAGCTGGTCACGCGGCTGGAGCGCAAGAACGCCGCGTGATGTGACGCGCGTCCCCTACCTTCCCCCGGAGGGGGAAGGTGCCCGAAGGGCGGATGGGGGATGCCGATGACGAACACCGATGTCGTTGAGACATCCCCCATCCGGCGCTACGCGCCACCTTCCCCCTCCGGGGGAAGGTAGAAGACAAGGGAGCGACACATGGACTTCAACGACGCCCCCGAGGAAGCCGCCTTCCGCGCCGAGGTGCGCAAGTGGCTCGAGGCCAACGCCAGGCGCAAGAGCGACGACAAGCAGGCCTATCGCGCGCGCAGCGACGATACGGCGCTGCTGAAGTCGGCCAAGGAGTGGCAGGCCAAGAAGGCCGCCGCCGGCTATGCGCGCATCACTTGGCCGAAGGAGTATGGCGGGCAGGGCGGCACGCCGATCCAGCAGGTGATCTACCAGCAGGAGGAATCGAACTTCCTCGTACCGCTGGGCTTCTTCGACATCGGCCTGGGCATGTGCATTCCCACGATGATGGCCTATGCGACGAAGGAGCAGCTCAAGCGCCACGTCAAGCCGGCGCTCTACGGCGAGGAGGTCTGGTGCCAGCTCTTCTCCGAGCCGGCCGCCGGCTCCGACGTCGCCGGCATCCGTACCCGGGCGGAGCGCGACGGCAACGACTGGATCATCAACGGACAGAAGGTCTGGACCTCGGGCGCGCATTACAGCGACTGGGGCATCATCATCACCCGCACCGATCCCAACGTCCCGAAGCACCAGGGCCTGACCATGTTCTTCCTGAACATGAAGAGCCCGGGCGTCGAGGCGCGGCCGATCAAGCAGATCTCCGGCGGCGCGAACTTCAACGAGGTGTTCTTCACCAACGTGCGCGTGCCCGATGCGCAGCGCCTGGGCAAGGTCGGCGAGGGCTGGAAGGCGGCGCTGACCACGCTGATGAACGAGCGTCTCGCCGTCGGCATGCCCTCGGGCGGGCTCGACGTCGATGAGCTGCTCGAGCTGGCGCGCGGCACCGAGCTCGAGGACGGTCCGGCGATCCGCAACGGCCATGTGCGCGCGAAGATCGCCGACTGGTACGTGCAGGCCCAGGGCCTGAAATACACGCGCTACCGCACGCTGACGGCGCTGTCGAAAGGCCAGACGCCGGGGCCGGAATCGTCGATCATCAAGGTGATCGCCGCGCCCAAGATGCAGGATCTCGGCGCCATGGCGATGGAGCTGATGGGGCCGGCCGGCATCATGACGTCCGACGTGCCGGGCTCCGGCGGCTTCCAGGCGCAATGGATCGGCGGCGCCGGCTTCCGCATCGCCGGCGGCACCGACGAGATCCTGCGCAATATCGTGGCCGAGCGCGTGCTCGGCCTGCCGCAGGACGTGCGCGTCGACAAGGACGTGCCGTTCAACCAGCTCGGCAAGACGAAATAATCATTGCCTTCCCCCGTAGGGGTGGGGCTATCGCATATGGCTTTCTTTCCTTCTCCCCGCGAAGGCGGGGAGAAGGAAAGAAAGCTATACGCGACTACCTTGCCCCTCCGGGGGAAGGCATCCTCTTCCCATCTCCAGCACATCGTCGCACATCGCGGCGATGACCTCGGGGTCGTGCGAGATCAGCAGGTAGGCGACGCCGGTCTCCCGCTGCAGACCGCGCAGGAACTCCAGCAGCTCGACCTGCAGATGGCGGTCGAGCGCCGAGGTCGGCTCGTCGAGGATCAGCAGGTCGGGCCGCAGCACCATCGCGCGCGCCAGCGCCACGCGCTGGCGCTGGCCGCCCGACAGCTCGTTGGGATAGCGATGGGCGTAGGAGCCGTCGAGGCCGACATCGAGCAGCGCCTGCTCGACCAGCGCGCGGTGCGTCGCGCGGTTTGAGGGACGGTGCGTGCGCAGGCCCTCGGCGACGATGTCGGCGATGGTGAGCCGCGGCGACAGCGCGCCCTGCGGATCCTGGAAGACGATCTGCACGCGCCGCCGCAGCTCCTGCCGCTCCTGCCTGGCCATCGTCGCCATGTCGCTTCCGTCCCATGCGATCGTGCCGCCGACCGGCGTGACGAGGCCGCAGAGCGCGTTGGCGATGCTCGACTTGCCGCTGCCCGACGGGCCGACGAGTCCCAGCGTGCGCCCGCGATGCAGCACGAACGACACGCCGTCGACGGCATCGCGCGCTGCCTTGGTGTCGCGCCAGGCGCGCCGCGTGGTGTAGCGGATGCGCAAGTCGTCGACCCGCAGCATCGGCTCGCCGTCGGGCGCCGGCCGCGCCACCTGCAGGTGCGAGGGCGCCTGGAACAGCCGCCGCGTCGCGTCGTGCACAGGCCGCTCGACCAGCTGCGATGCCGGACCAACCTCGACGACGCGGCCGTCCTCCATGACAGCGATGCGATGGGCGACGCGCCGGGCGATCTGCGCGTCGTGCGTCACCATCAGTATGGCGAGGCCGCGTTCGCGGTTCAGTCGCGCCAGCAGATCGATGATCTGGTCGCGGACATGGGCGTCGAGCGAGGCGGTGGGCTCGTCGGCGATCAGCAGGTCGGGATCGGCCGCCAGCGCCGCAGCGATCATCACGCGCTGGCGCTCGCCGCCCGACAGCTCGTGCGGCAGGGCGCCCAGGCGCGCCGCGCCGCCGCGGAAGCCGACCTGGCCGAGCAGCTCGACGATGCGGGCGCGCAGCGCGGGACCGCCGGCATTGCGGTGCAGGCGCAGCGACTCGCCGACCACGCTCTCGACGCTCTGCAGCGGATCGAGCGCCGCCGTCGGCTCCTGGAAGATCATGCCAATACGATCGCCGGCCAGTTGGCCTGCAACCAGCCGCTGGCCCTTGAAGACGAACGCGCCACGCGTCACCGCGGTCGGCCCGGCGAGATCGAGGATCGACGCGGCCAGGCTCGACTTGCCGGAGCCCGAGGCACCGACCAGCACCAGGATCTCGCCCGCCTCGATCGACAAAGAGGTGCCGCGCACGGCCTCGACACGCTGACGCTGCGACTCGTAGGCGGCGGCAAGGTTGTCAATGCGCAGGAGTGGCGCCGGACCATCGGTCGCGATGGGCACGGCGGCCGAGATCGCGTCGATCGATCGCCGTGGCGGCGCCAGACGCGTGTCCACGGAGTCGCGCAGCGAATCGGCGACCATGCCGATCAGCACCAGCAGGCCGGCGGGCACGACGAAGGCGATGATCGCCAGCCTGGGCGTCTGCAGGTTGTTGCGGCCCTGCGCCAGCAGCTCACCTAGCGACGCCGAGCCCACCGGCATGCCGAAACCGAGAAAATCGAGTCCGGTCAGCAGCGCGATCGAGCCCGCCAAGGTCAGCGGCATCAGCGCGATCACGGCGTTGAGCGAATTGGGGATGACGTGACGCCACAGGATCGCCCGGCGCGGCACACCCATGGCGAAGGCGGCGCGCACATAGTCGAGCTTGCGGATCCTGAGCGCCTCGGTGCGCACGAAGGACACCATCATCATCCACGACAGCGACAGCATGACGAGCAGGATGGTGAAGAAGCCCGGCACGAGGACGCTGGAGATCATGACCAGCGCCATCAGGATCGGCAGGCCGCTCCAGATCTCGATCAGGCGCTGGCCGACGAGATCGACCCAGCCGCCGGCGAAGCCCAGCAGGGCACCGGCGAAGACGCCGATCAGCGTGGCGAGCGCCGTCAGCGCCAGGCCGAACAGCAGCGAGGTGCGGAAGCCGTGCAGCAGGCGGGCCAGCACGTCGCGGCCCTGGTCGTCGGTGCCCAGCCAGTTCTGCGTTGAGGGTGGCGCCGGCACCGGCACCGTCAGCCCGTAGTTCACCGTGTCGGCGCCGAAGCGGATCGGCGGCCAGATCGCCCAGCCATTGCGCTCGATCAGGTCCACGACATGCGGGTCGGTGAAATCGGCGACGACCGGCAGGCTGCCGCCGAGATCGGTCTCCAGCGGCCGCTCGGCCAATGTCCAGTGCAGCTTGCCGTCGACCGACAGCAGCAAGGGCCGATCGCCGGCGATCAGGTCGGCGCAGAGCGACAGCAGCAGGAGGACGCCCAGGGTGGTGAGCGCGATGCGGCCGCGGCGCGAGCGGCGGGCCGTGGCGAGGATGCGGCCCGCAGTCGAGAACCGGCTGATCATCGCTGCCCGGCGGCGAAGTCGATGCGCGGATCGATCAGCACGCTCACCACGTCGCCGGCAAGATTAACCAGCAGCCCCAGCAGGGTGAGCGTGTAGATCGTGGCGAACATCAGCGGGTAGTCGCGGCCCAGCGACGCCTCGAAGCCCAGCAGGCCCAGCCCGTCGAGCGAGAAGATCACCTCGATCAGCAGGCCGCTGGCGAACAGCATGCCGATCAGCGCGCCGGGCAGCCCGGTCATCACGATCAGCATGGCGTTGCGGAACACGTGCTTCCACAGCGCGACCCGCGGCGAGGCGCCGCGCGCGCGGGCGGCCATGACATAGGTCTTGCCCAGCTCGTCGAGAAAGGCGTTGCGCGTCATCAGCACCAGCGGGCCGAAGCCGCCGATCGCCATGGCGAGCGTCGGCAGGGTGATGTGCCAGAGATAGTCGGCGATGCGCGCCGGCCAGGAAAGCGAGCTCCAGTCGTCCGACACCAGGCCGCGCAGCGGGAACCAGTCGAGGAAGCGGCCGCCGGCGAAGAACACGATCAGCAGCACGGCGATCAGGAAGGCGGGAATCGCCGAGGTCACCAGGGTGAGGATCTGCGCGCCGGTGTCGAAGGCGCCGCCGCGCCGCGCCGCCATGCGCATGCCCAGCGGAATCGAGACCAGGTAGATCAGCAGGGTGCTCCACAGGCCCAGCGACACCGAGACCGGGATGCGCTCGAGCACGAGATCGACGACGCGCGCGTCGCGGAAGAAGCTCTTGCCGAAATCGAAGGTCGCGAGCCGCACCATGGTGTCGACGAAGCGCTCGTGCAGCGGCTTGTCGAAGCCCAGCATGCGCTCGATCTCCTCGAGCAACTCGGGCGGCAGGCGCTCGGCACCGCGATAGATCGAGGTGGCGTCGGGCGAGGCGGTGCTGTCCGAGAGGCCGTCGCTCAGCCGCGACTCGAGATCGGACGCGCCGCCGGTGAGTTCCGACAGGAAGCGCTCGACCGGCCCGCCGGGCGCCAGCTGCATGATCAGGAAGTTGACCGTCATGATCCCGAACAGCGTCGGGATCATCAGCAGCAGACGCCGCAGGACGTAGCGGGCCATGGAGGTTTACCTTCCCCCGGAGGGGGAAGGTGCCCGAAGGGCGGATGGGGGATGTCGAAGACGGACGCGGAGCGTGTTGAGGCATCCCCCATCCGTCGCGCTGCGCGCGCCACCTTCCCCCTCCGGGGGAAGGTATGGACTGACGACACGCATCAGGTGCGCGTGACGAGGTGCAGTTCGAGATCGAGCGACTGGCCGTCGCGCTGAACGGCAAGACTTACGCGCCGGCCGGCGGGTTGGCGGCGCAGGATGCCGAAGGCGTCAACCGGCGTTGCCACGGCGAGGCCGTCGATCGCGGTGATGCGGTCACCGGCGAGCACGCCGGCTTCCGCTGCGGGCGAGTCGGCATCGACGGACTGGACCAGCGGCGGCATCGAGCCGGTTTCCCAGCGCAGGCCGCTGCTGGCGGTGCGCGCGGCCGGCGGCTCGACCGTGTCGAGATGGAAGATCGCGTCGGCGATGCCCGGCGCGCAGGAGAGGGCGAGCGGCCGGTCGTCCTCGTGCGGCAGCAGGACGCGCTGGTTGGCGACGCCCAGGTCGCGCAGCTGATGCGGCGTGCCGTGGCCGAACTCGAGATGACCGCGGCCGATGATGCCGATCACCAGCGGGGGGTCGGCGACTTCGAGGGCGCGCTTCATGTTGACGGCAAAAGCGCGATCCCAGGTCTGCTGCGCGGCGATGAAGCCGTCGAACCGCACGTCGGCGGGCAGGGCGCGGCCGACGATGTCGGCGAGGTACCGCCGATAGCCCTCGGTCGGCGGCGCCGAGGGCGTGAGCCCGTCGCGCTCGGCTTCGGGGATCGCGTCCCAGCCTTCCTTGCGCACGCGCGTGACCAGCGCGCGGTAGCAATTGATCGCCAGCATGCGCACGCGGTGCTGACGGCAGAAGTGGAACAGCGGCAGGTAGATCTCGGGATCGAAGCCCCAGACATCGAACCACTCCGCCTCGAGCAGGAAAGCGTCGGTGCTGAGCTCGCCGGCGACCCAGCGATCGAGCACCGGCTGCTGGCGGCGCTGGAACATCTCGAAGCCCACCGCCATGTTCGGCCGCCGGGCATGCAGGGCGGCGCAGACATGCATCTGCCAGCGATGGATCTCGGCGCGGTCGTGAGTCTCGCCCAGCATCACGACATCGGCTCTCGCCGCGTCGTCGAGGATCTCGGCGGCGGGAATGGTCCGCGCCCTGGCGGGCGCGAACCATGCGGCCTTGGGGAAGTCGGGCGTATGGGCGACGTCGTTCATGATCGTCCTGCGATGTCTGGGTTCAGTACTTGACGCTGAGACCGAGGCGGAAGTGGCGGCCCGGCTGGGTCTGCAGCTCGATCGGATTGGTCGCGGCCACCGCCGCCGTCGACGGATTGCGGTCGTAGCTGTTGGCGACAGAGGGCAGGAAGTAGCGCGCGTCGAAGATGTTGAGCACCGCGCCGCGCAGGGTGACGCCGGGTGCCACCTCCCAGGCGGCGGTGATGTCGAACACCGTGTATCCCGCCGGCCGGTAGCGCACCGTCGGCGTGTCGCTCACCCGGGTGATGCCGGTCTGCCAGGTGCCGACGAAGTCGACGTCGAGGCCCCATTCCGGCTTGGTCCAGCGGATGCCGCCGACGAACTTCCACGGCTCGGCGCCGTTGTAGGGCACGACCGGCGAGGTCGCGTCGGTCTGCTGGTTGCCGTACTGGTACGACACCGCCGCGCTCAGCTCCCAGTTCGGCGTCACGCGCCAGGCGCCGGTCGCCTCGATGCCCCACAGCTTCAGGCTCGACAGGTTCTGGTAGGTGATGTCGGTCGTGCCGGGGATCGACACGAAGTTCTGGATGAAGTCGGTGTAGTCGGCGTGGAAGCCGTTGATCGAGAAGAAGGCGTTCTCCAACTGCCCGCGCACGCCGATCTCGTAGCTCCTCACCCGCTCCGGCCGCAGGGTCGGGTTGGGCACCAGGTTGAAGCCGGTACCGGGCAGCGAGGTGTAGAGCTGCTCCGCCGTCGGCATCTTGAAGCCTTCGGCGTACTGGCCGTAGAGCGAGAAGGTCTTGTCGAGCTTGTAGACGATGCCGAGCTTGAGCGAGAGGTCGTCGGCGTAGATGTTGCGCGGCTCGGCGCCGACCACCGGGCGATAGCCCGGGCCGGGCCGGGGCAGGATGCGATAGGTCGAGAAGCGCAGGCCGGGCGTGATCAGCAGCCGATCGCCGAACAGCGCGATCTCGTCCTGGACATAGGCGTCGGCGCGCCAGGTGCTGGCGTTGGCGAAGTTGAAGCCGCCGGCGACCGTCGTCGTGGTCGCGCCCGTGGTCAGGTTGGTGAGGATGTCGCGCCTGCTGTAGTCGGTCTGCGCCAGGCTGCCGGCGAAGCCGTAGGTGAAGCTGTGCTTCATCCACGAGGCGAGCTGGATCGAGCTCTTGAGCTGCAGGTCGAGCTCGTAGAAGTACTCCTGGTAGCCCAGGAAATCGTCGCGGAAGGTGCGCTGTCCGTTGGCCAGCTGCTGGATGCGATGGCCGGTGCGGTTCAGCGTCTGGGGATGGAAGCCGACCTGCCAGCGCAGCGCGTCGAGATACGACAGGTCGGCCTTCCATTCGTGCTCGAGCGCGAGGCGGTAGCGGCGCAGCGTCTGCCAGCGCATGTAGTCGAGCGTCGTGGTGGTGCCGAAGGTGCCGTTGGCGTTGACCGGACGGCCGTTGTCCCACAGCTGGTCGACCATGGTCTCGCGGTCGAAGTACTCGCCGGTCAGCTTGACGCGATGGCCGTTGTTGGCGTTCCAGACCAGCTTGCCGAGCAGCGAGTTCGACGAGATCCAGGCCGGGTCGAGCTCGTTGCACGGCAGCGACTCGGGCGCGCGCGTGCACGGCCACACGCCGCCGACGGCGCGCGCCTTGCTCAGCCGGTACTGCTCGGCGTCGCGCCTGGTGTAGCTCAGCATCGCCTCGACGTGATCGACGCGGATGGCGCCGGTGACGGTGTTGGTGAAGCCGGTGTTGACGCTGTTGAAGTTGCTGTCGACCTGGACGCCCCAGTTGCGGCCGGGGGCGATGTAGTCGGCGGGATCCTTGGTGGTGAACGCCACCACGCCGCCCAGCGCGTCGGAACCCCACAGCACCGAGGCCGGGCCGCGCACGATCTCGACCTTCTTCATGTTGCTGAGATCGACGAAGTCGCGGGTCTGGTCGGTGATGCGCTCGATGGTGCGCGAGCCGTCGACCATGGTCAGCACGCGGTTGCCGCCGACGCCGCGGATGGTGAAGCCGCCCAGGCTCTTGAACGGATCGGTGCCCGAGGTCTGGCGGTTGACCTGGATGCCCGGCTGGTTGCGCACGGCATCCTCGATCGTCACCAGCATGCGCCGGTCCATCTCCTCGCGCACGATGGTCGAGACGTTGGCCGGCGTGTCGATCAGGCTCTTCTCGCCGCGCGTCGCGGTGGCCGTGATCGGCGGCAGCAGCACCGCGGGATCGGCGCCGGCCGGCGACGCCGTCTGCGCCCGTGCGCTGGTCGATTGAACGATCCCGGCTGCGACCACCATCATGCCCAGCGCAAGACCCCGTCGCGCTCCCCCCAACCCAAGCATCCGCCCCTCCGATGCTGCAGTTTATAGTGCGAACGACTCGCAATCGCATTACTGTGCTAGCAGCACATCGAAGAGGATTCAATGATAATGCGACTCATTATCATTTTGACCTTACTTGCCGTGGCGGTAAGTCCGGCGCGAGCCGAAGGCGAGGAGCCGGCGCACGGGCTCAACGCGACCGGCGGACCACTGCGCTATGGCCCGGATTTCGAGGCCTTCGCCTATGCCAATCCGCTCGCGCCGCAAGGCGGCACGCTGCGCCAGTCGATGATGGGCACCTTCGACACGCTCAACACCTACGTCATCAGGGGGCGGCCGGTGGTGGCGGTGCACACCAACGTTCATGCCTCGCTGCTCAAGCCGTCGCAGGACGAGCCGCTCACCGGCTATGCCTGGCTGGCGAAGTCGGTGCGCATGGGCGCGGGCGAACGCTGGGTCGAGTTCGCGCTGCGCGAGGACGCCACCTTCCACGACGGCCAGCCGATCACCACCGAGGACCTGCTGTTCACCGCCGAGGCGCTGCGCCAGCATGGCCGGCCGTTCTATCGTAGCGTGCTCGCGCGCGTGCGGCTGGAGGCGCTCGGCAGCCATCGCCTGCGCGTGCATCTGCCGTCGTTTCGGCCGCGCCAGCTGGCGCTGGAGTACGCCTCGCTGCCGGTGCTGCCGCGCCACTGGTGGCAGGGCCGCGCCTTCGGCAGCACCACCCTGGAGCCGCCGCTAGGCAGCGGCCCCTATCGCGTCGCCACGGTCGAGGCCGGCCGGCGCATCGTGCTCGAGCGCGTGCGCATGACGTGGAGCGACGATTTGCCGGCGATGCGCGGCGCCTACAATTTCGATCGCCACGAGATCGTCTGGATACGCGACCGCACGGCGCAGTTCGAGGCCTTCCTGGCCGGCGACGTCGACATCTACGCCGACGCCAATCCGCGCCACTGGGCCACCGCCTACGATGTCGAGCCGGTGCGCGACGGCCGGATCAGGCGCCTGGCGCAGCGCAACTGGTTCGGCACCGGCATGAGCGGCTTCATGTTCAACCTGCGCTCGCCGCTCTTCGCCGACCGCCGCGTGCGCGAGGCGCTCAGCCTGATGTACGACTTCGAATGGGCCAACCGCGTGCTGTTCCACGGCGGCTACGAGCGCAGCTACAGCTACTTCCAGAACACGAAGCTGGCCGCCGGCGGCCTGCCCTCCGAGCCCGAGCGCGCGGCGCTGGCCAGCCTGCCGCCGCAGATCGCCGCGCTGATGCCGAGGGGCGAGGCGGCGATGCCGCCGGTGTCCGACGGCAGCGGCCATGACCGGCGCCATCTCGAGCGCGCCTTCGCGCTGCTGCAGGCGGCCGGCTGGCGGCTGGTCGATGGCCGGCTGCGGCACCAGGCGAGCGGCAGGGCTTTCGACTTCGCCGTCATGGCCCAGACCCAGAGCCAGGCGTTGCAGCTCGGCCACTGGTTCCGGGCGCTGCGCCGCCTGGGCATCGAAGGCCGGCTCGAGGTGGTCGATTCCAGCGTCTACAACGAACGCCTGCGCCAGCGCCGCTTCGACATGACCCAGCGCTTCACCATCCCCTCGCAATGGCCGGGCAGCGAGCAGCAGGTCGCCTGGCATTCCACCGGCGGGCCCAACGGCAGCGGCGACAACCTCCTGGGGCTGAACGATCCGCTGGTCGACGCGCTGGTCGACCGCCTGGCCGGCGCGCAGGACTACGAGAGCATCGCGATCTGGGGCCGCCTGCTCGATCGGGCGCTGCGCGCGCATGTCCTGGGCGTGCCCGGCCACCAGGAGGCGGCGCGCAAGCTCGCCATCTGGGACAAGTTCGCATGGCCCGATCGCGCGCCGGGCCTCGGCTACGGCCTCGAATACTGGTGGCGCCGCGACTAGCCTCGCTGTCATCCCGAGCGCAGCGAGGGATCCAAGACAACCCTGGATCCCTCGCTGCGCTCGGGATGACAGCGCTGCTAGTATCGCCGCATGCAAGATCGCCAGCGGCGTCATGCGGTGGTTCAGGCGGCGCTGCTCGGGCTCGGCTCGGCGACGGTGCCGTTCGACGCCTCGGTCAACATCGCCTTTCCTTCGATTACCTCATCGTTCGGCCTGCCGATCGACGCCATCCAGTGGGTGGTGATCTTCTACATGCTCGCGCATTCGGCGCTGATGCTGGCCTTCGGCCGCATGGGCGATCTCGCCGGCCACGCGCTGGTCTTCCGCCTCGGCCTGGCCTGCGTCGCCGTCGCCTTCACGCTTTGCGCCCTGGCGCCGGTCTATGAATGGCTGCTGGCGGCGCGCGCGCTGCAGGGCGTCGGCGCGGCGCTGACCTTGAGCTGCGGGCCGGCGCTGATCACCTCGCTGTTCGCCGAGGAGCACCGCATGCGCGCGCTGGGCGCCTACGCCACGATGATGGCGCTGGGCGGAGCGCTGGGCCCTTCGCTCGGCGGCCTGCTGGTGCAGGAATTCGGCTGGCCCGGCGTCTTCTGGTTCCGCGTGCCGATCGCCCTGATCCCGCTCGTGCTGCTGCGCGACCTGCCGGCGCCGCCGCGCGCCGCGATGCGCGAACCGTTCGACGCGCTGGGCGCCGTGCTGCTGGCGGCGACCCTGGTCGCGCTGCTGCTGGCGCTGAACCGGGCGGGGCGCGGCGAGGCGCTGCTGGCAGCGATCCTCGCGGCGGTCGCGCTGGCCGGTCTCGCCGCCTTCATCCGACGCGAGCGCACGTTCCGCGCGCCGATGCTGCCGCTGGGCGTCTTCCGCTCGTTCGATTTCTCGCTGCTCAACCTGCTGAACGCGCTGGTCAACCTCGCCGGCTTCGCAGCACTGCTGCTGGTGCCCTACTTCCTCGCGCGCCAGACCGCGCTCGGCCCGCTGCTCGGCGGCTTCGTGCTGGCGATGGGACCGACCGGCGGCGTCATCGGCTCCTCGCTGGGCGCGCGCACCGCGGCGACGCTGGGCCGCTATCCCACGGCGCTGCTGGCCTGCGCGCTGACCGCGGCCGGCCTGCTGTGGACGGCGCATTGGGGCGCCTCGCCGCCGGTATGGTCGATGGTCACCTCGCTGCTGCTGCAGGGCTTCGGTACCGGCCTGCTGCAGGTCGCCTATCTCGACATCGTCACCGCGACCCTGCCGCGCGAGAATCGCGGCGTCGCCGGCAGCCTCGCCACCCTGACCCGAACCCTGGGCATCGTCGTGGGCGCCGCCGGCCTGTCGCTGGTCTTCGTGCTCGCCTCGGACGGCGCGCGCGACTTCCTCGAGGGCTTCCGCGTCACCTTCCTGTTCGCCGCCTCGCTGCCCGTCCTGATGCTGGCGGCGGCGATTTCACGGCGCGGTGCCTGGCTGCTACGTTGAGTTCGAATCGGAGGGAACGATGGCCGAGATGCTCGAAGAACACAGGATGCTGCGCGACGTGGTGGCGAAGTTCGTCGACAACGAGCTGATGCCGCTGGAGAAGAACGTGCTCGCGCGCGAGATCGCCGGCCAGAAGATCTCGCTGACCGAGGAGGAGGAGGCGCCGCTGCTGAAGAAGTGCCGCGAGCTCGGCCTGTGGGCGCTCGACGCGCCGGAGGAGATCGGCGGCGCCAACCTGCCGGCTGTCGCCCTGATGCCGATCAACGAGGAGCTCGGCCGCACCTGCGTGCCGTTCACCTTCCCGCCGGATTCGCCCAACCTGCACATGCTGATGGCGGTGGCCAGTCCGGAGCAGAAGATCCGCTACATGAATCCCTACGCCGCGGGCGAGGCGCACTCGGCGATCGCCATCTCCGAGCCGGGCGCCGGCGGCGACCCCGCCGGCATGACCACGCGCGCGACGCAGGACGGCGATTCCTGGGTGATCAACGGGCGCAAGATCTGGATCAGCCGCGTTCCCTACGCCGATTTCACCATCGTCATGGCGCGCACCGGCAGCGAAGGCCGCCACGCCGGCGTCACCGCCTTCATCGTCGAGAAGGGCACGCCGGGCTTCATCGTCGCGCGCGAGATCCCGATGCTGGGCGGCCAGCGCACCTACGAGGTGGTGTTCGAGAACTGCCGCGTGGCCAACGAGCAGGTGCTGGGCCGTATCGGCCAGGGCTTCGCGCCGATGCAGCTGCGGCTCACCATCCGCCGCCTGCAGATGGGCGCCTGGTGCACCGGCATGGCGCGGCGCGCGCTGGAGATGATGTGCAGCCACGCCAAGCAGCGCGTCACCTTCGGCCAGAAGCTCGCCGACCGCCAGGCCATCCAGTGGTGGATCGCCGAGGCCGCGACCCAGATCCACGCCTGCCGCCTGATGGTGATGGACGCCGCCGCCAAGCTCGACGACGGCCGCGACGTGCGCACCGAGGCCTCGATGATCAAGGTCTTCGCCACCGAGATGGCGACCTCGGTGATCGACCACGCCATGCAGACCTACGGCGCCATGGGCGTCACCAAGGAGCTGCCGCTGCAGCTGATGATGCAGAAGGTGCGGACGATGCGGGTCTACGAGGGCCCCAGCGAGGTCCACCGCATGGTGATCGCGCGCCGCACCCTGGAGGCGGTGAAGTAGCGACGGGCGTTACCTTCCCCCGGAGGGGGAAGGTGCCCGAAGGGCGGAAGGGGGATGTCGAAGACGGACACCGGTTTCGTTGAGGCACCCCCCATCCGGCGCTGCGCGCCACCTTCCCCCTCCGGGGGAAGGTAAATGAAGGTGGCAACATGACCCTGTCCATGACCGACTTCGCCCGGTGCCACGTCGCCGGGCGTGGTTTCGCGGCGTCGGAGGACTTTCCGCGCGACGCCTGGCGCGCGCTCGCTGATGCGGGGCTGTTCCGCACAGGCCTGCCGGCGCGCTTCGGCGGCGATGGCGGCGGCTATGCCGACATCGCGCGCGCCGAGCACGACCTGGCGGCCCATGGCGGCTGCGTCGGCTTCGCCATGTCGTGGACCGGCCACCAGCTGGTCGGCCGTTACTTCATCGCCGGCTTCGGCAGCGAGGAGCAGAAGGCGGCGCTGCTGCCCGGCCTCGCATCCGGCGCGCTGACCCTGGCGGTGGCGATCTCCGAGCCCGGCGCCGGCGCGCATCCCAAGCATCTCAGGACGAGCGCGACGCGCGACGGCGACGGCTTCGTGATCGACGGCGAGAAGGCCTATGTCACCAACGGACCGCTGGCCGATGCCTTCATCGTGCTGGCGATCACCGCGGTCGAGGCGGGGCGCAAGCGCTACAGCGCCTTCCTTGTGCCGAGAGCCACGTCGGGACTTGCGATCCTGCCGATGGAGCCGTTTGGCGCGCTCCGGCCCTCGCCGCATTGCCGCCTGCGCTTCGACGGCTGTCGCGTTTCCGCCGAGGCGATGCTGGGGCCGGCGCACGCGGCCTACGAAGCGATGGCGCGGCCGTTCCGCGACGTCGAGGACGCGGTCGGCGCCTCGGGCAGCGTCGGCATCTGCGGCTTCGTCGCCCGTGCGCTGGCCACGGCGAGCAGCGACGAGGCCGCGGCGGGCGAGATCGCCGCGACGCTGGCGCTGATGGAGCAGGGCGCGCGCGCCGCGGCGCTCTCGCTCGACGCGCCGCCCGCCCAGTTCCCGGCCGGCGCGCTCACCATCGCCATCCGGCTCGAGGCGGCGCGCTTGCTGCAGCGCTTGCGCAGCTTGCGCGGCGGGCTCGACGCCGCCGCGCTGCGCGAGGTCGACCTGGCGCTGGCCGATATCGCCTTTTCCCAGACCATCGCGCAGGGTCCGCGACAGGCGCGCCTGATGCGCCTGGGCGCGGACTTCATCGCGGGCTCCTGACATGAACCAGTCATGTCCTAACAGCAGCGGCAATTCCGGTGTTCACCGGCTATGATGCCGTCATGGTCGGCAGGAGCGGGCGATGCATGATCTGGTGATCCGCGGTGGCACGGTGATCGACGGCAGCGGTGCGCCCTCGCGCACGGCCGATGTCGCGGTCGCGGGTGGCGTGATTGCCGCCGTCGGCCGGGATGTCGGCGCGGCGAGGCACGTGGTCGACGCCGACGGCCTGCTGGTGACGCCGGGCTTCGTCGACATCCACACCCACTACGACGGCCAGGCGACCTGGGATCCGTATCTCACGCCATCCTCGTGGCACGGCGTGACCACGGCGGTGTTCGGCAATTGCGGCGTCGGCTTCGCGCCGGTGCGGCCGGGCAGCACCGATTACCTGATCAACCTGATGGAAGGCGTCGAGGATATCCCCGGCACCGTGCTGGCCGAGGGCGTGTCGTTCGACTGGGAATCCTTCCCGCAATATCTCGACGCGCTGGCCGCCATGCCGCGCGTTATCGACATCGGTGCCCAGGTGCCGCACGCGGCGCTGCGCTTCTACGTCATGGGCGAGCGCGGTGCGGAGCATGCCGAGGCGCCGAGCGAAACCGAGATGGAACGCATGGGCGTCCTGCTGGAGGAATCGCTGAAGGCCGGCGCGCTGGGCTTCACCACCTCGCGCACCACCAAGCACAAGGCACGCGACGGAAGGCTCACGCCCAGCCTCTCGGCGCGCGAGCCCGAGCTCTTCGCCTTGGCGCGTGCCATGAAGCGCGCCGGGCGCGGCGTGCTGGAGGTGAACTCCGATTTCGGGCCGGGCGAGTTCGAGGCGCTGCGCGCCGCGGCGGCGATCTCCGGCCGGCCGCTGTCGTGCCTGCTGGTGCAGGTGCAGGCCGAGCCCAATCTGTGGCGCGAGACCCTGGCGCAGATCCACGCCGCGCGCGCCGATGGCCTGGAGGCCAACGCCCAGGTCGGCTCGCGCGCCATCGGCGTGCTGATGGGGCTCGACACCTCGGTGCATCCGTTCCTGATCAGCGACGCCTGGAGATCGCTGGCGAAGCTGCCGCATGCCGAGCGCGTGGCGCGTCTGAAGGCCGACGCCGAACTGCGCCGCGCGCTGATCGCGCCGCCGCCCGAGGGCAAGGTGGCGCGGCTGGGCATCACGCTGGACCGCGTCTATCCGCTGGGCGAGCGGCCCGACTACGAGCCGGACGCCAGCATGAGCGTCGCGGCGCAGGCCCAACGCGCCGGCCGCGACGCGCGCGAGCTGGCGCTCGAGCTGCTGCTGGCCGACGACGGCAGCGGCCTGCTGATGCATCCCTTCGAGAACTACAGCGGCGGCGATCTCGAGGTGGTGCGCGAGATGCTGACCGACGCGGCCACCGTGATCGGCGTCGCCGATGGCGGCGCGCATGTCGGCACGATCTGCGATGCCAGTTCGCCCACGACCCTGCTGAGCCATTGGGGCCGCGACCGCAGTCGCGGGCAGAGGCTGCCGCTGGAGTTCCTGGTGAAGCGCCAGACGCGCGACACGGCGATGGCCTATGGCCTGTCCGACCGCGGCCTGCTGGCGCCGGGCCTGAAGGCTGACATCAACGTCATCGAGTTCGATCGCCTGCGCGTGCTGAAGCCGAAGGTTGCCTACGACCTGCCGGCCGGCGGCAAGCGCCTGGTGCAGCGCGCCGAAGGCTATCGCCACGTCTTCGTCGCCGGCAGCGAGACGCTGCGCGACGACGAGCACACCGGCGCCCTGCCGGGCCGGCTGGTTCGCTAGAGCGGAGTTCGTTCATGCGATTCAACTGTCATTCCGAGCGCAGCGAGGAATCCAGGGAGGACGCCTGGATTCCTCGCCGCGCTCGGAACGACAGAGTGATTCAATTCACCCAGGATGCGCGCTAGGGGAATCCATGCTGCTGCCGACGTCCCTCGCCCTGATCTCCGCCGCCATGTTCACCGGCGCGGCGTTCTACGTCAGCGTCGGCGAGCAGCCGGCGCGGCTGAACCTCGACGACCGCGCCGCGCTGATGCAGTGGCAGCCGGCCTATCGCCGCGGCTACGCCATGCAGGGGCCGCTGGCCGCGATCGCCTTCGCGCTGGGCGTGGTGGCGTGGTGGGACATGGGCGGCCTGCAGGACGCGCGCGCCTGGCGCTGGCTGGCCGGCGCGCTGGTGATGCTGGCCAACTGGCCCTACACCCTGCTCGTCATGGCGCCGCTCAACAAGAAGCTGATGGCGATGACCGAGGCCGACGCCAGCCCCGCCACGACCGACATGATCCGCCGCTGGGGCACGCTGCATGCGGTGCGCACGGTGCTGGGCGTGATCGGCACCGCCTTCTTCTTCTGGGCATCGTACCGGTAGCCGCATGACATCCTGGCTTTGGTGCTACGCCGACCGCTTGAGCGCCCGGCCTGGCGAAAGCGTCGGCCTGCATATCGCCGGCACGGGCGGACGCTGCTCGATCGAGATCACGCGCGAGGCAGGCGGGCGGCGCCAGGTGCGGCGCATCGAGGGCATCGCCATCGCGCCGCATGCCGTGCCTGACAAGGTGCACGTCGCGGGATGCGGTTGGCCCGAGACGATGCGGCTCACCGTGCCGGCCGACTGGCAAAGCGGCTACTACGACATCGTTCTGCGCGCCGACGACGGCGCCACGGCGCGCCACATGCTGGTGGTAAAGGCGGCGAAGCCGACGGCGCCGGCGGCCATCGTGCTCGCGACCAACACCTACCAGGCCTACAACTGGTGGGGCGGTGCCAACACCTATACCTGGGTCGGCGGCCCGCATCCGGCGCGCGAGCCGGCCGAGGCCGAGCGCGTCGTGGCCGGCGTGCTGTCGGCCGAGCGGCCATTCTCCGCCGGGCTGCTGCGGCCGCGCTCGCCGACCCATCGCATCGCCACCAAGCGCCGCCGCGATTTCGGTGAGCGGCCCTTCGGCGGCGAGGTCAGCGACGAGATCAAGGCCGGCGGCAATGGCTGGGACTGCCCGGCCGGCTATCTCGACAAATGGGAGCACGCCTTCACCGCCTGGGCCGAGGGCGCCGGCTATGCGCTCGATTATCTCACCGATTCCGATCTCGACGCCGAGCCGCGCGCGCTGGAGGGCTATCGCGCCGTCATCGTCGTCGGCCATTCCGAGTACTGGAGCTTCAACCAGCGCGCCGAGGTCGAGCGCTTCGTCGATGACGGCGGCCGGCTTGCGATCTTCTCCGGCAATACCTGCTACTGGCAGTGCCGCTGGGAGGACGGCGGGCGCCGCTTCGTCGCCCACAAGGGCCGCGCCGAGGACGATGATGAGCTGGCCGCCGACCCGGCGCGCCGGCATCTCACCTCGGGGCTGTGGTCGAGCCCGTGGGTCGGCCGGCCGGAGGCGTCGCTCACCGGGCTGTCGTTCCTGTTCGGCGGCTATCACCGCTTCGCCAATTGCGTCGGCCGCGGCGTCGCCGGCTACACGGTATGGCGCGAGGATCACTGGGCGCTGAAGGACGCCGATCTCTACTGGGGCGACGTGTTCGGCGACGATTGCCGGCTGGTCGCCTACGAGAACGACGGCTGCGCCTTCACCATCGGCGACGACGGCCTGCCGCGCGCCGTCGCCCGGCTGGGCGTGCCCGCCGATCTGGAGATCATCTGCACCGCGCCCGCGACCCTGGCCGAGCCCGAGCACGCGCCCTACAAGCGCCTGGTACCGCCCGAGGCGTGGCCGACCTTGACGCGCGCCTATGCCGGCTTCGACTCGCCCGCCAACCGCGCGCGCATGATGCGCGGGCATGCGGTGATGGCGTCGTTCAGCCGCGGCAAGGGCGAGGTGTTCAACGGCGGCACCACCGAGTGGGCCTACGGCCTGGCGTCAGGCAATCCCTTCGTCGAGCAGATCACGCGCAACGTGCTGGACCGGTATTTCCTTCCCCTGGAGGGGGAAGGTGGCGCGTAGCGACGGAAGGGGGATGTCGAAGACGGACTCCTGGGTTCGGCTTCGACATCCCCCTTCCGCCCTTCGGGCACCTTCCCCCTCCAGGGGAAGGGCTCAGCCCAAGAACTCCTTCGTCCAGCGCTCGTAGTCGGCGTCGCGGGTGACGCGCTTCATCAGGTCGGGCGGGGCGAGGCCGGTGAGCTTGCCGGGCGGCGTGCCGTCGCGCAGCGCCTTGAGCGTCGCGTAGGTCGCCTGGATCGCCGCCATGATCGGCTGGTGGCCCTGCAGCGCCACGCGCACGCGCTTGCTGGCGAGATAGTCGCGGTCGCTCAGCTCGGGCCCGCCGCCGCCCATCACCAGCGGCAGGGTGGTGGCGGCGGCGATCGCCTCGAGCTGCGCGCGGGTGCGCAGGCCGACGAGGAACAGCGCATCGACGCCCGCCGCCTCGTACGCCCTGCAGCGCGCGATGCAATCCTCGACCGAGGTGATCTGCACGGCGCTGGTGCGGCCGCAGATCACCAGGTCGGGATCCTGCCGGCCGGCGAGCGCGCCCTTCATCTTGCCGATTCCTTCCTCGATCGAGATCAAGGTCGGCTGCGTCTCGCCATAGGCACGCGGCAAGAGCGTGTCCTCGATGCTGAGCGCGGCGACGCCCGCGGTCTCGAGCTCCTGCACCGTGCGTTGGACGTTGAGCGCGTTGCCATAGCCGTGATCGGCGTCGACCAGCAGCGGCAGGTTGCCGGCGCGGTTGATGCGGTAGGCCTGGGCGGCGAACTCGGTCAAGGTCAGCACGATCAGGTCGGGCGCGCCCAGCACGGTGAGCGAGGCGGTCGAGCCGGCGAACATGCCGACCTCGAAGCCGAGATCCTCGGCGATGCGCGCGGAGATCGCGTCGACCACCGAGCCCGGATGCACGCAGCGCTCGCCCGCGAGGATGGCGCGGAATCGCCGGCGCCGGTCGGTCCAGTTCATGTGTCCCCCTTTTTTCCTTCTCCCCGCGAAGGCGGGGAGAAGGTGCCCGAAGGGCGGATGAGGGGCTTGTTGCTCGGTCGCGAAGCCCCTCATCCGCCTCGCTGACGCTCGGCACCTTCTCCCCGCCTTCGCGGGGAGAAGGGATCAGGCCGGCACTTCGGCGCCCACCGTCAGCCGCTGCATGCGCCGCCGTTGCCCGTGATAGTCGTTGATCGCGTTGTGCTGGGTGCAGCGGTTGTCCCAGACCGTGAGCGTTCCCGGCTCCCAGCGCACGCGGCAGGTGAACTCCAGCCGCGTCGAGTGCTCGGCGAGGTAGTCGATCAGCGGCCGGCTTTCGTCCTCGCTCATGCCCTCGATGCAGATCGTGTGGCCCTTGCTGACGTACAATGCCTTGCGGCCGGTGCCGGGATGGGTGCGCGCGATGGGATGGATCGCCTCGTAGCTGTCGGCCTGCTCGGCATTCCGGATCTTCATGCCGCCGACCTGGCGGGAGATGTTGGCGCGGCCGCCGGAGCGCTTCAGGCCGGCGCTGTAGATGCCCTTGAGCGGATCGATCAGGCGCTTCATGCCCGCGCTCAGCGTGTCGTAGGCCGCCGCGGTATCGGCGAACACCGTGTCGCCGCCGGATTGCGGCGTCTCCACGGCGTAGAGCAACGTCGCCAGCGGCGGCTTCTGAAGATAGGTCGTGTCGGAGTGCCAGCCGCCGCCGAAATTGCGCGTCTCGGCGGGCTCCTTGATGACCTCGAAGATGTAGGGATAGCCATCCATGCCGGTGACGAACGGGTAGTAGGTCGGCTCGCCGAAGCGGCCGCCCACGGCCATGATGTCGTCGGGGCTGAGATTCTGGTCGCGGAACACCAGCACCTTGTGGTCGAGGAAGGCGCGGTTGATCTCGGCCCAGGTGCGGTTGTCCTGCACCGACTTCAGCCTGACGCCGCCCACCTCGGCGCCCAGCGCGCCCGCCAGCTTCTTTACCTCGATCGTCTCGTAGCCCATCGGGGACCCCTCCATCTGTCATCCCGAGCGCAGCGAGGGATCCAGGCCGACCCTGGATCCCTCGCTGCGCTCGGGATGACAGGCGACTTGTACCACGGCCCCGCCGCCGGCCCATGGCATGGCAGCCCCGCCGAACATGCCTTCCGCGAGGCGGGCCGGCGATACTACTCTGCCGGCGAAGCAAGGGAGGACTCGATGGGCAAGCGGATCGCGGTGGTCGGCGTCGGCGCGCTGGGCGGCTATGTCGGCGGCTATCTGGCGCAGAACGGGCACGACGTGACCCTGATCGACATGTGGCCGGAGAACATCGAGGCGATCCGCAAGCGCGGCCTGATGCTCGACGGCGTGACGCCCGAGGAGAAGTTCACGGTCACCAAGGCCAGGACCATGCACATCACCGAGCTGCAGGATCTTTCCCGCCAGAAGCCGATCGACATCGCCTTCGTCGCGGTGAAGTCCTACGACACCGAATGGGCGACGGCGATGATCCGCCAGTATCTCTCGCCCGATGGCTATGTGGTCTCGCTGCAGAACTGCCTCAACGAGGAGCGCATCGCCGGCATGGTCGGCTGGGGCAAGACCGTGGGCATGGTCGCCTCGCTGATCTCGGTCGACATGTACGAGCCGGCCACCATCCGCCGCACCGTGGCCAAGGGCGGCGACAAGCACACGGTGTTCCGCGTCGGCGAGGTGCATGGCCGCATCACCAAACGCGTCGAGGAGCTGCGCGAGATGGTCGGCATGATCGACAGCGCCAAGACCACGACCAACCTGTGGGGCGAGCGCTGGTCCAAGCTGTGCCAGAACGGCATGAAGAACGGCGTCTCGGCGGCGACCGGCCTGACCGGCTCCGACTGCGATCGCAACGACACCATCCGCCGCTTCTCAATCCAGCTCGGCGGCGAGGCGGTGCGCGTCGGCCAGGCGCTGGGCTACCACATCGAGAAGATCGGCAAGCTCGATCCCGAGACCCTGGCCAGGGCCTCGGAGAACGACAAGGCGGCGCTCGACGAGATCGAGTCGATCCTGCGCCCGGGCTCGAACGTCAATCCCAACCCGCGCGCCGACATCCAGCGCCCGTCGATGGCCCAGGACATCCGCAAGGGCCGCCGCACCGAGATCGAGTTCATGAACGGCTACATCGCCGAACGCGGCGACTACATCGGCGTCAAGGCGCCGGCGCACGTCAAGCTGACCGAGATCGTCAAGAAGGTCGAACGCCAGCAGATCAAGGCCGCCCCCGCCCTGCTGGGCGGCTAGCGTCTTCCCTTCCCCCGGAGGGGGAAGGTGCCCGAAGGGCGGAAGGGGGATGCCTCAACATGCTCGGCGTCCGTCTTCGACATCCCCCATCCGGCGCTTCGCGCCACCTTCCCCCTCCGGGGGAAGGTAGTTGGAGCGCGATGGCCAACTCCGAACTCCGAGGCCTCACAGGCCATGCTTGGCCCACACGGCTCGCACCTGGTCGTCGGTTGCGAAGCCACCCCGGTCAGCGGCGGCCTTGGAGCGGGCGATCGCCTCACGCTCCTCAGACGAGAGGACAAGCGGCGCAGCAAGATCAGAACCCGCGAGCTGGATGATAGCGCGCGCGATGTCATCCTGATCGTCCGAAGGCAGGCGACGCACAGCTTCCACCGCTTCATCGAGAATGGAACCCCTGAGCCTCGGGCGCGTTCATGCCTGTTGGGGCGACGGGGGACCTGCGGTCTTTTGGCGATGTCCGAGCTCGAGGCGCTGATCGCTGAGGCGATCTCGTCCGGTCGCTACCGCGACGCGGCGGAGGCGGCCGGCCATCTTGCGCGCCTGCTGAAGGGCGGCGGCGTCGGGCTCGACAGCGAGAGCGAGCTGAGCCGCCTGATCGACGGCATCGGCGAGGGCTTCTACGCGCTCGACAGCGCCTTTCGCATCGTGCGCTACAACGAGGCCGCCTCGCGCCATTTCGGCCTGCCGGCCGAGGCGGTGCTGGGCCGCGTGCTGTGGGACGTCTTCCCCTCGGCCACCGACACCGAGCTGGGCAAGCTGTTCCGCCGCACCATGGCCTCGCGCGCCACCGTGATCTCCGAGACGCAGTCGGTGCTGATCTATGGCCGCTGGCTGGCCTACCGGCTGTTCCCGCTGGGCGAGGGCATGGGCGTGGTGTTCCGCGACGTCACCGACCGCAAGACGGTCGAGGAGGATCGCGAGCTCTTGATCAACGAGCTCAACCACCGGGTCAAGAACACGCTGGCCACCGTGCAGTCGATGGCGCGCCAGACGCTGACCGGCCGTGGCGTGCCGCTGGCGGTGCAGCGCGGCTTCGAGGCCAGGCTGCAGGCGCTGGGCAACGTCCACACCCTGCTCACCGAGCGCAACTGGGAGGGCGCAGGCCTGCGCGAGGTGATCGAGGTGTCGCTGCGGCCATACGGCGTCGCCGACCGGGCGCGCTTCGCTCTCGAGGGCCCCGATTTCCGCCTGCGGCCCAAGAGCGCCGTCGCGCTGTCCCTGGCGCTGAACGAGCTGGGCACCAATGCCGCCAAGTACGGCGCGCTGTCGGCGGACAGCGGCCGCGTCGCGCTCGCCTGGCGGATCGCCGGCGAGGGCTTCGGCCTGCGCTGGCAGGAAAGCGGCGGCCCGCCGGTCAGGCCGCCGGCGCGCCGCGGCTTCGGCACGCGGCTGATCGAGCGCGGGCTGGCGGCGGAGTTGCGCGGGCGGGTGAAGATCGAGTACCGAACGGAGGGCGTCGTCTGCACGATCGAGGCGCCGCTCGATTCCCTGCGCGAGGAGGGCTCAGCTTGACCACCGGCTCCCGCAAGCGCCGCGTGCTGATCGTCGAGGACGAGATGCTGGTGGCCATGCTGGTCGAGGACATCCTCGACGAGCTCGGCCTGGAGGTGGCGGGGATCTGCGGTCATCTCGACGAGGCGCTGAAGCTGGCCGCCGGCGAGGCGGTCGATTTCGTGCTGCTCGACGTCAACCTCGACGGCAAGCGCAGCTTCCCGGTCGCCGACATCCTGCGCGCCCGCAACATCCCCTTCGCCTTCGCCACCGGCTACGGCGGCAAGGTGCTCGAGGACCAGTACGCCGGGGTGCCGACGCTCAACAAGCCGTTCATGTTCGGCGATCTGAAGCAGGTGCTGGAGAAGGCCGGGGTGATTTGAGTTTGAGGTTTGTGCCTTCCTTCTGCTCCCTCTCCCCGCGTGCGGGGAGAGGGTTGGGGTGAGGGGCTGCCGCAAGTGGCGCACCACGGCTGTGCCCAATCTGAAACGACCCCTCACCCCGACCCTCTCCCCGCAAGCGGGGAGAGGGAGGAAAACGCCATATGCGATCGCCCTTCCCCCTCCGGGGGAAGGGAGCTTACGTCGCCTTGCCGACCATCGTCTCGATCAGCGTCGGCCCGTCCGTCTTGGCCAGCGCCGCGTCAAGCGCGGCGTCGAGCTCCAGGGCGGTGGTGGCGCGGCGCGCGGTGACGCCGAAGGCGCGGGCGAGGCCGGAGAAATCGATCGGCGGGTCGCGGAAATCCATGCCGATCGGCTGGTCGTTGCCGTGGAACAGCTTCAGCCGGTCCTTGAGGATCTGGTAGCCGCCGTTGTTGGCGATCACGAAGATCACCGGCAGCTTGTAGTGCGCCGCGCTCCACAGCGCCTGCACGGCGTACATCGAGCTGCCGTCGCCGATCACCGCCACGACGCGCCTTTTGGGCTGCGCCAGCTGCACGCCCACGGCCGCGGCGATGCCCCAGCCGATGCCGCCGCTGACATTGCCGAAATAGGAATAGCGGTCGCGGAACGGCCAGTAGCTCACCAGGCTGTTGGCGCTGGTCAGGCCCTCGTCGACGACGATCGCGTCGTTGGGCAGGCGCTCCGACAGCCGCATCATCACCCACTCCGGATGCAGCGGGCTGGCATCGACGCGCAAAGCCGTCTGCTGGCGCCTGGCCTCGCGTTTGGCGCTCCAGTTCTTCGGCGAGAAGCCGGCGATCGCGGTGCGCGCCTTCGACGCCAAGGCCGAACCGCCCAGGCGCTCGAGCACCGGGATCAGCGCCTTGAGCGTCTCCCTGACGTCGGCGCGCAGGGCGATCTCGGCCGGGAAGTTCTTGCCCATCTCCCAGTCGCGCAGGCCGATCTGCAGCACGCGCGTGTCCGCCGGCAGCGGCTCGATCTCGCTGTAGACCGACATCTGCAGCACGTCGGCGCCGAGGCAGAGCAGCACATCGTGCGGTGCCAGGATGTCGCGCACCGCGCGCTGGTTGCGGTTGAGCGAGCCCATGAAGCAGGCGTGCTCGGAGAGGAAATGCGCGCCGGTGTTGACCGTCTGCTGCCACACCGGCGCACCCAGCAGCTCGGCGAAGCGCGCCGACTCGGCGAGCGCATCCGAGGTGACGATCTCCGTGCCGGCGACGATCACCGGCGATCGCGCCGCCAGCAGCCGGCGGGCGAAGGCTTCGAGCGCGGCATCCGAGGGACGCACCGCGGTGTCGACGCGCGTCGACTCGCCCAGATCGAGCGGCGCCTCGTCGTTGAGGATGTCGCCGGGCAGCGAGATGAACACCGGGCCGGTCGGCGCCGTGGTGGCGATCTTGGCGGCGCGGCGCATGATGCGCGGCAAATCCTCGATGCGCGTCACCTCGGTGGCCCATTTCACGACCGGCGTCGCGATCGGCACCAGCGGCGCGTAGAGCAGCGGCTCGGTCAGCCCATGGCCCTGCTCCTGCTGGCCGGCGGTGACGATCATCGGCGTGCCCGACATCATCGCCGTGTAGATCGCACCGATGGCGTTGCCCAGGCCGGGCGCGACATGCACGTTGCACGAGGCGAGCCGGCCCGAGGCGCGGGTGAAGCCATCGGCCATGGCGATCACCACCGATTCCTGCAGGCCCAGCACGTAGCCGAGATCGGGATGCTCGCGAAGTGCATGCATGATCGGCAGCTCGGTGGTGCCGGGATTGCCGAACAGGGTCGTCACGCCCTCGTCCTTGAGCAGCGCGAGGAAGGCGCTGCGCCCGGTGATGGTGTTCGCACCCTTGGTGTCGGTGGCGACGCTCATGATCCACTCCTTTTTGTCGCGCGCAGATTGACTCTGCGAATGCGGCGCTGCAATGTCGTGCGCAGGGAGGCAGCCCGTCGTTTCGCACGAGGGAGGCCGTGCGCTTTGAAGTGAGCGCCCATGTCCCGTTCCCAGAAAGCAGATGCAGTTCCCCTGAGCGACGCCGCGCGCGCGTGAGCGTCACGCCGGGTGGAATCGTGATGGATGGCCGCATGACATGCGCCCGCGGGCGACGTCAGCGTCGGAAGCGCCGAGGAGTGAGCGCCGGTGCCGTCCCTCCGATCCCGCTTGGCGATCCCCCTGGCGATCCCCCTGCCATGCCCTTCCATGGCCTTCCATCCCCCTTGGCGATCCCCCCTTCGATGACCTTCCATCCCCCGGCGATCCCCCTGCCATCCCCCCAAGCTTTCCCCACCCCCTAAAGGGGGTGGGGAAAGCTATGGTCAAGACGCTACGCTTGGGCTTCGCGTCTTGACCCTTGCCCTGGAGACCTGAACCCATGAAAGCCCGCCGCGTCGTGCTGCTGAACCGTCCCGCCGGCGAGCCCGCCGAAAGCGACTTCCGCGTCGAGGAGTTCGACGTGCCCGAGCCCGGGCCGCTCGAGGTGCTGGTGCGCGTCATCTACATGTCGCTCGATCCCTACATGCGCGGGCGCATGCGCGATGTCGCCTCGTACTCGCCGCCGGTGGCGATCGGCGCGGTGATGACCGGCGGCGTCGTCGGCGAGGTGGTGACGTCGAACGACCCGCAGTTCAAGCCCGGCGAGATCGTCGAGGGACGGCTGGGCTGGCAGGAATACGGCCTCGCGCGCGCTTCGGAGCTGCGCAGGATCGATCCTTGCATCGCGCCGATCTCGACCGCCAACGGCATCCTCGGCATGCCCGGCATGACCGCCTATTTCGGCCTGCTCGAATGCGGCCGGCCGCAACCCGGCGAGACCATCGTGGTCAGCGCGGCGTCGGGCGCGGTCGGCCAGGTGGTGGGCCAGATCGGCAAGATCATGGGCTGCCGCGTCGTCGGCATCGCCGGCGGCAAGGCCAAGTGCGACTTCGTCGTGCAGGAACTCGGCTTCGACGCCTGCGTCGACTACAAGGCGGCCAACGATCTCGACGCGGCGCTGCGCGCGGCCTGTCCCGACGGCATCGACGTCTATTTCGAGAATGTCGGCGGCGCGGTGGGTGACGCCGTGCTGCGCAACCTCAACTTCTTCGCCCGCGTCGCGCTGTGCGGCTCGATCGCGCAGTACAACGAGACCGCGCCGATGGGACCGCGCCTGCTCGGCACCTTCGTCGGCAAGCGCGTGACGGCGCGCGGCTTCATCGTCACCGATTTCGCGCCGCACTGGCCGGTGGCGCTCAAGCGCATGGCCGGCTGGATCAAGGCCGGCAGGCTGAAGTACCGCGAGGACGTGGTCGACGGCATCGAGCGCGCGCCACGGGCGTTCATCGGCCTGCTGCGCGGCGAGAACTTCGGCAAGCTGCTGGTGAAGCTCGGGCCGGAGCCGACGTGACAAGCACGCTGTCGTCCTGAGCGGCAGCGAAGGACCTCGCGGTATCGCGGTCAGGCACCGGCGTGGTGTCCGATCGCACCACCGCCAGGTCCTTCGCTTCGCTCAGGACGACGAGGAGTCAGTATCCCTCATCCGCCAGGTTCAGCAGCGGAAAGGCGCTGTGCACGTGCGGCAGGACCACCGGGCTGGCGGGGCAGAGATAGGAGGGGTCGACCTTCGACAGCGAGTCCAGGCCGAGCAGGCCCAAGCACTCCTTGACCTCTTCCTCGAGCAGCTCGAGCACGCGCACCACGCCCTCGGCGCCGGCGACCGCCAGGCCGTAGCAATAGAGTCGGCCGATGCCCACGGCGTCGGCGCCCAGCGCGATCGCCTTCACCAGATCCGTGCCGCGGCTGATGCCGCCGTCCATCACCACCTTCGCGCGCCCGCCGATCGCGCCCACGACCTCGCGCATGGCGTCGAGCGCGCCGCGGCCGTGGTCGAGCTGGCGGCCGCCATGGTTCGACACGTAGACCGTGTGCACGCCCATGTCGCAGGCGATCAGCGCGTCCTCGGCGGTGTTGATGCCCTTGAGCATCAGCTTCACGTCGGGATATTTCTCGCGCACGCGCCTGACATTGTCCCACGAGAACGCGGCCTGATGGTTCACGCCGGTGACGTTGGTGCGCCACGACTTGATGAAGCGCTTGGCGATGTCGCGCTCGCGCCTGGAGTAGACCGCGGTGTCGACGGTGATGCAGAAGGCGTCGAAGCCGCAATCGACGGCGCGCTGCACGCGCTCGGCGACCCAGCCATCGTCGCCGCGCACGTAGAGCTGATAGACCTTCAGCGCCGGCGAGGACTTGGCGACCTTCTCCATCTCGACCGTGGTCACCGAGCTCAAGAGCATGCCGCAGCCGAACATCTCGCACGCCCTGGCGACGGTGACGCCGGCGCCGGGATCGAACGACTCCAGCGAGCCCACCGGCGCCAGCAGCACCGGCAGGCGCAGCGTGCGGTCGAGGAAGCTGCCCGTGGCCTCGATCTGCGACACGTCGCGCAGCACGCGCGGCTTGAAGCCCAGCATGTCGAGCGCCAGCCGGTTGCGCTTCATCGTCGTCTCGCTCTCGGTGGCGCCGATCAGGTAGTCCCAGATATTGGGATTGAGCCTTGTGCGCGCCGCCTTCACGAATTCATGCAGGCACTGGTATTCGTTGCTGAGGTCCATGGATCCGCTCGCTTCCTTCGCCGGCCGGACGTTAGAGCGAAACGGGGGCGAGGGAAATTCCCTTCCCCCGGAGGGGGAAGGTGCCCGAAGGGCGGAAGGGGGATGCCTGGGACGAACGCGGGAGTCCGTCTTCGACATCCCCCTTCCGTCGCTCCGCGCCACCTTCCCCCTCCGGGGGAAGGTAAGATATGACAGCGCATGACCAACCAGCCCGACACCGCCATCGGCCCGACCTCGCGCGTCTATTTCTCTCAGCGCCTGCGCCTGCATTACGTCGACTGGGGCAACCCCGCCGCGCCGCCGCTGCTGCTCGTGCATGGCGGGCGCGATCATTGCCGCAACTGGGACTGGGTGGCCGAGCGCCTGCGCAAGGACTGGCACATCATCGCTCCCGACCTGCGCGGGCACGGCGACAGCCAGTGGTCGCCCGACGGCAACTACGCCATGTCGGCCTTCGTCTACGACATCGCCCAGCTGATCCATCAGCAGAAGCTGGCGCCGGTGACCATCGTCGCGCACTCGCTGGGCGGCAACATCTCGCTGCGCTACGCCGGCGTCTATCCCGAGAGCGTGCGCAAGCTGGTGGCGATCGAGGGGCTGGGTCCCTCGCCGAAGATGCTGGCCGAGCGGCAGAAGAAGACCATCGAGGAGCGCATGCGCGGCTGGATCGACGAGGTGCGCGGGCTGTCGGGCCGCCTGCCGCGGCGCTACGCCAGCATCGAGGAAGCCTTCCGCCGCATGCAGGAGGAGAACAAGCACCTCTCGCCGACGCAGGCGCGCCATCTCACCGAGCACGGCGTCAACCAGAACGAGGACGGCACCTACAGCTGGAAGTTCGACAACTACGTGCGCGCCTGGTCACCCTACGACATGACCCAGGACGACATCGAACGCCTGTGGACGCGCATCGCCTGTCCGACCCTGCTGGTCTACGGCAAGGAAAGCTGGGCGTCGAACCCGCAGGACGACGGGCGCATCGCGAAATTCCCCACCGCCACGGTCGTGTCCTTCGACAACGCCGGCCACTGGGTCCACCACGACCGCCTCGACGCCTTCGTCGAGACCGTGCGCGCGTTCATCGTGTAGTTCCTTCTCCCCGCGAAGGCGGGGAGAAGGTGTCCGAAGGGCGGATGAGGGGCTTCGCGGTGTCTCGACAACGCCGCAATCGCCGTCGATCTTCGACGCATGCCACGTCCGTTTCGCGAGGTTCATACCGCCAACGCCCGCGCGCTCCGGGCCGACGCGACAGAAGCGGAAGATCGCCTGTGGGCGATCCTTCGTGGCCGTCGCCTCGGTGGCTTCAAGTTCCGACGGCAACACGCAATCGGCGACTACGTTGCCGACTTCGCCTGCATCGAATGCGGTGTGATCGTCGAACTCGACGGCAGCCAGCACGTCGAGCAGATGGGCTACGAGGCGCGACGTACAGCCTGGTTCGAGAGCATCGGCTATCGGGTCGTGCGCATCTGGAATGCCGATTTCCTCAAGGATCCAACGAGCACGCGAGAGGCGATTTGGGCGGCACTGAACGATGTCGACGGCGGCGCGCGTTGAGCCATCGCTGAAGCCCCTCATCCGCCCTTCGGGCACCTTCTCCCCGCCTTCGCGGGGAGAAGGCAAGACTCACTCCGCCGCCTGCGCCTTCTTCTCTTCCGCCGGGTCGTTCATCATCACGGTGATGTCGGCGTTGAGGTGGTGCGTCGGGCCTTCGGCGGCCTGGCCGGTGTTGATCACGTTGCGGCCGTAGGCGGTGACGACGGGGATCGCCTCGCGGGCGATCGGCGCCATCGTCTTCTTGCGTTTCAAGGCCGCCTCGATGAACGGCGCCAGCTCGGCCTGCTTCTTCGCTTCGCGGGCGGCCTGGTCCTTCTTGAGCACCGGCATCACCTTCTGCGCGAACAGGTTCAGCGAGTCGCAGATGTGCTCGTGCCTGTTGCGGCCGCCCTGCTGGATGAAGATCACCTGGTCGACGCCGGCGTCCTGGTAGCGCTGCAGGTGCTCGGTGAGCTCGGCCGGCGTGCCGACGCCGCTGCCATGGCCGACTTCGGGCAGGCCTGACCTGGCGCGCTCGAAGCGGTCCCACACGTTGGTGACGCCGGGCTGGTGCGAGCCGTAGACGTAGTAGTGGCCCAGCGAGTAGCCGAAGAACTGGAAGCCCTCGGCGCCGCGCCGTTTGGCTTCCGCCGCGTCCTCGTGGCAGGAGAAGCCGGTGACCATGGCGACGTTGGCGTTGACGGTGTGGCCGATCGGCACGCAGTCTTCCGACTTGATGATCTCGTAATACTCCTTCGCCCATTTGCCCGCCTCGGCCGGATCGACGAAGGCGAAGGTCAGCGCGCCGATGCCGGCTTTCGCGGCTGCGTGGATGGTCTCGCGGCGCGAGCACGCCACCCAGATCGGCGGATGCGGCGTCTGATGTGGCTTGGGCACGATGTTGCGCGGCGGCATCGAGAAGTAGCGGCCGTTGAAGCCGGGATAGGGCTCCATCACCATCATGTTGGCGGTCTGCTCGACCGCCTCGCGCCACATCGCCTTCTTGTCGTCGGGCGAGATGCCGAAGCCCTCGAGCTCGACGCGCGAGGCCGACTCGCCGGTGCCCCAGTCGACGCGGCCCGAGGCGATCAGGTCGAGCGTGCCGATGCGCTCGGCGACGCGGGCGGGATGATTGTAGCCCGGCGGCGCCAGCACCACGCCGTGGCCGATGCGGATGCTCTTCGTCCGCGCCGCGCACGCCGCGAGGAAGACCTCGGGCGCGGAGGAATGCGCGTATTCCTCCAGGAAGTGATGCTCGACCTCCCAGACGTAGTCGATGCCCAGCCGGTCGGCGAGCTCGACCTGCGCCAGCGCCTCGTGGAACAGCCGGTGCTCCGCGCCATCGGTCCACGGGCGGGGGAGCTGATGCTCGTAGAGCAGGCCGAATTTCATGATGCTCTCCTGTCTTCCCCTTCTCCCCGCGCAGGCGGGGAGAAGGTGCCCGAAGGGCGGATGAGGGGCTTCGGGATGCCGATACGAGTCGCGCTGCTCGTTGCGCCACCGCGAAGCCCCTCATCCGCCTCGCTGGCGCTCGGCACCTTCTCCCCGCCTGCGCGGGGAGAAGGGAATGACTATCGTGCCTCCCGCCGCCGCGTGAGGTCGCTGATCTGCACGTGCTTGCCGCCGTCGATGTCGATGCTGGCGCCGTTGATGAAGCCGGCTTTGTCGGTCATCAGGAAGGCGGCCATCTCGGCCATCTCCTCGACCGTGCCCGGCCTCCCGGTGGGGATGCCCTCGACGGCGCGCTGCAGGATCTCCGGCGGCATGCCCAGCACCTTGGGCGTGGCGATCAGCCCGGGCAACAGCGTGTTGCAGGTCACGCCCTTGTGGCCGTACTCGGCCACCACCACGCGCATCAGCCCGAGCAGCCCCGCCTTGCTGGCGCAATAGGCCGACTGGTAGCGCAAGCCGACCTGGGCGGCCTGTGAGGAGATGTTGACGAAGCGGCCCCAGCCCGACTCGGCCATATCAGGCGCGGTGGCCTTGATCATGTGGAACGGGCCGCTGAGGTTGACGCCCAGTTCCCACGCCCATTTCGCCGGGTCCATCTTCTGGATCGAGGCGATGTTGGCGACGATGCCGGCGCCGTTGACCACCGCGTCGATCCTGCCGAAGCGCTCGCGCACCGCGCTAACCGAACGCTCGACGCTGCTCCAGTCCGCGACATCGCAGGCCAGCGCCATTACCCGCTTGTCGTCATCGGCCGGCGGCGCGGCATCGATCGCCGGCTGCAGGTCGAAGCGCGCGACGCGCCAGCCCTCCTCGAGCAGCTTGCGCGTGAACGCCACGCCCATGCCGCCGAAGGCACCGGTGACGATCGCGACCCTGTCGTGGCTCATGTGGTCTCCTCTTGCTTCCTTCTCCCCGCGAAGGCGGGGAGAAGGTGCCCGAAGGGCGGATGAGCAACTGTATTGTGGAGAGGTTGAGTGAACCGGAGCAGCGACCGCGTCAAGGCGCGCGCGTTCGCGCGCCCGCTGGCGCGGCTACGGCCTTGACCCGGCCGCTGCCCCGGTTCGTTGGGCTCGGCAAGCCGTCGGCGCATTGCGCCGACAGCTCGGCAGGCTCAGGCGGCGAGCGCCGCGGGTTGCCAGTCCTGGTCGCGCGCGACCATGGCGTTGAGCATGCCGAGCAGGCGGCGCAGACAGGCAATGATGGCGAGCTTGGCGGCCTTGCCCTTGGCCCGCAGCGCCGTGTAGTGGGCGTTGAGGGTCGGGTTGCAGGCGGTGGTGGCGGCGACCATGGCCGACATGTAGAGCACGTTGCGCAGCTTGGTGCGCCCGCCCTGGATGACGCGCACGCCGCGGCGCGGGCCGCTGTCGTCGTCGAAGGGCGCGACGCCGACGAGACGCGCCAGCTTGCGGCGCGAGAGCTTGCCGAGCTCGGGCAGCCAGGCGATCAGGGCGGCGATCGCCACCGGCCCCAGCCCGGGCACGCTGCCGAGGCGGCGCGCCAAGGCGGCGAACGGCGTGTGCGCGGCGATGGCCTCGGCGATCTTGCCGTCCAGCGTGGCGAGCGCCTGCTCGAGCGCCGCCAGCGGTTGGGCCATGATCTGGGCGACATCGGCGGCGATGCTGCGCTGCTGCTGCCGCAGCGCCGTGCGGTGATCGAGCAGATCGTGGCGCGCGGCGAGCAGCTCGCCCAGCGCCGCGCGCCGGGCATCGGGCAGGATCGTCGTGTCGCGATCGTCCGCCGTGGCCAGGCCGAAGCGGGCGATTACCTGCGCATCGATGCGGTCGTTCTTGGCCCGAGCCAGCGCCTTGGCGAAGTGGCGCACCCGCTTGGGATCGACCACCCGCACCCGCAGCCCGGCCGCCCACAGCGCCGATACCGCCGTCTTCTCGTAGCCGCCCGAGGCTTCCAGCACCGCGCACCGCACGCCCAGCGCGCCCAGCCGTTCGATCAGCGCGGCGTGGCCCGCCGCGTCGTTGCGCATGCGCCACGTCTCGCCGCTCGGCAGCACGTGACAATCGAGCCATTCCTTCGAGACATCGAGGCCGACAAGACCCTCGTTCCGTGCCATCTTCGTCATCCCTTCCTTGCTCGTTCGGGCTCGCAGCCCGTTCAACTGTTCGGGTCGAGGAAGACACGAAGCGGACCATGCTCATCCACGGTCTTCGGGCCTAGGGGCAATACGGTCTCTGCTTCGCGGCGGACGGCCGCTGCTAACGGCCGTCCGCTCGCGAACTCTAGTCCTTTCCCGATACACAAGGGGCTTCACGACCTTGCGGTCAAACGTGGTGCTCGCTGCGGCGCCGCGAAGCCCCTCATCCGCCTCGCTGGCGCTCGGCACCTTCTCCCCGCCTTCGCGGGGAGAAGGAAATTACTGCGCCGTGATCCCGCCATCCATGACCAGGCCGGAGCCGGTCATGAATCCGGCATCGTCGCTCGCCAGGAAGACGATGCCGTTGGCGATATCCATCGTCGTGCCCAGCCGTCCCATCGGGTGATAGTTCTCCGACACCTTGCGCGCCTGCTCGACGTCGTTGGTGCCGGCGTGGCGCGCGCGCGCCACGAAGGTCTGCGCGCCCATGTCGGTGTCGATGACGCCGGGATGGATCGAGTTGACGCGGATGCGATAGCCCTTGCGCGCGAACTCCAGCGCCGTCGACTTGGTGAACAAGGTCACGCCGCCCTTGGTCATCGAGTAGAGCGGATCGAGCTGCGAGCCCACGAGTCCGGCGATCGAGGCGAGGTTGACGATCGCGCTGCCCTGCGGGCTCGACTTGGCGCGCTCGCGCAAAGCGGGGATCGCCGTCCTGGTGCCGAGGAAGACGCCGGTGAGATTGATGCCGCACAGGCGCTGCCACTCGGTGAGCGTCGCCTCCTCGCTGCCTTTGCCGAGGAACATGCCGGCGTTGTTGACCAGGATGTCGAGCCCGCCGAAGCGCTTGACGGTTGCGTCGATCGCCGCCTGCCACTCGGCCTCGCTGGTGACGTCGAGATGCACGTAGAGCGCCTCGCCGCCCGCCTTCTCGATCTCGCGCGCGGTCTCGCGGCCCTTCTCGTCGAGGATGTCGCCGATCGCCACCTTCGCGCCGGCTTTGGCCATCAGCTTCGCGGTCTCGGCCCCGATGCCGCGCGCCGCGCCCGACAGGAACGCGATCTTGCCGTCGAGTCTGTTCATGCTGGTTCCTCCCGCCACCACTGTCATTCCGAGCGCAGCGAGGAATCTAGCAACAACCTAGATCCCTCGCTGCGCTCGGGATGACAGAGGGTTCGTTCGAGCAAGCCTAGCCCGAGTCGCGCAATCCGGTCATGGGCGTTATGCCCTCGTTCCGCCCAGCGACGTGCTAGCGTGCGCGGCAATGAAGGACGAGGAGGAACGCTGGCGGGCGCGCGATCTGCTGGCGTCCAGGGATTTCGTGCGGCTGTGGCTGGCCGGCGGCTTCGCCAACGCGATGCGCTGGCTCGAGCTGCTCGCGGCCGGCCTGTTCGCCTACGAGATCACCGGCTCGGGCCTCGCCGCCGCCGCGGTGGCCGCCGCGCGCCAGCTGCCGCAATTGCTGTTCGGCGCCTTCGCCGGCGCGGTGGCCGAATCGGTCAACCGCAAGCACGTCTTCCTCGCCGCCCTGCTGGTGCCGGCGTCGATCTCGGCGATCCTCGCGACGCTCGCGGCGTTCGGCCATCTCGCGCTGTGGCACGTCGTGCTGGGCGGCCTGGTCTCCGGCACGATGTGGTCGACCGAGATGTCGACGCGGCGGCGCATGGTGGGCGAGGCGGCCGGCCCGCAGCGCATCGTGCAGGCGATCGCGCTCGACTCCACCACAGGCGCCGCGACCCGCATGGTCGGCCCGCTGCTGGGTGGCATCGCCTTCGAGCTGCTGGGCATGGCCGGCGCCTACGGCCTGTCGGCGGCGGTGCAGCTCGTCTGCGGCGTCGCCATGCTGGGCTTCGTCTACGCGCAGGAGACGCGGCGGCTGGCGCTGGGCCGCATCGCCACCGACATCGCCGCCGGCCTGCGCTTCGCGCGCACCAACGCGCTGATCCTGCTGGTCTACGCCATCACCATCGTCGTCAACGCCTTCGCCTTCTGCTACTCGGGCCTGATCGCGCCGATCGGCAGCGGTGAGTTCAAGGTCTCGCCGACCCTGGTCGGCATCCTCGCCGCCGCCGAGCCCGTGGGCGCGCTGGCCGGCGGCCTGGTGCTGGCGTCGGGCATGGTGCGCGTCAACCGCCGCCTGGCGTTCGTCGGCGGGTCTTCCCTGTTCTTTGTCGCATTGGTCGTGATGGCGATCTCGCCGTCCTACTGGCTGGCGGTCGCTGTGCTGGTGCTGGGCGGCATCGGCACGGCGGGCTTCGGCAACATGCAATCGACGCTGATGCTGACCGAGGCGCCGCCCGAGATGCGCTCGCGCCTGATGGGCATCGTCACGGTCTGCATCGGCACCGGCCCGCTGGGCGTGCTGCTCGCCGGCGTGCTCGCCGATGCCTCGAGCCCGCGCGAGGCGGTGATGATCATGGCGCTGGTCGGCCTGGCGCTCACCGTCGCGCTGTCGGCAAAGCTGCGGGCACGTTAGCGACTCTTCCCTTCCCCCGGAGGGGGAAGGTGGCGCGGAGCGACGGAAGGGGGATGTCTCAACGGAATCGGTGTTCGTCTTCGACATCCCCCTTCCGCCCTTCGGGCACCTTCCCCCTCCGGGGGAAGGGAGTCCTCCTTCTCACCGCGCCTTCGGGCGCGTGCGGTCGGGCCAGAATCGCGTGCCCGCACGCGCCGGTCCGCCGCCCAGGCCGATCGGCACGCCGTCGGCGCGCCAGCAGGCGGCGCCCTGCATCGAGCCGTCGTCATCGAACTGGATGGCGTTCATGCCGCCGCCGATATGCGGCAATGGCAGCATGTCGTGGCCGCGCCTGGTCAGCGCATCGCGCACCGTCTTCGGCACCTCGTTCTCGATCTCGACCGGCCCGCCCTGGCTCCACACGCGCGGCGCCTCGACCGCCTCCTGCAGCGACATGCCGTGATCGATCAGGTTGATCAGCGCCTGCATCGCCGAGCCGAAGATGCGCAAGCCGCCGGGCAGGCCCAGCGCGTAGCGCAGCCTTCCGTCCTGCAGCGCCATCAGCGGCGCCATCGACGAGGTCACCCGCTTGCCCGGCGCGATCGACAGCGTGTGGCCGGGATGCGGGTCGAACAGGTTCATGTAGTTGTTGGGGATGATGCCGGTGCCGGGCACGATGATGCGCGAGCCGAACAGATTGTTGATGGTCTGCGTCATCGCCGCGACGTTGCCCAGGGAATCGGCGACGGTGAGATGCGTGGTGTTGGCGGATTCCGGCAGGGTCAGTCCGGTCTTCCAGGCCTGCGCGCGCTTGGCATCGATCATCGCCTGGCGCATGGCGGCGTAGCGCTTGGAGATCAGCTTCGCCACCGGCACCTTGACGAAGGCCGGGTCGGCGGTGGCGGCGTTGCGGTCGGCGAAGGCGATCTTCAGCACCTCGGCCAGCAGGTGCAGCGTATCGGGCGTGCCGAAGCCCAGCCGGCGCAGATCGTAGTGCTCGAGCATGTTGAGCATCTGGATCACGTGCACGCCGCCCGAGGTCGGCGGCGGCGGGCCGACGATCTCGAAGCCGCGATAGGTGCCGCGCACCGGCTTGCGCTCGATCACCGCGAAGCCGGTGAGGTCCTTCATCGCGATCAGGCCGCCCTTCCTGGCGAAGTGATCGACGATGACGCGGCCCAGCGCCCCGCCGTAGAACACGCCCGGCCCTTTCTTCGCGATGCCGCGCAAGGTCTCGGCGTAGTCGCCCTGCACCAGCCGGCTGCCCGCCTGAATCGGCCTGCCGCCCGGTTGATAGAGCTTCGAGATCTCGCGATCGCGCGCCATGTCGGCGGCGACGTCGGAGGCGCATTCCGTGAGATAGGCCGACGCCCTGAAGCCGCGCGAGGCATGGCGGATCGCCGGCTCCATCACGTCGGCCAGCGAGAAGGTGCCGAAGCGCTCGAGGATCTGGCACCACGCCTTGAGGTTGCCCGGCGCCGCCACCGACTTGACGCCGACGGCGTTCTCGCGGCCCACCGTCTCCATGTAGTCGGGCATCCGGTCCGACACCGTCCGGTACATGTCGGGCCGCGCCGCCAGCGGCGCGGTGCTCATGCCGTCGATCACCGTGTGGCGGCCATTGGCGAAGCGCAGATGCGCCATGCCGCCGCCGAAGATGCCGACCATCATCGGCTCGACCACGGTGAGCGTGAACAGCGCGCCGATCGCGGCGTCGAAGGCGTTGCCGCCGGCCGACAGGATCTCCGCACCGGCGGCCGAGGCCAGCGGATGGTTGGTCACCACCATGCCCCTGGTGCCCATGGCCGGCCGTTTCTCGCACTGAAACGGCGTGCCGGCGCGCTTGCGCCAATCCGGACGCGGCATACGAAACGCTCCCCCCGAAATTGTCGACCGAGCATGGCAGTCGGCGCTAGCGTGAGGCAACGATCTGCAGGAGGGATCAGCCATGCGCGCCGCCATCTTCCGCAACGGCGACATCGTCGCCGGCGAGCTGGCCGATCCAGTGCCCGGCGCCGGCCAGGTGCTGGTCAGGACGCTGGCCTGCGGCATCTGCGGCTCGGACCTGCACGCGGCCAAGCACGCGCATCGCATGATCGATGTCAGCCGGCGCATGACCGGCAAGCCGCGCTTCGACCTGGCGCGCGACGTCGTCTTCGGCCACGAGTTCGTCTGCGAGGTGATCGACCACGGCCCGCAGACGAGCAAGACCTTGAAGCCGGGCACGCGGGTGTGCTCGATCCCGGTGATGCGCATCCCCGACGGCATCACCACCATCGGCTATTCCAACGATTTCGCCGGCGGCTACGGCGAGCGCATGGTGCTGACCGAGCCGTTCCTGCTGCCGGTGCCCAACGGGCTGTCGACCGAGCACGCCGCGTTGACCGAGCCGCTGGCGGTGGGCGTGCACGCCGTCGAGATGGCGCGCATCACCGGCGAGGAGGTGCCGCTGGTGATCGGCTGCGGCCCGGTCGGCCTCGCCGTGATCGCCGCGCTGAAGCTGAAGAAGATCGGCCCGATCGTGGCGGCCGACTATTCGCCGACGCGGCGCAGGCTGGCGCAGCTGATGGGCGCCGACATCGTCGTCGATCCGGCCAAGGGCTCGGCCTACGCGACCTGGACCGAGCACGCCGCGCTGCCGCCGGACGCGAAGCCGGCGGCGCCGATCATGGGCAGCCAGGTGCTGACCCGCCCGGCGCTGGTCTTCGAGTGCGTCGGCGTGCCCGGCGTGCTGCAGCAGATCTTCGAGGGCGTGCCGCGCGGCGCGCGCATCGTCGTGGTCGGCGTCTGCATGGAGCCCGACAGCACCGAGCCGCTGTTCGGCATCAGCAAGGAGCTCAACGTGCAGTACGTGCTGGGCTACACGCCCGAGGAGTTCGCCCGCTCGCTGCAGCTGATCGCCGAGGGCAAGGTCGATGTCGCGCCGCTGATCACCGGCAAGGTCGGCATCGACGGGGTGAAGGGCGCCTTCACCGAGCTCGCCAACCCTGAACGCCACACCAAGATCCTCGTCGAGCCGTGGCGATGATCTTGCCTTCCCCCGGAGGGGGAAGGTGCCCGAAGGGCGGAAGGGGGATGTCGAAACCGGACACGGGAGTCCGTCTTCGACATCCCCCTTCCGTCGCTCCGCGCCACCTTCCCCCTCCGGGGGAAGGTAAGATGCGAGCATGACCGCCAGGGTCTACTACAACAGCGCCTGCCCGGTGTGCCGCGCCGGGATCGAGGGGCAGCGCGCGCGCATGGAAGCCTGCGGCGCCACCGATGTCGAGTGGATCGACGTGCACAGCAACCCCGAGCGCGTGGCCGAGGTCGGCGCCTCGCTCGAAGCCGTGCGCGAGCGGCTGAATGTGAAGGAGGATGATGGCTCGATCGGCATCGGCGTCGATGCCTTCGAGCGGCTGTGGTCGCGCACCAGGGGGCAGCGCTGGCTGGCGGCGCTGGCACGCCTGCCCGGCCTGCGCCAGCTCGGCCAGATCGCCTACAATGCCTTCGCGCGCCGTCTCTACCGGCGCAACCGGGCGAAGGGGCGATGGTGATCCACGACAATGCCGAATCCGTGGTCGACGCGATCATCGCGCGCGTCGGCAGGAAGATCGTGCTCGCCCTGCCGCCCGCATCGCCAACGCGCTCTACGCCCGCGCGCGAGCGCCTCTCCGCCACGGCCCTGCGCGGGGCGCTGGAGTAGTCTCTGTCATCCCGAGCGCAGCGATGTCCTCACTGCTGCTCGCGCACGACCTCGGGGTAGGGAAACACGACCTTGGCGCGGGCCGGGTTCGGCTGGGCAAGCTCTTGCGCGCTCTGGTGCAGGAGATAGGCGAGCGCCGCGGCGGCGGCGATGGTCGCGACGGCCAGTATGGCGATGAGCACCCGGGGCATGGCCCGGGATATAGCAGATTATTCGGCGGCCAGCCGTGACGTTGCCGTAACCGGCCGCGACGGCCGCGCCGGCAGCTCGGCGAGGAAGGCCGACAGGATCGCCGCGACCCGCTCCTGCAGCTCGCGCGGCGAGAGCAGGTGGTCGGCGCTCTCGAGGATCTGCGTGCGCACCGTGGGCATGGCCGCGAGCGCGCGGCCGCCCGCGCCGAGATGCTGGTCGCGCTCGGCCAGCCCGTCGTCGCCGGCGCTGTAGAGCAGCAGGGTGCGCGTGCCGCGCGCGTCGATGGCGCGGAACCAGCCCTCGACCGGGCTCGCCGGCGCCTGGGCGCCGAACAGGCGGCCGCCGACCCTGGCCACCTTGTCGCGCGCGACGCGGCCGGCGCGGTTGAGCAGGGCGCGCGCCAGCTCGCGGTCGCGCTTCTCGCCACGCATCAGGCGGTGCCAGGTCTTCGGCTGGCGGATCGCGCGCCAGACATCGGCCAGGATCTCGCGGCCGCTGCGCCGGCGGGCGCGGATCACGGTTTCCAGCGTGTCGTTCTCGCCCCAGATGAAGACCTGCAGATTCATCAGCACCTGGGCGGCGATGCGCTGGTCGAGCACGGTCGAATGGAAGGCGAGATGCGCGCCCGAGCAATGGCCGACCACGACGGGATTGCGATGGCCGCGCGCCCCGAGCATCGCGATCGCGGCGCCGACATCGGCGCAGGCTTCCGTCGAATAGATCACGCCCTCCGGCCGGTCCGGCATGGCCTCGCTGTCGCCCAGTCCGGCCGAGTCGAAGCGCAGCGAGGCGATGCCCTCGGCCGCCAGCCTGCGCGCCATGTTCACCGCCATGCGGCCGAAGCCGATGTGATGGTGATGCCCGGTGTTGAGGAACAGCACGGTGGGCACGAAGCCGTCGGGCCGAGGTGCGTCGGGCCGGCACAGCACGCCGAACAGCCGCTCGGCATCGCCGAAGCGCACGGCCTCCTCGCTGCAGCCCTCGAGCGTCAGGCGCGCCGCCGACTGCGGAACCACCGCGCGCTCGGTCGTCGCCGCACCCTCGGCGAGCCACTGGGTGAGGCGCGCGAAGACGGCGTGCGGCAGGCGCTGGCCGTAGCACACCTCGTCCATCAGCTCGCTGAAGCCGTCGAAGGTGAGCTCGCTGACCTCGGCGTCGAGCTCGCGCAGGCGCGCGGCCAGCTTCTTCTCCGGCGGCGCGTCGGGCCGGTGCAGCAGCATCACGCGCTTCGCTGGCCGGCGCGCCAGCTTCAAGAGGCCCAGCCCCTTGAGGTCGGCGACGGTCGCGGACGACAGCAGGAAGCCGGTGGCCTGCAGCGCATCGGCATCGGTCGGCGGCGGCGAGCCCTCGGGCGAAGGCGTGAACATGGTCGAGAAGGCCTGCAGCTCGCGCACATAGACGCGGCCCGAGACCGGCGGCGCCATCAGCGCCAGCGCCTCGACATCGCCCAGCTCCTCGGCGGCGATGGCGCCCAGCAGCGCGCCGATTCGCAGGCCGACGACGGCGATCTCCTCGACGCCCGCCTCCCGGCGCAGGTAGCGCGTAGCGGCGTGGATCGAATCGAGCCAGGCGCGCACCCGCGCCGGATCGCACTCGTCGCCGGCGGAGTCGCCGGTGCCGGGATAGTCGAAGCGCAGGGTGGGCAGGCCGGCGGCGGCGAAGCGCTCGGCCAGGCCGCGCATCGGTCGATGCGTGCACAGCTCCTCGTAGCCCTGCGCCGCGCAGACGATCACCCCGCGCCTGCCGGCGGCGGGATGCAGCCAGCCGGCGCAGCCCTCGAACACGACCGGAATCATGGCTTCCCCCTGAACCGCAGCGGCGCCAGCCCGTTGAGCGCGTGGATTTCCCCGTCGGGCAACTCGCCCGGCTCCCCGCGCGGCTGCAGCCGCACCAGCCGCTCCTCGCCCGGCGCGAGATGGAACCACTCGTCGCGGGCGCGAAACCCAGCATCCTCGAAGTGCACGCCGCGCGCCAGTCGGCGCGTGCTCAGCCGCACGGCCCAGCCGGCATCGTCGCGCTCGAGCTCCGCCCGCATTCCCAGGTCGACCCGGCCGGGTAGCCCCTCGATCGGGAAGTGGAAGGCCTGCGCGAGCGTGGCACCGCTCGCGCGGTCGCTGAGCGTCGCCACGGTGGCGTCGTGCTGCGGCGCGCCGAAGCGATAGGCGTAGGTGACGTCGAAGAAATTCTGCAGCAGCTCGGCGCTTGTCAGCTCGAGGCTGGAGCGCGGTGCGAGGCTGAGCTCGCGGCCGGCGCGCGCGACCACGGTCGTGCCGTCGCGCAGGCAGGCGAAGGACAGCGTCGCGTCGATGCTCGCGGCGGTCTCGTTGAGCACGTGGATGGCCAGCCCGTTGACACCTTCGTCGGTGAGATTGACCTGCACCGGGCGGAAGGCGCGCTTGAGCGCGTGCCAGCACGGCTTGGGTGCGCCGGCGGAATCGATCACGCCCCAGCCGGCGCCGGGCCGCAGATCCTGCAGCATCCAGACCAGGCCGCCGGCGCAGCTCGAGCGGCCGCGCCGCCATTCGGCGTAGACCGCCTCCATCACCTCGCCGCTGATCGCCTGCGACAGTCGCAGGTAGAGATCGGGATCCCCATAGCGCAGCCGCGAAGGCTCGACGTGATAGAGCGTGCGCATGTAGTGCTCGCGCACGTCCTCGAAATCCCAGCCGACGCCCTGGTCGCGCGGCACGGCCGACTTCCAGCGCGGATGGTGGCCGACAGCGGCGATCTGCTCGCCCATCAGCGCCGCCACGTTGGCGCGCTCCGGCACGTTGGCGAAGGCCAGGCACTCGGCGGCGAAGCGCACATTGGCGCGCCGCGCGTCGTCGAGCGGGCGCAGATAGGCGCTGACGCCGTAGTAGTGCGAGACGCCTTCGCTGGCGACGAAGGGCAGGGCGCCACCGGTCGGCGCGTTGCGCACGAAGGGCACGTCGGGCCGGCGCTGCGCCACGGCGCGCGGCAGCACGTCGGTGAAGATCAGGTTGTCCCACGAGCCTTTCGCCAGGCCGAGCATCGCCGCCTGCTGCTCGACCTCGCTGCCGCCGCACAGCACGGTGAGCGACGGATTGGCCTGGGTGCGGTCGAGCAGCTGCGCGGCCTCGCGCTCGACAGTGTCGAGGAAGGCGGGATCGCTCGCCGGATAGTCGAAATTGGCGAACATGAAATCCTGCCAGACCATCAGGCCCAGCTCGTCGCACAGCGCGAAGAAGGCGTCGCTCTCGTAGAGCATGGTGCCGCCGACGCGGATCATGTTCATGCCGGCGTCGCGCGCGGTGCGCAGCCACGGCTCGTAGGCGGCACGGTCGCCCGGCAGCGAGACGATGTCGGCGCTGCTCCACGCAGCACCACGGCAGAACACGCGCTCGCCGTTGATCCGCAGCGCAAAGCCCTTGCCGTCGGCGCCGCGATCGACCTCGACCGTGCGAAAGCCGACCTGGCCGAGATCGAGCGCGATGGTGCCGATCTTGAGATGCGCGTCGTGCAGCGCGGGCGTGCCGTGCGTATGCGGCCACCACAGCGCGACGTCGGGAATGCGCAGCGCGCCCTGCAGCTTGCCGTCGTGCCAGGTCAGCGCCGCGCGCCAGTCGCCGACCTCGAGCAACGCGGCGGGATGCGTGCCGTCCGTCCAGTCGGCGGCGATGCTGACGCTGACGACGCCGTCGCCGCCCTCGACGCGGGTGCGCAGATCGACATTGCGCAGGCTGAGCGGGCAGGCGCGCTCGACCAGCTCGATCGGGCGATAGGGGCCGACCGCATGCACCGGCGGGCACCAGCCGGCCATGTGGCCCAGCAGCGTGGTGCGGCAGAAGCGCAGATTGGCCGGCTCGGCGAGCCGCGTGCGCCAGCGGCCGCGGCCTTTCTTCGCCGCCAGCAGGGGATGAAGCGCGCGGAAGGCGAGGCAGAGCTCGTTGTCGCCGCGCAGGCTGACATCGATGGCATGTTCGACGAACATGCTGTCGCTGCCCAGCAGGCGCTCGCCGTTGAGCCACACCTCGGCGATGGTGGCGAGGCCGCCCAGGCGCAACGTGCGCGGGCCGTCGCCCTCGAAGCGCAGGCGGTACCAGACATCGCGATCGTGCAGCGGGGTGGGCGCGTCGAGCGACCAGCGTCCGGCGTCGCGCAGCGCCTGCGCGGCGGTGCCGGGCACGGGTGCGGCGATCCAGCCGGCGGTCGAGCCGAGGCAGGCCGGCGTGGCGATGGCGCCCGGCGCCGTCGTCGCCAGGGACCAGCCCTCGCCGAGCGCGCGCACGCGCTCGCCTGCGTTGGAGTGCACGCGCGCCATCGCCGCGCTCACCCGGCCTTCGCTGTGATCGTCTCACACCACCACGGCATTCCGCTCTCCGTGGAGGCCAAGGCTTCTCAGACGGCGTCGCTGTCCCGCCACGACAAACGGAGCCCGCCACGGGTCGCCCCGTGTCCGATCGTTCGCTCCCGTTCAGGCGTGGCCGGAAACCTGGTCGATCACGGCGCCCAACGCGCGCGATCGCCCTCCACCATCATCGATCCTTCCCCCGTGCCTAAAACCATTCATGCTCGCCCGGTCCTCCACCCCCGTGGATCACCGCGCGCTTATTTGCCTTCGCCGTGAACCATCCGGGCCTCTATTCATGGAGAGCCTAGATGTCGATGTTCACGCGAACGCTGAACAAGAGGTACGTTGAGTCCTATCGTGAGTCAAATTGCCGAATCAGCGGCTTTGCGCGTCGTCTTGCGAGGCGCAGCGAACTGCAAATGACTGGCGGCGGGCAAAACAACTCCCTGATTCACCGATGCGATTCCGGCCCCGTCGGATCGCGGCGTCGCGCCTCGGCACGTAGCGCGATCCCGCTGCGATCGCGGCAGGTCCGCCGATCGAGGCGCATGTCCGCGCTGACCCGCACTTTAAGTCCTTACGGTAAAGGTCTTTGATTTCTCGGGATAAAATCGGTGCCCTTCGACCACTTGTGACATGTGCTCTGAAATCACGATGACGCACTCGATGGGGTGCCCTGCGTCAACCGGCCACACACCAGGAATAGTAGGTCATGCGTACTTCGACACCAGCGGCGTGATGGCGAACTGGTAGGACGTCGCCAGCGTGTCGAGCAGGGCGTCGTAGTCGCCGAACTTCTTGCGATTGACCGCGCGGGCCAGCTGGAACTGCAGTGCCTTGCAGGCGGCCGACACGGTCTGGCAGGCCGAGATCGCGCCGGCGAGGTCCTTCTGCCCGTTCTCGGCGAGCCAGCGCAGATAGCTGCCCAGCATCTCGAAATTGGCGCCGAGCTGGCGCGGCACGTTGAAGGCGTACTGATGGAAATAGTCCATCGAACGCGTCGCCAGCCATTCGATGTGCGTCGGGAACTCGGCGCGGAAGGCGGCGATGGGATCGGCCGGGCGGCGGCGCAGATGGGTGCCGAGCAGCGCCAGCGAGCGGTCGACCAGGGCGCGGCCGGCGAAGGGCGGGCTCTCGCGCTTCACGAACTCGCAATAGGGAAAGAGGATCTCGGGCGCGCGACGGAACACGCCGTCGAAATCGGCGCCCTCCAGCCGGTGGAAGGCGGTGTTGTGGAAGTAGCCCAGCCGCTTGCCCGCGATGTCGATGTCGATCGCCGCCACCGTCGTCTTGGTGTGGGCACGGCCGTAGGAGGTGCCCTTGGTGTCGGGCAGATGGAAGGCGTCGACCTCGACCAGCACCATGCGGCCGCGGCCGAGCTGCTGCTCGATATGGCCCTCGACGGTGTCGAAGATCGCCAGCTCCTGCACCGCCAGGCCGAACAGCGCGCGCAGATCCTCGGGCGGAAACTTGAAGAAGGTGAAGTGATCGCCCTCGAAGTCCTGCGCCACGGTGAAGGGCAGCGCCGCCAACGGCTCCAGCCCGAGCGCGTGCAGCGCCTCGACCCAGACGTCGATGTAGCAATTGGTCTCGACCCAGTCGCGGTCCGGCGCGTGCAGGCTGTGGGGCACCCAGGTCGCGGGATTGAGGTCGAGCAGCCGCGCCGCCATGGCCCTAGTGCCGATGCCGCGTGGATGGAATCACCCTGTCATTCCGAGCGCAGCGAGGAATCTCGCGAAGGCGCCTGGATTCCTCGCTGCGCTCGGAATGACAGCGGAGATACATGATCGGCCTCCGCTCTAGGTCCAGAGCGCGCGGCGGACGGCGTCGGGCCAGGCCCTGGTGTCGAGGCCGTGATGGCGCAGCAGCGCCAGCGCGATGCGCTCCAGGCCGAAGCCGACGCAGGCGGTGTGCGCGGTCGAGCCGTCGGCGAGGCTCAGCCCGAAGGCGTGGCCGAGGTGGTCCTGGTGGTAGTTGAAGCTGACGCAGGCCGTGGGCTTCTCGGTGCTGGTGATCGGCACCAGGAGCTCGAACTTCAGCGCCTGGTCGCGTTGGTTGGCCGCCAGCATGCGCCCGGCGCGGCCGAAGAACGGATCGTTGGCGACGTCGATGTCGAGCGGCACGCCCATCGATTCCATGATGGCGCGGCCGCGCTTGAGCCAGCGCTCGCGGAACTCCAGCACCTGCGCCGGCGTGCCGATGCGCACATGCTCGCGCTGGCGGAAGAGCTGCAGGCGCGCCGGATCGAGCGAGGGCTCGTGGCGGAAGCACCAGGACTGCACGTCGAGCAGCACGCCCTCGGCCGGCAGCGGGCCGCGCCGGGCGACGATCGGGTAGCCGGGGTAGCAGGCGGCCGGGGTGAAGGCGAGGCCGGTGACCTTCTGGCCCCCGGTCCAGTCGGCGCCGCCGTCGAGCGCGGCGATCAGCGCGGCGTGCTCGCGATCGCCGCCGTCGAAGGAATGGATGGTGCCGGCAAGCTGCGGGAAGCTGCGCAGATAGCCGCTGCGCTCCAGCGTGCCGCGCGTCATGCCGGGCGGAAAACGCAGCACCTCGGGCCCGTCGCCCGCGCCGGTGCGGGTGATGAGCGCGCTGAAGCGCTCGACGATCTCCTCGAAGGCGCCGGACTGCGCGTACAGGCCGTCGACCTCGGTGGCGTGCAGCAGGCCGGCCGCGACCAGCTCGTTGCGGAACGCGATCTGCGCCTCGCTGCTCACGCGAACAGCTCCGGCTCGTCCTTCAGCGCCAGCAGCAGGCCGGCGCTGTTGGCGAGGATGCGGTCGTTGTTGATCATCACGGCGGCAGAATGCGCATCGCGCAGATGGCGCGCAACGCTGTAGGGCCCGTCGTTGCGGTAGCCGGCCAGGCCGCAGACCAGCAGCGCGTGGTTGATCACCTGCGTCGCCATCTGTGCCGAGCCGGTCTTGACGTTGTTCATCTCGACGGCGAAGGCCAGCGCCGTCAGCGTCTCGGCCTGCTCCATGGCGCGCTGGTAGTCGCGCGTCGCGGCGACGACGTTGGCGCGCATGAACTGCAGCAGGTTCACCGTCTCGGCCAGCCGCACCGCGCCCGACGGCGTGGTGCCCGGCTTGCGCCGCGCCTCGGCGCGGATGAAGGCGCGGGCGCGCGACACCGCGTCGGTGGCGATGCCGAGCCAGACGCCGGCCCAGGTCAGGTGCGTGGTCGGCAGCATGGTCTGCGCCGAGATCTCGGCATAGGGCGTCGGCAGCACCTGCGCGACCTCGCCCGACGCGCGCAGCACGAAGCCGTCGCTGCAGGTGCCGCGCATGCCCAGCGTGTCCCAGCCCGCGGTGCGCTCCAGCGTGTAGTCGGCCTTGAGCACGGCCACGATCGACTGGTCGGAGGCCGGCGCGTCCGGCGCGCGCCGCGCGGTCACCAGGATCGCGTCGGCATCGGCGCCGTAGGAAATGACGCTGGCGTTCTTCTCCAGGCGGAAGCGATCGCCGTCGCGCTCGACGGCGCAGACGCTGCTGCGCACGTCGCCGCCGACGCCGGCTTCCGTGGTCGCCGAGGCCAGCAGCAGCTGCTCGCCGGTCAGGCGCCGCAGCATCGTGCGGTGCCAGGCGCTCTCCTGTCCGTGGCGCACGATGCAGGCGACCTGGATCTGATGCATGGCGAAGATCATCGCCGTCGACGGGCAATGCTGGCCCAGCGCATGGCACAGCGCCACGATCTCGGCGATCGAGGCGCCCTCGCCGCCGAACTCGCGCGGCACCATCACGCCCAGCAGTCTGGCCTGCTTCAGGGCGTCGAAGGCCTCGCGCGGGAAGCGGGCATCGCGATCGACGCTGTCGGCGTGCCGCGCGGCGACCTCGGACCCTACCTGGCGGGCGCGCGCGAGCAGTGACGTCATGCCGCCTTCTTGCTGGCCAGCAGCTCCGTCACCGCGGCGCTGATGGCGTCGATGCTCTCGAAGGTGCGCCGCCGCAGCAGGCGGTCGGGAAACTCGACGTCGAAACGTTCCTCGAGGCCCAGCATCAGATTGACCGTGGCGTGCGAGGTCAGCCCCGCCGCGTAGAGATCATCGCCGTCCTTGAGTGATGTGGCATCCACCGGCAGCGTGCCGCCCTCGTTGAGGACAAGACGAATTTGGTGGCCGAGCTCGCTGGTGGTCACTTGCATTACCTCTGAAAATTAATTTCTGAATATCCCCTTAATGGGCTGATATTACTCAATTTACGTGCTGAGTGCAACGTCCATGCAGGCCCTCGTCAGACTGCTGACAGGATCGGGCGTCAGGTCGGCGGCACCGTGCCCGGCCGTGGATCGATCGGCAAGAGCAGGCTGAGCCCGCTCAGCTGCTCGAAAACCGCCGCCGTATGCAGCGCCAGCGCCTCCTGGCGGGCGGGCGCCACGATCTGCAGGCCGACCGGCCGGCCGAAGGCGTCGAAGCCGCAGGGCACCGAGACCGCCGGGCAGGAGGTCAGCGTGATGGCCGAGGTCAGCGCGCTGCCGGCGATGTAGTTGGTGAGCTTCACCCCGTCGATCACGTCGCGCGCCCTGAGCGTCACGTCCCAGGCCGGGGTGGCGGCGCCGGGCGTGACCAGCACGTCGTACCTGGTGAAGAACTCGGCGAAGCGGCGATAGAGCGCGGCGCGCTCGCGGTCGGCGCGGGCGAGCGCGCTGGGCGATTGCTGCAGGGCGCGCTCGGTGTTCCAGATGATGTCGGGCTTCAGCAGGTCGCGATGGGTCTGCAATTGCAGCTCGCGGTCGACCAGGAAGACCTGAGAGCGCAGCGCCAGGAACGTCTCGTCGACCGGACCGAGCTCGGGGAAGGCCTCCTCGACGATGCAGCCGGCCTGCTCGAAGCGGCGCACCTCGCGGGCGCAGATCTCGCGGGTCTCGCGGTCGACCGGCAGCGTGCCGCCGTAATTGGCGGTAAAGCCGATGCGCAGCTTGCGCGCCGGCGCCTTCACGGCCTCGGCGAACGGCACCGCCGGCGCGTCGAAGGTCAGCGGATCGAGCGGGCAATGACCCGCCATGGTGTCGAGGAACAGCGCCAGGTCGGGGATGTTGCGCGCCATCGGCCCCTGCACCGACATCGGCGAGAACAGGTTGTTGCTGGTGCCGCGCGTCACGCGGCCGGGCGAGGGGCGGATGCCGACGACCGAGCACAAGGTCGCCGGACCGCGCAGCGAGCCGCCATGGTCCGAACCCTGCGCCAGCCAGACCTCGCCGGTGGCCAGCGCCACGGCGCCGCCGCCGGTCGAGCCGCCGCAGGTCAGCGACGTGTTCCAGGGATTGAGCGTGCGGCCGAAGACCTCGTTGAAGGTGTTGCCGCCGGCGCCGAACTCCGGTGTGTTCGACTTGGCGATCACCACGCCGCCCTTGCGCTCGATGCGCTCGACCAGCGGGTGCGATCGCTCGGGCACGTGGTCCTTGAAGATCGGCGAGCCGTAGGTCGTGCGCACGCCCGAGACATCGGCGAGGTCCTTGATCGCCACCGGCAGGCCAGCGAGCCAGCCGGCCTCGCCTTCGGCGACGCGGCCGCGGCCGGCCATCAGCTTCTTGGCGTGATCGCGGGCGCGATCGAGGCACAGCGTCGGCAGCGCGTTCACGTCGCTCTCGACCTCGCCGATGCGCTGCTCGGCGGCATCGATCAGCTCGAGCGGCGAGACCTCGCCTTTCTTCAGCAGCCCCACCGCCTCGGTGGCGGACAATCGGACGAGATCGCTGGCCATCGCGAACACTCCCTGAACCCGGGTGTCATCGCGAGCGCAGCGAGGGATCTTTCGTCGGCGGAAAGATCCCTCGCTGCGCTCGGGATGACAGGTTTCATTCAACCCGCCTGCAATGCGCCCTAGCAAGACCTGATGTGGTCACGCGAGGTTCGCAATGCTAAGCCGGCGGGGAAACGCTACGGGGAATCGGAGACGTCCATGGCCATCTACAAGCTCGGCGAGCACGCGCCCAATATCCATCCCACCGCCTGGGTGGCGCCGGAGGCGACGGTGATCGGCAAGGTGACCCTGGCCGAGGGCGCCAGCGTCTGGCCGGGCGCCGTGCTGCGCGGCGACAACGAGCCGATCACCATCGGCAAGGGCAGCAACGTGCAGGAGAGCGCCATCCTGCACACCGATCCGGGCTGCCCGCTGATCGTCGGCGAGGACGTCACCATCGGCCACCAGGCGATGCTGCATGGCTGCATCGTGCACGACGGCGCGCTGATCGGCATCCAGGCGGTGGTGCTGAACAAGGCGGTGATCGGCGCGCGCAGCCTGGTGGGCGCCGGCGCCGTGGTCACCGAAGGCAAGGAGTTTCCGGGCGGCGTGCTGATTCTCGGCGCTCCGGCCAAGGTGGCGCGCGAGCTTTCCGAGGACAACGCCAACCGCCTGCGCATGAGCGCGCTGAGCTACGCCAAGCGCCAGGTGCAGTTCAGGGAGACGATGGTGCGGATCGGCTGAGGTCTTTCATTCTCCCTCTCCCCGCCTGCGGGGAGAGGGTCGGGGTGAGGGGTAGATTCAGGTTGCGCACGGCAGTCGTGCGTCACATGCCACAGCCCCTCACCCCAACCCTCTCCCCGCAGGCGGGGAGAGGGAGTTAAGAGGCTTCCTTCAAGCTTCCCACCGCCTGCCGCACGATCGGATCGAGGCCGACGCCGCCGGACTCGTAGTGCACGACGATGGCCTTGCGCATCCGCGGATCCCAGAACTTGCGCAGATGCGTGGCGACGCTTTGCGCGGCCTGCGCCTCGCCCTCGTGGGCGAAGAACTTGCCAATCTGGTTGGCCATGTAGATCAGCTTGTCAGGCGACATCGGCGATGGGTCCCCTGGCGATGCGACCGGCATGGCTGAAGATTTCGAAGCCGTCCTCGCGCGCCACGGCGATCAGGGTGATGCCCGCCGCTTCGGCGGCGCGCACCGCCAGCGCCGTGGGCACTGACACCGCCACGACGACGGGCGCGCCGATCGCGGCGGCCTTCTGCACCATCTCGATCGAGACTCGGCTGGTCAGCAGCAGCAGGCCATTGTCGGGCGACAGCGATTGCCGGGCCAGCGCGCCGGCCAGCTTGTCGACGGCGTTGTGGCGCCCGACATCCTCGCGCAAGGCGACGAGGCCGGCTTCCGGCTCCCAATAGGCCGCGCCATGCACCGCGCGGGTCTGGCGGTTGATCGTCTGCGCCGAGGGCAGGGCGGCGATGGCGCGTCGCACATCGTCGGCCGAAAGCCGCAGCCCGCTGCTCACGACACGCGGCGGCCGCATCGCCTCGGCGAGGCTGTCCATGCCGCACAGGCCGCAACCGGTGGGCCCGGCGAGGTGGCGCCTGCGATCGTGGAACGCCGCGCCGCGATCCTCGCCGATCCACATGCGCAGCTCGATGCCGTCGCGGCCAGGCAGGACCGCGAGCTCCTCGATCTCCCGCGGCCGCTCGACGATGCCCTCGGTCAGGCTGAAGCCGACGGCGAAATCCTCAAGGTCGGCCGGCGTCGCCATCATCACCGCGTGCGTCGTGCGATTGTAGGTGAGCGCGACCGCGGTCTCCTCGGGCAAGACGCGCATGCCCGAGGACGGCTCGCCGCCGGCCCAGGCTGCGCGCGCCACGCGTTGCACCGGCGGCGGCACGTCGTCGGTCATTCGGCCGCGTCCACCGGTGCGATGCGGCGCGAGCGATCGGTGAGCGCGCGGTAGTCCTCCTGCCACTCGGTCGGCCCGTTCGAGGGCACGCACTGCACCGCGGTGACCTTGTACTCGGGGCAGTTGGTCGCCCAGTCCGAGTATTCCGTGGTGACGACGTTGGTCTGCGTGTCGGGGTGATGGAAGGTCGTGTAGACCACGCCGGGCGCGACGCGGTCGGTGACCAGCGCGCGCAGGCTGGTGGCGCCGACGCGGCTTTGCAGCTTGATCCAGTCGCCGTCGCGAATGCCGCGCTGCTCGGCGTCGTGCGGATGGATCTCGAGCCGGTCCTCGGCGTGCCACACCATGTTGGCGGTGCGCCGGGTCTGGGCGCCGACATTGTACTGGCTGAGGATGCGGCCGGTCGTCAGCAGCAGCGGGAAGCGCGGACCGGTGCGCTCGTCGGTCGGCACGTACTCGGTGACCATGAAGCGGCCCTTGCCGCGCACGAAGCCGTCGCGATGCATGACCGGCGTGCCTTCCGGCGCCTGCTCGTTGCACGGCCACTGGATCGAGCCCAGCTCGTCGAGCCTGGCGAACGACACGCCGGCGAAGCTCGGGGTGAGCGCGGCGATCTCGTCCATGATCTGCGCGGGATGATCGTAGTGGAATGGCAGGCCCATCGCCTGGGCCAGCCGCAAGGTGACCTCCCAGTCGGCCAGCCCGTTGCGCGGCGTCATCACCTTGCGCACGCGCTGGATGCGCCGCTCGGCGTTGGTGAAGGTGCCGTCCTTCTCGAGGAAGGTCGAGCCCGGCAGGAAGACATGGGCGTAGTTCGCGGTCTCGTTGAGGAAGAGATCGTGCACCACCACGCATTCCATCGCCGCGAGGCCGTCGGCGACGTGCTGGGTGTCGGGGTCGGACTGCAGGATGTCCTCGCCCTGGATGTAGATGCCCTTGAACGAGCCGTCGACCGCCGCATCGAGCATGTTGGGGATGCGCAGGCCGGGTTCCTTCTCGAGCGGCACGTTCCACAGCGTCTCGAACATCGCGCGCGTGGCGTCGCCCGAGATGTGGCGATAGCCGCTGAGCTCGTGCGGGAAGGAGCCCATGTCGCACGAGCCCTGGACGTTGTTCTGGCCGCGCAGCGGATTCACGCCGACGCCGGGCCGGCCGATATTGCCGGTGGCCATGGCGAGATTGGCCAGCGCCATGACCGCGGTCGAGCCCTGGCTGTGCTCGGTGACGCCCAGCCCGTAGTAGATCGCGCCGTTGCCGCCGGTGGCGTAGAGCCGCGCGGCGCCGCGGATGGTCTCGGCCGGCACGCCGGAGATCTCCGCCACCGCCTCCGGGCTGTTGCGCGGCTCGGCGATGAAGGCGGCCCAGCGCTGGTATTCGTCCCAGTCGCAGCGCTCGCGCACGAAGGCTTCGTCGGCGAGGCCCTCGGTGACGATGACATGCGCCAGCGCATCGAGGATCGCCACGTTGGTGCCGGGCCGCAGCGGCAGGTGATACGCCGCCTCGACATGCGGCATGCGCACGAGGTCGATGCGGCGGGGATCGATGACGATCAGCCTGGCGCCCTGGCGCATCCGCTTCTTCAGGCGGGAGGCGAAGACCGGGTGGCCGTCGGTCGGGTTGGCGCCCAGCACGATCATGACGTCGGCGTGCTCGACCGAGTCGAAATCCTGCGTGCCGGCCGAGGTGCCGAAGGTGGTCGACAGGCCGTAGCCGGTCGGCGCGTGGCAGACGCGGGCGCAGGTATCGACGTTGTTGTTGCCGAAGCCGGCGCGCACCAGCTTCTGCACCAGGAAGGTCTCCTCGTTGGTGCAGCGCGAGGAGGTGATGCCGCCGATCGCGCCGCGGCCGTATGTGCCCTGGATGCGCTTGAACTCCGAGGCGGTGTGGGCGAGCGCCTCGTCCCACGACACCTCGCGCCATGGATCGGTGGTGCGCGCGCGGATCATCGGATTGAGCATGCGCTCCTTGTGCGTGGCGTAGCCCCAGGCGAAGCGTCCCTTGACGCAGGAATGGCCGCGATTGGCCTTGCCGTCCTTGAACGGCACCATGCGCACGACCTCCTCGCCGCGCATCTCCGCCTTGAACGAGCAGCCGACGCCGCAATAGGCGCAGGTGGTGACGACGGAGTGCTCGGGCTGGCCGGTGTCGATGACCGACTTCTCCATCAGGGTCGCGGTCGGGCAGGCCTGCACGCAGGCGCCGCAGGACACGCATTCGGAGTCGAGAAACTGCTCGTCGAGTCCGGCGGCGACCTTGGAGGCGAAGCCGCGGCCCTGGATGGTCAGCGCGAAGGTGCCCTGGACCTCCTCGCAGGCGCGCACGCAGCGCGAGCAGACGATGCATTTCGACGGATCGAAGGTGAAATAGGGGTTCGACTCGTCCTTGACCGCGTCGAGATGGTTCTCGCCGGCATAGCCGTAGCGCACCTCGCGCAGGCCGACGGCGCCGGCCATGTCCTGCAGCTCGCAGTCTCCGTTCGCCGCGCAGGTCAGGCAGTCGAGCGGATGATCGGAGATGTAGAGCTCCATCACGCCGCGCCGGAGCTTCTTAAGCCGCTCGGTCTGGGTCGAGACGCGCAGGCCCGATGCGACCGGCGTCGTGCACGAGGCCGGCGTGCCGGCGCGGCCCTCGATCTCGACCAGGCACAGCCGGCAGGAGCCGAATGGTTCGACGGAGTCGGTGGCGCAGAGCCTGGGCACCTTGATGCCGGCCTCCATCGCCGCGCGCATGATGGAGCTGCCCTCGGGAACGGTGACCTCGAAGCCGTCGATGCTGAGCGTGACGGACTTCTCCGTTCGGGCGGGTGGGGTTCCGTAGTCTGTTTCCTTGATCAGGGACATGACCGTGGCCTCAAGCCGGAACGGCGCCTGTTCGGGCGCCGAAATCCTCGGGGAAATGTCGCAGCGCGCTCATCACCGGGAAGGGCGTGAAACCGCCCAGGGCGCAGAGCGAGCCGAACTTCAGGGTGCCGCAGAGATCCTCGAGCAGCGCGAGGTTGGCCTCGCGCTTCTCGCCGCGCACGATGCGGTCGATGACCTCGACGCCGCGCGTCGAGCCGATGCGGCAGGGCGTGCACTTGCCGCAGGATTCGATGGCGCAGAACTCCATCGCGAAGCGCGCCTGGTGCGCCATGTCGACGGTGTCGTCGAACACCACGATGCCGCCATGGCCGATCAGCCCGTCGCGCGCGGTGAAGGCCTCGTAGTCGAACGGCGTGTCGAACAGCGCGCGCGGGAAATAGGCGCCTAGCGGGCCACCGACCTGTACCGCGCGCACCGGCCGGCCGCTCGCCGTGCCGCCGCCGATGTCGTCGACCAGCTCGCCCAGCGTCACGCCAAAGCCGGTCTCGAACAGGCCGCCGTGGCGCACATTGCCGGCGAGCTGGATCGGCATGGTGCCGCGCGAGCGGCCGATGCCGAAGTCGCGATAGAAATCGGCGCCCTCGGCGAGGATCGTCGGCACCGCGGCCAGCGACAGCACGTTGTTGACCACGGTCGGCCGGCCGAACAGGCCGCGATGCGCCGGCAGCGGCGGCTTGGCGCGCACCATGCCGCGCTTGCCCTCGAGGGAGTCGAGCAGCGCCGTCTCCTCGCCGCAGACATAGGCGCCGGCGCCGACGCGGATCTCGATGTCGAAGGCATGGCCCGAGCCGGCGACATTGGCGCCCAGGCAGCCGTCGCGTCGCGCCATCGCCAGCGCCGCCTCCATGGTGGCGATGGCGTGCGGGTATTCGGAGCGGATGTAGAGGAAGCCCTTGGCGGCGCCGACGGCGATGGCGGCGATGGTCATGCCCTCGATCAGGCAGAACGGATCGCCTTCCATGATCATGCGATCGGCGTAGGTGCCGGAATCGCCCTCGTCGGCGTTGCAGACGATGTACTTGGGCTGGCCGACGGCCTCGCGCGTGGTACGCCACTTGATGCCGGTGGGGAAGCCGGCGCCGCCGCGGCCGCGCAGGCCGGACTGCACCACCGCCTCGACGATCGCCGCCGGGCCGATGCTCAGCGCGCGTTCGAGACCGCGATAGCCGCCGGCGGCGCGGTACTCAGAGAGCGACAGCGGATCGATGATGCCGCAGCGCGCGAAGGTCAGCCGCGTCTGGCGCTTGAGGAACGGGATCGCCTCCGGCGGTCCCAGCCTCAACCTGTGCGGCCCGCCGCCGGCGACGATGGCGTCGAGCAGCGCCTCGGCGTCCGACGCCTCGACCGGCCCGTAGGCGACGCGACCCTCGGGCGTCGCGAGCTCCAGCATCGGCTCGAGCCAGAACAGGCCGCGCGATCCGGTGCGGACGATCTCCAGGGTCACGCCGCGCCGCCGGGCGGCCTCGCCCAGCGCCTGGGCGACCTCGTCGGCGCCGACCGCCAGGGCGGCGACGTCGCGCGGCAGATAGACAAGCGCGCTCACGACGCCACCTCGTCGAGCAGCCGGTCGAGGCGGCCGGCGTCGAGGCGGCCCAGCGGGCGACCGTCGAGCAGGGCGGCGGGGCCGCTGGCGCACAATCCGAGGCAGAACACCGGCTCCAGGGTGACGCTGCCGTCGGCCGTCGTCCCGCCCCAGGAGACACCCAGTCGTGATTGTCCGTGCGCCGCCAGCCGCTCGCCGCCCAGCGACTGGCAGGCCTCGGCGCGGCACAGCTTCAGCACATGCCGGCCGGCCGGCTCACGCCGGAAGTCGTGGTAGAAGCTGACGATGCCGTGCACTTCGGCGCGCGTCAGGTTGAGCGCGTCGGCGACCAGCACGACGGCCTCCTCGGAGATGAAACCGAATTCGCGCTGCAGCGCCTGCAGGATGACCAAGGTCGGACCGTCGTCGGTCCGGTGGGTCTCGATGATCTGCCGCGCGCGCGCTTCTTGCCAGGCGGGCATTGGCCGCGCTCCCAGTCACGCTGCCGTTACGCCCATCAGATTGGCGCCGATCGTGCAGCGATCAAGAAAGCAGTTCGGTTGCCCGATAGAATATGTCTATCGAACCGCCGATTTCAATTGGCGGCGAGGCCCTCGGCCGCCGCCAGCCGCCGTGCCTCGGCCACCAGGGCGGCGGTCAGCGGGGTCTTCGGCTCGTGATCCGGGACGATCAGGCCGATCACCGGGTCGGGGCCGTCACCGGCAATGGGAACGGCCCGGATCGTCTCGGTCAGGCCCAGGGTCTCGGCGACCTTGGCCGGCATGACGCTGGACCAGCGGCCGGTTCGCACATGCGAGACCAGCACCATCATGGAATTCGATTCCAGGGTCGGGGCCGGCTCGCCGCCGGCTTCGCGCAGCAGGCGGTCGATGATGCGGCGGTTCTGCATGTCGGGCGTCAGCAGGCAGAGCGGCGTCCGCCCGACCTCGCCCCAGCTGACCTGCTTGCGGTCGGCCAGCGGGCTCTCCGAGGTCGTCAGCAGCAGATACTGCTCGCGATAGAGCGGCACGGTCTGCACGCGGCCGACCGGCTCGTTGTTGAGGTAGCTGATGCCGGCGTCGATCTCGAGGTTCTCGAGGAGCGAGAGGATCTCGATCGAGGTGCGCGACAGCACGGTGAACGACACGTTGGGATGGCGCGCGCGATAGGGCGTGGTCAGCGAGGCGACCATGGCGAGCGCCGAAGGGATCGCGGCGATGCGGATGTGGCCGGCGAGGCCCTCCTTCAGCGAGCGCATCTCCGAGCGCATGGCGCGCGCGTCGCTGACGATGCGCCGCGCCCATTCCAGCACGCGCTCACCTTCCGGCGTGAAGCTGTGGAAGCGCGAGCCGCGCTGCACCAGCAGGACGCCCAGCGTCTCCTCGAGCTGCTTGATCGCCGCCGAGAAGGTCGGCTGCGTCACGCCGCTGGCCTCCGCGGCGCGGCCGAAATGCCGCTCGCGCGCGAGCGCGATCAGGTATTCCAGCTTGTCGATCATGGTCGGATCGCCGCCGGCCGCTTGTCGGCCCAGGGCCGCGCCTGCTCGAACAGCGCCGCGGCGCGCAGCACGTCGAGATCGTGGCCCCAGCGTCCGACGATCTGCAGGCCGGTGGGCAGCCCGTCGCCGGCGAAGCCCGAGGGCACCGAGATCGCCGGGTGGCCGGTGAGGTTGAAGGGATACTGGTAGGCGGTCCAGCTCTGGCGCGTGATGCCGCAGGGCTGGTTCTCGATGATCACCTGCTGCGTGGCATCGAAGCTGGCATCGAGCGCGGTGCGCGCCGTGGTCGGCGAGACCAGGAAGTCGTAACGCGCCAGCAGCTTCTGCACGCGCTGGAACAGGCCGGTGCGCGCGTACTCGGCGTTGCGCAGGTCGTGCATCGAGAAGCCTTCGCCCCAATCGGCGAACTGCACCATCGAGGGGTCCATCTTCGCGCGCCATTGCGCCATGCGCGGCTTCATGCGCGCGGCGATGCCGGTCTGGTAGAGCACGCGGCCCTCGTGCTCGATCCAGTCGATCGCCTCGCTCACCGGCTCGATCTCGGCGCCCAGCGCCTCCAGTGCCTTCAGCGACGCCTCGGTGTTGGCGCGCACCTCGCGGTCGAGAAGCTTGTTGGCCATCTTCTCGATATAGCCGAAGCGCACGCCGGTCAGCTTCTGGCCCTGCAGCAGCGGCGACACCGGCTTCAGCGCCGCGTTGAGCGACCACGGATCGCGCGGGTCGGGACCGACGATGGTGGCGAACATCAGCGCCGCGTCGCCCACCGTGCGCGTCATCGGCCCGGCGAAGGAGTTGTTGGCGAAGACGTCGCTGGCCGTCTCCATCGGCACGACGCCCAGGGTCGGCTTGAGCCCGACGATGCCGCAGGTCGCCGCCGGGCCGCGGATCGAGCCGGCGCCGTCGGTGCCGATCGCCAGCGGTCCGAGTCCCGATGCGATCGCCGCCGCCGCGCCGCCGGAGGATCCGCCGGACGTGCGATCGAGCCCCCAGGGATTGCGCGTGATGCCCTGCAGCGGGCTGTCGGTGAGGCCCTTGTGGCCGAACTCCGGCGTCGTCGTCTTGCCGATCAGGATGGCGCCGGCCGCGCGCAGCCGCGCCGGCGTCACGCCGTCGGCCGAAGCGACATGGTCGGCGAAGATGTGCGAGCCGTGCGTGGTGCGCACGCCCTGCACGTCGATCAGGTCCTTGATGCTGACCGGCAGGCCGTGCAGCGGACCCAGCGGCGCGCCCTCGCGCACCGCGACCTCGGCCTTGCGCGCGGTCTCGCGTGCTTCCTCGGCCATGATGGTGACGAATGCGTTGATCCTGGGCTGGCTGCGGGTGATCGCGCCCAGCACGGCCTCGACGTATTCGACGGGCGAGAGCCTGCCGCGGCGGATCAGGCTGGCCGCCTCGACCGCCGGCATGAACAACAGGTCCTCGCTCATCGCCTCTCCCCCTATACTGCCGACGACCATGCGCGATATCGAGATCTACGTCGACGGCGACGCCTGCCCGGTGAAGGCCGAAATCTACCGCGTCGCGGCCCGCTACGGGCTGAAGGTCTTCGTCGTCGCCAACAGCTTCTTCATGGTGCCGCCGGATCCGAGGATCGAACGGGTCGTCGTCGAGGGCAACTTCGATGCGGCCGACGACTGGATCGCCACCCGCGTGCAGCCCGGCGACATCGTGATCACGGCCGACATCCCGCTGGCCGACCGCTGCCTGAAGGCCGGCGCGGCGGTGATCGGCAATACCGGCGTGCCGTTCACCGCGGATTCCATCGGCATGGCGCTGGCCAGCCGGGCGCTGATGTCGGATCTGCGCGCCATGGGCGAAGTGACGGGCGGCCCGAAGCCGAAGGCCGGTCGCGACAAGTCGCGGTTCCTCTCGGCGCTGGACGAGACCATCGTGCGGCTGCGCCGGGCGCGCAGGACAGCCCGTCGTTGACCGCCACCGCGCCGGTTGTTACCGCTTGGGACGCAAGAACAACGCGAGGGGACACCCATGAGGCTGCATACGTCGATCGGGCCGAATCCGGCGGTCGTGACCATGTTCATGAAGGAGAAGGGCATCGAGCTGCCGCTGGTGCAGGTCGACATCCGCGCCGGCGAGAACCGCAAGGAGCCCTACCTCAAGGTCAACCCGTCCGGCCAGAGCCCGGCGCTGGAGCTCGACGACGGCACGGTGATCAGCGAGATCACGGCGATCTGCGAGTACCTCGACGACGTCAACAAGAGCTCGCCCTCGTTGATCGGCAACACGCCGCAGGAGCGGGCGGTGACGCACATGTGGGTGCGCCGCGTCGACCTCAACATCCTCGAGCCTATGGCCAACGGCTTCCGCTACTCGGATGGCCTGAAGATGTTCGAGAGCCGCATGCGCTGCCTGCCCGAGGCGGCGGCCGGGCTGAAGGCCTGCGCCCAGGACAAGCTGAAATGGCTCGACGGGCTGATGGAGGGCAAGACCTGGATCGCCGGCGACCGCTTCACGCTCGCCGACATCATGCTCTTCGTCTTCGTCAACTTCTTCGCCAAGATCAACCAACCGATCGATCCTTCGCTGAAGAACATCGTCGCCTGGAACGAGCGCGTGAAGGCCCGGCCGAGCGCGGCGTGATGTCCGCTTCCCCCTACCTTCCCCCGGAGGGGGAAGGTGCCGAAGGCGGATGGGGGATGTCGAAGACGGACAACGATGTCGTTGAGGTATCCCCCATCCGTCAGCGCTTCGCGCTGCCACCTTCCCCCTCCGGGGGAAGGTAATCTGTCATGCCCCTGATCCGCATCAACCACCGCATCGCCATCGACGAGTCCGAGATCGTCGAGAGCTTCGTGCGCGCGTCGGGTCCGGGCGGGCAGAACGTCAACAAGGTGTCGACGGCGGTCGAGCTGCGCTTCGACGTGCGCAACTCGCCGTCATTGCCCGACGCGGTGAAGGCGCGGCTGGAGCAACTGGCCGGAAGACGTCTGACGCGCGAGGGCGTGCTGGTGATCGAGGCGCAGCGCTACCGCACGCAGGTTCGCAATCGCGAGGATGGCCTCGAGCGCCTGGTCGAGCTGATCCGCGAAGCGGCCGCGCCGCCGCCACCGCCGCGCCGGCCGACCAAGCCGACCCGCGCGTCGAAGGAGCGGCGGCTGGCGTCGAAGGAACGCCGCGGCCGCGTCAAGGCCCTGCGCCAGTCGCGGCCGACGGACTGACGATGCCATCCAACGACATCTACGGCGTGCTGGGCGTGAAGCGGCGCATCAATGCCGCCGGCGCGCTCACCCGGCTGGGCGGCGCGCTGATGGCGCCGGAGGTCGTCACGGCGATGGCCGAGGCGGCGCGCTCCTCGGTCGATATCGCCGAATTGCAATCCGCCGCCAGCGAACAGATTGCCGGGATCACCGGCGCCGAGGCCGGCATGATCACCACGGGCGCAGCGGCGGCGCTGACGCTCGCCGCCGCCGCCAGCATGACGCGCTGGGACGTGGCCAAGATGGCGGCGCTGCCGCACGCCGAGGAGTTCAGGCACGAGATCATCCTGCCGCGCACGCATCGCACCGGCTACGCGCACGCGCTGACGGCATCGGGCGCGCGGCTGGTCGATATCGGCCACAACGACCGCGGCACCGGCGCCGGCGTGCGCGGGCTGGAGGCGTGGGAGATCGAGGCGGCGATCACGCCGCGCACAGCGGCCTTCGCCTTCGCCGTCAATCCGCAGAGCATCGCCGACCTGCCGCTGGTCGCCTCGGTCTGCCGGCCGCGCGACATCCCGGTGATCGTCGATGGCGCCGCCCAGCTGCCGCCCAAGAGCAATCTTCGCCGCTTCATCGAGCTGGGCGCCGACCTCGTCGCCTTCTCCGGCGGCAAGGCGATCGGCGGCCCGCAGGCGTCGGGCATTCTCGCCGGTCGGCGCGATCTGGTCGGCGCCGCGCTGGTGCAGCAGCTCGACATGGACTTGGCGCCGCAGACCTGGTCGCCGCCCGACCTGATCGATCGCGCGGCGATGAACGGCGTGCCGCATCACGGCATCGGCCGCGGCTTCAAGGCCGGCAAGGAGGAGATCGTCGGCCTGCTGGTGGCGCTCAGGCGCTTCGTCGAGGCCGACGATGGCGCGACCAACGCGGCGCTGGAATCGCGCCTGCGCATCATCGCCGGCTTCCTCGACGACAGCGCCACTCTTGTTCCGGCCGCGATCACCGGCCGCGCGCCGATCCTGGAGATCGCCTGCAAGGACGCGCTCGCCGTCAGCCGCGCCTTGCTGGCCGACGATCCGCCGGTTCACGTCTCCGAACGCAAGGCGGCGCAGAACATCCTGATCGTCGACCCACAGGCGCTGGCGCCCGACGACGATCCCGCACTCGCCGCCGCGCTGCGACGAGTGTTGTCATCCTGAGCGAAGCGAAGGATCCAGCGGTCGTGCAAGCCGCACCACCGCGAGGTTCTTCGCTTCGCTCAGAACGACAGGACGAGCATACTCGTTGCGCCATTTCAGCCTGAAGGCCATGCGCAGGCGCTGGCGCCCGACGACGATCCCGCACTCGCCGCCGCGTTGCGACGCGCCCTGTCATCCTGAGCTGTCGGCCCGGTCGCACTTGGATTTCCCTTCCCCCGGAGGGGGAAGGTGCCCGCAGGGCGGAAGGGGGATGTCGAAGACGGACTCCCGCGTTCGTCTTCGACATCCCCCATCCGGCGCTGCGCGCCACCTTCCCCCTCCGGGGGAAGGTAGAAATCCGCCATATGCGATCGAACCGCGGGGTGGGCATACTCGCCGCACAAGTTCCAGCTCGAAGGCCGGCCTCTCATGCGTCTGTTCTCCGCCACGCTCGCCACCGAGACCAACACCTTCTCGCCGATGCCGACCAGTCTCGACGGCTATCGCGAGAGCGTCTTCCTGCGGCCGGGCGAGCATCCTGACGATGCGCCGCGCATGTGCACCGCGCCGCTATTCGTGGCGCGCCGCCGCGCCGCCGCCGAAGGCTTCACCCTGATCGAGGGCAGCTGCTTCGCCGCCAGCCCGGCCGGCACGACCAACCGCGCCGACTACGAACTCATGCGTGACGAGATTCTCGACCAGCTGAAGGCGGCGATGCCGGTCGACGGCGTGCTGCTGGGCCTGCACGGCGCGATGGTGGCGCATGGCTACGACGACGTCGAAGGCGACATCCTGGAGAAGGTGCGCGCCATCGTCGGGCCCAAGGTGGTGATCGGCGTCGAGCTCGACCCGCACTGCCACCTCACCCTCAAGCGGCTGTCTCTCGCCGACATCATCATCTGCTACAAGGAATTCCCGCACACCGACGTGGTCGAGCGCGCCGAGGAGGTGCTGACCCTGGTGCTGCGCACCCTGCGCGGCGAGATCAAGCCCGTGATGTCGGTCTACGATTGCCGGCAGATCCAGAGCTATCCCACGACCCTGCCGCTGATGCGCGCCTTCGTCGACCGGCTGTTCGCGATGGAGGGCAAGGACGGCGTGCTGTCGCTGTCGGTGGCGCACTGCTTCCCCTACGGCGACGTGCCGGAGATCGGCACGCGCATGCTGGTGATCACCGACGGCGACAAGCAGAAGGCCGACACGCTGGCGGCGAAGCTCGGCGAGGAGCTGGTCTCGCTGCGCGGCAAGACCATGCCGCAATATCTCGACGTCGCCGGCGGCGTGGCCGAGGGCCGCGCCTTCAACGACCTGCCGGTGGTGATGGCCGATCCCGCCGACAATGCCGGCGGCGGCGCGCCGTCGGACAACACCACCATCCTGCGCCATCTGATCGAGCAGAAGGTCGAGAGCGCCGCCCTGGGGCCGATCTGGGATCCGATCGCGGTGCGGCTGTGCTTCGACGCCGGGTTGAACGCGACCTTCCCGCTGCGCTTCGGCGGCAAGATCGGCGTCACCTCGGGCCAGCCGATCGACGCCGAGGTCACGGTGACGGCGCTGGTGCGCGACGCGTGGCAGAGCTTCGGTCCCACGCGCGTGCCGCTGGGCGATTGCGCCGCGATCCGCATCAGCGGCGTCGAGGTGGTGCTGATCTCCAACCGCACGCAGGCGCTGGGGCTGGAGCTGTTCACCAATCTCGGCATCGATCCGACGCGACGCAAGCTGGTGGTCGTGAAGTCGACCAACCACTTCATGGGCGCCTACGGACCGATCGCGAAGAAGGTGATCTACATCGAATCCGACGCGCCGCTCAGCCGCGACTTCCGCAAGATCCCGTACACCAGGATCAACCGGCCGATCTATCCGCTGGATGCGGAGACCAAGCCGGGGCTGATCTTCTGATGCGCGTTCTTTCTCCCTCTCCCCGCTCGCGGGGAGAGGGAATGGGCTGCTCTAGCGTGATGCGGTTCTAGTCTCGATGCGCGGGCCATCGAGCCCCGCGACCTCGCGCAGCAGCTTGGCGCGGATCGATTGCGCGAAGGCGCGGCGGCCGTCGGCGACCATGACGAAGGCGCCGGGGCCGCCGATCACGTCGCGCTCGTAGTGGCCGATGAGGCCCTGGCCGCGCGGGCCGCTCCTGCTCTCGTCGACGATCACCAGCGCGTTGACGGTGATGGCAGCGGCGACAGCGGCATCGCGCGCCTCGTGTGCCGGCCTTCTTCCGCGCATGTCCGGCCCATCGCCCGAGACATCGATCACCCGGCGCGTCGCCTGGTGCGGTGCGGCGGCGATCAGGCGGATGGAATGCTCGACGGCGTCGCCGATGGCGTTATAGGTCTGATGCGAGCGCGGCGCGTCGATCAGCGCCCTGGCCAGCGCGTCGGCCGAGGCGCGGTCGCGCACGAGCATCCACGGCACCACGGTGGCCGCGCCCATCGGCGAGCCCCACTCGACGACGGCGATGGCGGTGGCGCGATGCTCGCCGTCGGTCATGGCCTCGACGATGCGCGGATCGCTGATCGCCTCGGCATAGCCGCGGCGCTGCAGCTCGAATTCGCCCTGGTCGATGCTGCCGGAGGCGTCCATGCACAGCACCAGCAGCAGGTCGACATTCGCCGCCCGCGCCGCGCGCGGCAACAGGAACGCCAGCGGCAGCGCGGCGAGGCCGCGGCGCAACATTGCTTTACCTTCCCCCGGAGGGGGAAGGTGGCGCGCGCCAGCGCGACGGATGGGGGATGTCGAAGACGGACTCCTGCGTTCGGCTTCGACATCCCCCTTCCGCCCTTCGGGCACCTTCCCCCTCCGGGGGAAGGTAGAAGTTGTACGCCTCACCATGGCCGCTCGCTCACGACGGAGACATGGGCGGCGATCACCTTCCAGCCGGCATCGGGGAAGCGCACCCAGGTCTGGCTCTGCCGGCCGATCTGCTCCTTGCCGCGCACCTTGAACTCGAGGTTCACGGTGGCGAGGTTGCGGCCCAGGGTGAGGATCTCCAGCCGGATGCGCTTTTCCTTGAAGCCGGGTCCCGGCGGCCGCGCGACGCGATGGGCGTGGATCGCCTCGAAGCCGTAGCCGTTCTCGTGCAGGGCGTAGCGGATGGTGTGCGGGCTGTTCCAGAAGGTCGCGTCGAGCACCTCGACGTCCTTGTCGATCAGCGCCTGCTCGTAGCGCTCGAACAGCGCGCTCACCTCGGCGACGATCTCGGGGATGTTCTCCTTCATGCCGCCCGCTCCATCGCGCGCGCCACTGCCACCAGCATCGCGTCGCTGCCGCGCGCGCCGAGGATCGAGAGCCCAATCGGCGCGCCGTCGACCGTCGCGCCGGGGATGTTCACCTGCGGATGGCCGGCCAGCCCGCCATGCGCGCACAGGCAGGTGATGCGATCGCGCAGCGGATCGAGCGTCGACAGCGGGAGGCCACGTTTGGGCGCGGGGAAGGGCGTGGTCGGCATGCACAGGATCGTATCGGGCGGCAGCAGGTGGCGCAGCCGTCCGCGCGCTTCCTGGCGCATCAGGTTGGCCCAGCCGCGCTCGCTCTCGGGGATCATCGAGCCGTGTACCAGGCCACGCGCAACGTTGAAGGCGAAGCGCGGGTTGTCGCGATCGATCCAGGTCTTGAAGGTCTGCCACGCCTCGGCCGGCTGCAGGGTACGCTGCGCACGTGCCCAGACCGACAGGCCCTGCGGTGCCAGCAGCGTCTCGGCAGGCGTGCCGATGAGCTGCGCCAGCCGGCGCACCATCGGCCGCAGCGCCGCGGCGGCGTCGGCATCGGCGAAGCCGAAGGCGTCGGTGGCGATCAGCAGCTTCGACGGCAGTGCGGTCGGGATTGCCTCGCCGAGCATCACCTCGCAGACGCGTGCGAAGGTCGCGGCGTCGCGTGCGAACCAGCCGGTCGTGTCGGAGGTCGGCGCCTGCGGCAGCATGCCGGTGAGGTCGAGGCGGCCGTGCGTCGGGCGGATGCCGTACAGCCCGCAGAAGCTTGCCGGCACGCGCACCGAGCCGCCGGTATCGGTGCCCAGTGCCGTGTCGCAAGTGCCGGCGGCCACGGCGGCGGCCGAGCCAGAGGACGAGCCGCCGGGCACGCGATCGGGCGCAGCGGAATTGATTGGCGTGCCATCGAACTCGTTCTCGCCCAGGATGCCCAGCGACACTTCGTCGGTGATGGTCTTGCCGATCAGGTCGGCGCCGGCGTCGAGCAGGGTCTGCACCGCCCAGGCGTGCCGCGTCGGCACCGGGTTGTAGGCAGCCCAGTCCGGATTGCCGCCGCCGGTGGGATGGCCGGCGACATCGAACAGGTCCTTGGCGGCGAATGTCAGACCAGACAGCGGCCCGCCCGGCTTGCCGGCGATGTGGATCGATGTGCCTGACACGAACGCGTTAACCGTATCGCGCACGGGAACTCCTTCCATAGGATCTACCTTCCCCCGGAGGGGGAAGGTGCCGAAGGCGGATGGGGGATGTCGAACCCGAACGCAGGCGTCCGTCTTCGACATCCCCCATCCGGCGCTCCGCGCCACCTTCCCCCTCCGGGGGAAGGTAAAGACAAGGCCGAAGACTCGTCGACTCTACTCCGCCGCCACCTTCGGTGTTCTCGGCACGAATCGCGGCAGGTCGTGCGCCGTCACCGCGGGCGCCACGCCGTCGTAGCGCTCGACCTCGACCAGGCAGGTCTGCGCCGTGCAGCCCTGCGACAGCTTCGACGCGCCCATGTCGCGGGTCAGCGCGTTGGGATTGCCGTGCTTCTCCAGCGGTCGGTTGGCGCCGCCGCCGGCGGGATCGAACCAGGCGCCGGTCGACAGCCGCACCACGCCGGTGCGGATGCGCTCGGACACCTTCGCCGCGGCGAGGCAGGCGCCGCGCTCGTTGAACACGCGCACCAGGTCGCCGTCGGCGATGCCGCGCCGCTTCGCGTCGGCGGCGCTGATGGTGATCGGCTGGCGGCCCTTGATCTTGGTCGCCGCCGCGTGCGGGCTGTGGTCGAGCTGGCTGTGCAGCTTGTCGGTCGGCTGGTCGGAGATCATGTGCAGCGGATAGCGCCCGGCCTGCGCGCTGCCGAGCCATTCCGCCGGCTCCATCCACACCGGATGGCCGGGGCAATCGTCGTAGCCGAACGAGGCGATGCGCTCGGAGAAGATCTCGATCCTGCCCGATGGCGTCTTCAGCGGATGCCTGGCCGGATCCTCGCGGAACTTCGCCAGCATCACCGGCCGCTCGTTGGTGTCGGGCACGGTCGCCAGCCCGGCCTGCCAGAAATCGTCGAACGACGGCAGCGCGATGCCGATCTTCGCCGAGCGCTCGCGGCTCTCGCCGTAGAGCCGGCGCAGCCAGCCCATGGTGTCGAGGCCCTCGGTGTAGCGCTCCTTCGCGCCCAGCCGCTCGGCGATGGCGCCGTAGATCGCGAAATCGTCGCGCGCCTCGCCCTCCGGCGGCTTCACCGCCTTCATGGCGATGACGTGCTTCTCGCGCGTCGCCGAACCGATGTCGTCGCGCTCCAGCGAGGTCGTCGCCGGCAGCACGATGTCGGCCATCTTCGCCGCCGCGGTCCAGAACTGCTCGTTGACGACGATGGTCTGCGGCTTGCGCCACGCCAGCTTCAGCCGATTGAGGTCCTGGTGATGATGGAATGGATTGCCGCCGGCCCACATCACCAGCCTGATGTCGGGATAGCTGTGCGTGGCGCCGTTGTACTCGAAGGTCGCGCCCGGGTTCAGCAGCATGTCGGCGATGCGCGCGACCGGGATGAACGCCTTCACCGCGTTGTCGCCTTGCGGCAGGGTCGCCCCGGGGATGCGCGCGTGCGGGCTGCCCATCAGGTTGGCGGCGCCATAGCCGGTGCCGAAGCCGCCGCCGGGCAGGCCGATCTGGCCCAGCATGCAGGCCAGCGCGATCAGCGCCCAGAAGGGCTGCTCGCCGTGGTGCGAGCGTTGCAGCGACCAGGCGATGTTGAGCATCGAGCGGTTGGCCGCGAGCTCGCGCGCCAACGTTGCGATTCGCTCGGCCGGCACGCCGGTGATTGCCGCCGCCCATTGCGGCGTCTTGACGATGCCGTCGATCTCGCCGATCAGATAAGGCACATAGCGCTCGAAGCCGACGCAGCAGCGCGCCAGGAAATCGCGGTCGTGCAAGCCCTCGGTGTAGACGACATGGGCCATGGCCAGCAGCATGGCGGTATCGGTGTTGGGCCGGATCGCGATCCACTCGTCCTGCCCGCCTGTGTCGAGATCGTCGGCGGTCGGCGTGACGTTGACGAAGCGCGTGCCCGATGCGCGCATGCGGCGCAGGCCGTCGCGGATGCGATGCTCGCTGGGGCCGCCGGCGTTGACCTGCGCGTTCTTGTGCGGCACGCCGCCGAAGGTCACGAACAGCTTCGTGTGCTCCGCCATCACCTCCCAGCTGGTGTGGGCGGCGAACAGCTCCTCCATCGACATCACGATATGCGGCATCAGCACGCGCGCCGCGCCGAGGCTGTAGGAATCGACGTGGCGGACATAGCCGCCGACCGCATTCAGGAAGCGGTGGATCTGGCTCTGCGCGTGATGGAAGCGGCCGGCGCTCGACCAGCCGTAGGAGCCGCCGAAGATCGCCGCGTTGCCGTGTGTCCTGCTCACCCGCGCGATCTCGCCGGCTACGAGGTCGAAGGCCTCGTCCCAGCCCACCTCGACGAAGGGTTCCTCGCCGCGCAGCTCGCTGCGATGGCCGGGACCGCCCTCGAGCCAGCTCTTGCGCACCGCCGGACGGCGCACGCGCAAGCGCGCGACCTGCGGCGACAGCATGTGCAGACCGATCGGCGAAGGATCAGGATCCTCGCGGAACGGCCTGAGCGCCGTGGCGCGGCCGTTCTCCATCTCGACTTCGTAGACGCCCCAATGGGTCGAGGTCAGGACCGTCACCACGCTACTCCCGCACCAGGTTCAGAAGCGCGCCGCCGTCGACCGGCAGGGTCACGCCGGTGACGAAATTGGCCTCGTCGGAGGCGAGGAACAAGGCGGCATTGGCGACATCCCAGCCGGTGCCCATCTTGGCGCGCAGCGGCACGCGCGAATCGCGCTCGGCGGCGACCTCGGCACGGCTGCGGTTGGTCTTGCGCGCCCGCGTGTCGACGGCCATCGGCGTGTCCATCAGGCCGGGCAGGATGCAGTTGGCGCGCACGCCGTAGGGCGCGTTCTGGATCGCCAGCTGCTCGGTGAAGGCGATCATCGCCGCCTTCGAGGTCTTGTAGGCCACATACGGGTAGTTCGAGCCCGAGGCCACCGAGGAGATCTGGATGATCACGCCCGATTTCTGCTCGCGCATGATCGGCAGCACGTGCTTGCAGGCCATGACCGCGCCGCGCAGGTTGATCGCGGTGACGCGGTCGAAAGCCTCCTCGGTGATCTCGGTCGGTGGCGCGTCGCCGCCGGCGATCGAGACGCCGACGTTGTAGTGCAGGATGTCGATGCGGCCCCAGCGGCGCATGGCGTCCGTCACCATCGCCTTCAGCGACTCCTCCTTCAGCACGTCGGCCTCGAAGGCCGCGGCGTGGCCACTCTGCTTGTCGATCAGGTCGACGGTTTCCTGCGCCGAGGCGAGATCGCGATCGACGCACAGCACGCGCGCGCCCTCCTGGGCGAAGCGGATGGCGGTGGCGCGGCCATTGCCGATGCCCTCGCCGGGGCTTTGCCCGGCGCCGATGACGATGGCGATCTTGCCGTTCAGACGCATGTGATTCTCTCCTGATCCTTACCTTCCCCCGGAGGGGGAAGGTGGCGCGCAGCGCCGGAATGGGGATGCCTCAACGAAGCCGGTGTCCGTCTTCGACATCCCCCTTCCGCCCTTCGGGCACCTTCCCCCTCCGGGGGAAGGAATTCGAGTGGACGTCGCTCACGACTTCGGCAGCGGGAATTCGTCGAGGTACTTCTGGTACTCGGGCTCGACGTCGATCCGCATGGCGCCGAGGAAGCGCACCACGCCGTTGTAGAAGGCGATGGTGATCATCAGGTCGACGAGGTGCTCCTCGCTCAGCGCCGCCTTGAGCTCGGCGAAGGTCGCGTCGCTGACCTCCATCCTGGTGCTCATCTCGCGCGCCGCGCGCAGCACCGACTTCGCCAGCGGCTCGAGGCTGTTGGGCTTGCCCTCGGTGTCGGCGATCAGCGCCCTGATATCGTCCCTGGTGACGCCGAAATCATAGCCGATCTTGATGTGGTGCGAGTACTCGTAGGGCGCGCGCGCGAGGTAGCCGACCTGCAGGATGGCGAGCTCGCGCAGGCGGCCGTCGAGCTTGCTGCCGAAGCGGATGTAGCGACCCAGCGTGCCGAAGGCGCGCGCGCCGTCGGGGCTGTAGCTCAGGATGCGATAGAGCGCGATGTCGCGCTTCAGCAGATCCTTGTCGGCCGGCTTGAGATCGTCGGGCGTGAGATAGGGCAGGCGCGCCATGGAGTGTTGTCTCCTCTTGTCATTCCCTGTCATCCCGAGCGCAGCGAGGGATCCAGGGTCGTCCTGGATCCCTCGCTGCGCTCGGGATGACAGCGGGACATCAGTGATCCTCGGATTCGCGCTCGGGCGCCACGAGCGTCACGCCGCCGTCGACCACCAGCACCTGGCCGGTGATGTAGCGCGCCTGGTCCGACAGCAGGAAGCGCACGGCGTGGCCGATGTCCCAGCCGGTGCCCTCGATCTTCAGCACCGAGGCGTTCCGGCGCTGCTCGCGCTGCTTGGGCGCCATGCCGTTGCGGATCACCATCGGCGTGTAGACCGGGCCGGGCGCCACGCAATTGACGCGGATGTTGTCGCGGCCGTGATCGACCGCCATCGCCTTGGTCAGCGCGATCACCGCGCCCTTGGACACCGAGTAGGCGGTCAGCCCGCGCGGGCGCAGCGCCGAGATCGACGAGACATTGACGATGGCGCCGCCACCGGCGGTCTTGATCATCGCCGGGATGGCGTACTTCGAGACCAGGAACATGGTCTCGACATTGACCTTCATCAGGTTCTGCCAGCTCTCGCGGCTCTCCTGCACGACGCTGCCGCGGCTGCCGATGCCGACGTTGTTGTCGAGCAGGTCGAGCCGGCCGAAGCGTGCCACGGTGGCGTCGACCAACGCCCGGCACTCGGCTTCCGAGGTGACGTCGGCGGCGCGCGCGTCGGCGCTGCCGCCCTCCTCGGCGATCATCTTCGCGGTGCGTTGGGCCAGCGCGATGTCGCGGTCGACGACCATGACGTGCGCACCGGCGCGCGCCAGCAGGATGCAGGCGGCGCGGCCATTGCCGATGCCGTCGCCCGCGGCGCCGCCACCGGAGACGATCGCGACCTTGCCCTTCAGGCCCATGTCGTCGCTCATGGCACTTCCTCCCTATGGCAGGCCGGCGCCGGGCACATCGACGCGCATCGCCTCGATGCGGCCGGACCTCGCCGCGGCGACGTTCGGACCGCTCGCGCTGTTGGTGACGACGTAGAGCGTGCGCCGGTCGTCGCCGCCCAGCATGCAGGCATAGGCGCCGCGGTCGGGCAGCGCGATCGTGCGATCGACGCGGCCGCCCTCGAAGACGCGCACGACGCGCCGGCCGCGCGGATCGGCGACCCAGATCGCGCCCTCGGCGTCGAGGCAGATGCCGTCGGGGAACACGTCCTCGAACTGCGCCCAGACGCGCCGGTTCGACGGCGTGCCGTCGGCTTCGATGTCGAAGGCGGTCAGCCGATTGCCGCGCGTCTCGCCGATCACCAAGGTGCGCCCGTCGGGCGTGACGATGCTGCCGTTGGGGAAGGCGAGGTCGTCGGCCGCGCGCGTGACCTTGCCGTCGGGATCGACGCGCACGATGCAGGTCGTGCGCGCCGCCTCGCCGCCGAACAGGTCGAAGCCGAAATTGCCGACCCAGGCGCGGCCCTTCGCGTCGACGACCATGTCGTTGCAGGGACCGCGCCCATGCGCCGACAGGTCGGCGTGCCGCACCAGCTCGCCGCCGACCTGCTTCAGCAGCGTCCGATCGAGCATCGAGACGACCAGCAGCGTGCCGTCGGGCAGCCAGCCCAGGCCGGAAGGTTGCTGCGGCACCGTCGCCATGGTCTCGGTGCGGCCCGCCGCGTCCATGGCGATGACGCTGTGGGTATAGAAGTCGGAGAACCACAGCCGGCCGTCATGCCAGCGCGGGCCCTCGCCGAAGGTCAGGCCGTCGAGAATGGTCTCCAGCGTGCCGGCGCCGGCCATGCGCTTCCTCCTGCGCCGCGAGCCGGCGTCGTGTCGCGGCGGAGGTTAGGGGGCGGGCGGCGGCATCGGCAAGCGGGTGCGGCGCAAGGGTGGCGTGCGCGCCAAGGCAAACGGCGCCGACACGGCCACCGGAATGGCCCTGTCGACGCCGCGGCGATGCGGGTGCCGGCCGCTGCAGGCGGCGCGGCCTCGCGGATCAGATGGCTTCCTTGAGATCCTTGGCGACGCGGAAGGCGACCTTCTTCGACGCCTTGATCTTGATCGCCTCGCCGGTCGACGGATTGCGACCCATGCGGGCGGCGCGGCGACGGACCTGCAGGATGCCCAGGCCGGTGATGCGCACCTTGTTGCCCTTCTTGAGGTGCTTGACCGTGAGCTGCACGAACTCGTCGAACAGCCCGGCGACCGCCTTCTTGGGCATGTCGCTCTTCTCGGCCAGCTCGGCGATCATCTTCGACAGCGGGACGGTGGGGGCCGTCGGGGCCTTGGCGGGGGCCTTGTCGCTCATGTGGAATCCTCGGTTGTTTGTTGTGCACCCGCGTCCGGAGGGGGCGGCGGGATGCGCAAATTACACCGTTTTTCCGCGCTCGCCCACGCCGAACATGCGATTTTTCGCGGTTTTCCTAGGTTTTTTCACAGGCGAATGCGATTCGGGCCTGCAAAACCGGGCTTTTTCCACCACGCGACGCGGGCGGATCAGGCCGTGCCGGCCGGATAGGCGATCCTCAACACCTCGATCTGCTCGACGCCCGAGGGCGTGCGCACCGACACGGTGTCGCCCACGCGCGCCTTCAAGAGGGCCCGCGCCACCGGCGACACCCAGCTCACGAGGCCCCTGTTGGAGTCGACTTCGTCAACGCCGACGATGGTGATCGTGTGCTCCTCGTCGCGCATGTTGGCGTATGTCACGGTGGCACCGAAGAACACCTGGTTGCGCCTGATCTGCTTGCCCGGATCGACGACCTCCGCACTCTCCATGCGCTTGCCGAGGAAGCGCAGGCGGCGGTCGATCTCGCGCAGCCGGCGCTTGCCGTAGAGATAGTCGCCGTTCTCCGAGCGATCGCCGTTGGCCGCGGCCCACGACACCACCCGCACGACCTCCGGCCGCTCGACACGCACCAGCCGCTCGCGCTCCTCGCGCAGGGCCGCGAAGCCCCGGGGCGTGATGTAGTTCTTGCTGCCCGCCGGCAGCGCCGGCGCGACCGCGTCGGCACCCTCGTCGTCGATGCCGCCGTCGTCTTCCTTCATGAACGCCTTGCTCATGGCCTGCCTCCGCCACCCGGCCTCATAACGCACGACGCGGCCCGAAGGCCGCGTCGCAAGGCGATATTGGGCGGGACCCGGATCAGCGGAAGATGCGGATCATGTCGCGCACCGTGCCGACACCGTCGATCACGTCGCGCGCCGTGCTTGTCGGCCGCGTCGGCTGCGGCTGGGCGGTCGGCGCCGGCTGCGCGGTCGGCTGCGGCTGATAGGTCGGCGCCGGGGTGGCGGCGGCGCGGGCGCGCTCGCTGGCCAGCCAGTTGGCGTAGGCCGTCTCGGTCTGGGCGATCAGCGCGCCGTACTGGTCGCGGTTGAGGTAGCCCGTCGGCTGGAAGCCGCGCGAGGTCTGCCAGCCCGTGATCGCACGGCGCGTGCCGGGGCCGAAGGCGCCGTCGACGCCGTTCGGATTGAAGCCGGCGAGCAGCAGGCGACGCTGGATGCCCGTGCGGTCATTGGCGGTCAGGCCGATCGCCAGCTCGGTCGCCTCGTCGGCGTTCTTCGAGGCGGCGGCGGCGTCGACCGAGCGGCCCTGCTGGCCCTGGTCGGCGGCGGCGGTACGCGGCGCGTCGGGCTTGTTCTTCAGCGCCTCCAGCCGGTTCTTCGCCATGCCGGCGAACTGGCCGTTCGGGTAGCGCTTCAGATACTCCTCGTAGTCCTTGGCCGCGCCGCTCTTGTCGGCCGACTGCCAGAAGGCGAGCTCCATCTGGCGCTCGTCGAAGCTGCTGGCGGCCGGCGGGGCGGCGCCCGCCGTCGGGGCCGGCGCCGGCGTCGCGCTGGGCTCGCCCGGCTTCATGTAGAACTCGCCGGTCAGCGACGCGTTGGTCCAGGGGCGCTGCTTCTCCTTGGTCTTCTCGAAGACGTCCTTGGTGACGCGGCGCATCATCAGGCCGATCTCGACGCCGGGCGTCTCGATGTGGCGCAGCAGCGCCTCGGTGAACGGGCTGTGCTTGCCGTCGCCGTCGAGCGCCACGTCGCCCGGGTCGGTGGCGAAGGCGATGATCGAGCCGCCGGCGGTGTTGACCTCGGCGAGGCCCTTCTTCAGGGCGGCCGAGCGGGTCTTGCCCATGCTGCGCGACAGCTGCTTCTCGAACGGATTGTCGCGACAGGCGTCGAGCATGACGATCTTGACCTTGGTCTCGCGCTCCATCTGGCGCGAGACGAGATCCATCTTCACCGCGTTGAAGTCGAGGTCGGCCTCGGTCTGGATCGCGGCATCGACCGGGATCAGGTAGTTCTCGCCCGAGACCTGCAGGCCGTGGCCGGCATAGAAGAACAGCGCGACGTCGGCGCCGGCCAGCTTGTCGGCGAAGCTGCGCACGGTCTTGCGCAGATCGGCGTTGCCGAGATCGAAGCCGGAGACGACATCGAAGCCCAGCCGCTCGAGCGCGGCCGCCACGGCCCTGGCGTCGTTGGCCGGGTTGGCCAGCGGCGGGGCGTGCTGGTAGGCGGCATTGCCGATGACCAGGGCGACGCGGCGCTCGGCCGAAGCCGCCGATGCCAATGCCACGAGGCCGAGCGCGAATGCGAACAGCGCCAATATCCGACGCATGGGTGCCTCCACAGGCGAAGTACGCTTACGTGAATGCCATCAATATCAGAAATGAGCGCCCGCTCGTCAATGACAAAGTGCGGTCGCATCGGCACTTTTCACGTTTCCGGCGGGCTATCCCAGCCAGTCGAGGATCGCCCCGGCGACGGCATCCGGCCGGTCGAGATCGGCCAGATGGCCCGCCCCGGTCACCGTCTGGATGGTGGTCTTTGCCTTGATTCCGCTGGCGAATAGCCGGGCATAGGCGGGCGGCTGCAGGCGGTCCTGATCGCCCCACAGGATCAGGCTCGGCGCCTCGATCAGCTTCAGGCGCCTGGCCAGCTGGGTATTGCCCAGCGGCCAGAAGGCGCGCGCCGCAGCCTCGGCGGCCCGGGTCATCTCGATCGGCCATTCGACCGAGTTGGCGCCCTCGGGCGGCGCGACCAGCCGCTTCCAGTTCTCGGGATCGGCGCACATCAGGGCGGCGACGGCGTCGCTGCGCTGCGCCCACGGATCGGTCGCCGGCTCGGCCTCGTCGAACATCCCGAATGGCGCCACCAGCACCAGCCGCTTCACCGAGGCGGGAAAGATCGCCGCCATCTCGGCGGCGAAGCTGCCACCGACCGAGGCGCCGCCGAGATCGACGCCATCGAGCCCGGCCTTCACCAGCAGCTGGCGGACGGCGAGGATCCAGTCGAGATGGTTATCGAGGACGCTGTGGCCCGTCGCGCCGGGAAAGCCGGGCAGCGACGGCACGACGACGGTGCGCTTCTCGGACAGCCTGTCGAGGAACGGTGTCCAGCGCGGCAGGCCGCCGAAGCCGGCGAGCCAGCCCAGCACTGGGCCGCTGCCCTTGCGCCACACGCGGCAGGCGAAGCCGTTGACGTCGACCGTCAGCGTCTGTGGTTCGGTCACGGGATGCCCTGTGCTTCTATTCGGCGGCGAGGCGTGGCTGGAAGGCGGGGACCGAGGCGCGCTCGGCGCGCTTCATCGGCTTGGGCCACCACTTGTCCTCCCACTCCGAGAACAGGTCCTTCACCCTGGGCATGACCTTCTCGGCGAACAGCCTGGTGTTGTAGTGGGTCGTGGCCTTGCCCATGTTGCCGTACTGCAGCAGCAGCATCAGATGGCCGACATTGAGGCTGGTGGCGACGTGGCGGATCTGCTCGACCACCTCGTCGGGCGAGCCGATGATGACATAGCCGCCGTCGACGATGTCCTTCATGTTGGTCGCCTTCAGCGACGCCTTGGTCGCCGGGTTGGCGACGTTGGCCGCGCGCGCCACCATGCTCTGGATGCCGGCGCGCTGCGTGGCCTCGGTGGTGTAGCCCGGCGGCTGGGCAAAGCGCGCGTCGACATGCAGGCAGCGGCCGTAGAAGTATTCGGCCGGCTCGGTATAGAGCTCGAGCGCCTGCTCGCGGCTCTCGGCGACGCCGACGAACTGCAGGAAGCCGGCGCGGTACGGATTGCGGTCCTTGCCGAGCTTCTCCATCTCCTTCCAGAAGCCCTGCATGGTCGTCAGCCCGGCCTTGTAGCCGTAGTAGCTGAGATAGCAGTAGACGTAGTCCATCTCGGCGCACCAGCGCCATGTCTCGATCGAGCCGCCGCCGGGGATCCAGATCGGCGGATGCGGATCGTCCTGGATCGGCCGCGGCCAGATGTTGACGTAGCGCTGCTGGTTGAAGCGGCCGTTGAAGGCGAAGGTCTCCTTCTCGGTCCACGCTTTCTTCACCAGGTCGTGCGCCTCGTGATAGCGGTCGCGCAGCATCGAGGGGTTCTGGCCGTAGGCGTAGCAGGTGTCCATCGGCGAGCCGACCGGGAAGCCGGCGATCAGCCGGCCGCCGGAGATGCAGTCGATCATCGCGAACTCTTCGGCGACGCGCGTCGGCGGATTGTAGAGCGCCAGCGAATTGCCCATGACGCACAGCGCCGTGTCGGTCGTGCGCCGCGCCAGCGAGGAGGCGATCAGGTTGGGCGAGGGCATCAGGCCGTAGCCGTTGGAATGATGCTCGTTGACGCAGATCGCGTCGTAGCCGCACTCGGCGGCGAACTCGAGCTCGTCCATGAAGTCGTTGTACATGTGATGCGCGCGCTTCGGGTCGAAGAGCGAGGAATGGATGTCGACCCACACGCTGGGATGCTTCTTGTTGAAGTCGTCCGGCAGCTCCGTGTAGGGCATCAGATGGAACCACATGAGCTTCATGGCGGTGTTCCTCCAGCCATATGAACGGTCGTTTACCTGTCGGCGATAAGACGCGCCCAGGCGCTCCGCTGTCAATCCGCACGGGATCGCAGTGCGAAGTCTTCCGGGACCGCCGGCGGGACGCCGGCGCTCCCATCTATGCCTTGCGCGCCCGACCCAGCGCGACGTGCTTCCAGGGATCGGGCATCTGGCCCACCGGCACCTCGATCAGCACCGGCGCCTTGCGCGCGAAGGCCTTGTCGATCGTGGTCTTCAGCTCGGCCGGCGATTGCGCGCGCATGCCTTCGACGCCGAAGCTCTCGGCCATCTTCACGAAGTCGGGGTTCTTCAGCTCGGTGGCGATGGTGCGATTGTTGAACTGGTCCTGCTGGATCCGCTTGACGTTGCCGTAGGCGCCGTCGGCGAACACCACCGCGACCAGCGGAATGTTGTGCTGCGCCGCCGTGGCCATCTCGTTGGCGGTGAACAGGAAGCCGCCATCGCCGTTGATCGACAGCACCGGCGTGTCGGGCATCGCGATCTTCACGCCCAGCCCCGTGGCATAGCCCCAGCCCAGCGTGCCCTGGTAGCCGGTGGTGATGAAGGTGCGCGGCCTGTAGGTCTTGTAGGCCAGACGCGCGACGTAGCCGACCTGGGTGAGCTCGTCGACGAAGATGCCGTCCTCGGGCAGCGCCGCGCGGATCGCCTCGAGATAGTCGAGCTGCGGACGCAGGCCGTCGATGCTCGCCATCACCCCGGCCTTCACCTCGCGCACTTCCTCGGCGCGGTCGGCGCGCTTGCCGTTGTGCTTGCCGAGCCTGTCGGCCAGCGCCTTCAGCACCAGCGCCGAGTCGCCGACGATGCCGATGTCGGGCGCGCGCTGGCGCACCAGCTCCTCGGGGTCGGCGTCGACGCGCACGATCTTCAGGTCGGCATCGACGCCCCAATTGGCGAGCTGTGTCTGCAGGCGGGTGCCGACGGCGAGCACGACATCGGCGCTGGCCCAGAGCTTGTGGCCGGCCAGGCTGTTGATCGACAGCGGATGGCGACAGTCGATCGCGCCCTGGCCCATGCGCACCGCCATGACCGGCGCCTGCAGCGCCTCGGCGACCGCGCGCAGGGACTCGCCGGCGTGCAGCGCGCCGCCGCCGACGGCGATCAGCGGCCGCTTGGCATTGCCCAGCAGCTTGGCCGCGGCCTCGACGGCGTCCTCGTCGACGGGAGCCACCTCGGGGATCGCGCCGTCCTGCGGCATCGCCACCGTCGCCTTGCGCGCCCAGGTGTCCATCGAGCATTCGAGGCCGACCGGCCGCGGACGGCCCGACTGCATGATGCGGAACGCGTCGTTGACCAGGCCCGGCGCCTCGGCGGCGCCCTTGATGCGCGCCGACCATTTGGTCAGCCCGCGCATGATCGCGAGCTGGTCGGGCAGCTCGTGCAGCAGGCCGAGATTGCGGCCCACCGAGGCCAGCGGGATCTGACCCGACAGTGCCAGCACGCGCGCGTTGCAGGCATAGGCCGTCGACAGGGCCGCGGTGGTGTTGAGAAAACCGGGGCCGGGAACAACGGCGTAGACCTGCGGCTTGCCTGACGCGAGCGCCGCGCCCAGCGCCATGTAGGCGCAGCCCTGCTCATGACGCGCGTGGACCGGGCGGATGGCGTTGGTGTTGTCGTAGAGCGCGTCGAAGAACGGATCGTTCTGCACGCCGGGCAGGCAGTAGATCGTGTCGATGCCGTTGCGCCTGAGCGTGCCGACGACGGCCTGCGCGGTGGTCATGCGTTCCATTCTTCCCTCCGTCGTCTGCTGCGACTGCCGACAAACTACCTTCCCCCGCTGGCGCAGGGCTATCGCATATGAGTCTCCCTTTCCCCGGAGGGGGAAGGTGGCGCGCGCAGCGCGACGGAAGGGGGATGCCTCGACGAAATCGATGTCGGTCTTCGACATCCCCCTTCCGCCCTGCGGGCACCTTCCCCCTCTGGGGGAAGGAGAAGATGATGCTGGCCACTCACCGCGGTGAAGGCAGGGTGAGCACGTCCTGGGCCCAGGACGTTTCGCGCGCCTCTTCCGGCACGATCGGGCTCTGGTTGTCGCCGCCGGCCTCGCGCCGGGCGCGGTTGCGCCCGACATGCTCGTCGAGCTCCTGGAAGCCGACCGGCGGGCCGCAGAACGGCTTCATGACGCAGAAGTCGCGCACCACCGGCACGATGTCGCGCTGGAAGTCGCAGCCCTGGGCGATCCACTTCGCGGTCCAGCGGTCGGCGATGTCGTCGTCCATCAGCTCGATCAGCGGATGGCGCGCCCAGTACTGGCGCAGCAGGTTCTTGATGATGCGCCGCCAGCGCTCCGGCTTGGCGATCGGCGCCGGCGGCGGGCGTTCCGAGGGCACCGCCTCGGCTGGTTCCACCGGCGCGGTGGCCGGGTCGGGCGGGGCCTGCTCGGTGGCGTCGGCCGGCACCGGCTGGGGTTGCGGCGGCGGGGGCGGCGGCGGCTCGGGCTCGGCCGGATCGGCCGGGTAGCGCCGCCGCGCGCGCCGGGCGACGCGGTGCAGCAGGCGCCAGTCGACGATGCGCAGGTAGGCGAGGCCCTCGACCGTGTAGAAGCGCACCAGCCCGTGCGCCGCCAGCTCCTCGAGCATGGCGCGCACGGCGGCGTCGTCGATCTCGTCGCCGGGGAAGACCTGCATGCGGATGGTGCCGGACTTGAGCGGCAGCACGCCGAAGGGGTCGGCGAAGTTCTGCAGGCCGAGGAACAGCAGGCGGCTCATCGGCGTGCAGTCGATGACCGCCTCCCAGGTCCAGAAGTCGGGAGAGAGCGGGCGGATGCGGGACATGCGGGCGGACTCCGGCGTGAAACGATGACAGCCGGTGTAAGCCCGCAGGCGACAAACTCCTATTTCAACCTCTACGGTTGTCGTCCGCAGCATTCCGATCGCTGCGAGACAGGGGATTCTGCCTCCGCTTATGCGTGTCGGAATCGCGGGGCGAACCCCCTCTCCCTGCTTGCGGGGAGAGGGTCGGGGTGAGGGGTCGTATCCGGTTGGGCACAGCCGTGGTGCGCCACTTGCGGCAGCCCCTCACCCCAACCCTCTCCCCGCAAGCGGGGAGAGGGAGAAGGCTCAGGCATTCGAATAGCGCTGTGCCGCCTCGGCGTAGCCGATGCGCTTCTCCGGCGGCAGCTCGGGATAGCGCGTGCGCAGATGCGCCAGGATCACGCGCACGTCCTTGCTGCTGTCGGCGCGCACGGCACTGTCGACGAACATCTGCTTCAGCACGTCCTGCTGCGCATGGCTGCCGCCCAGCCGGTACATCTCCGACAGCACCGGGCGCATGGCGTCGAGCGCGGCCTGGTGCTCGCCCTTGCGATGCGCGATCACCGCCTCGCAGATCGGCACCGCGACGCGCCCGACGATCGGCGCGATGGTTCCCTTGCCGCGGCCGAACGCGCGCATCTCGTCCAGCATCGCGTCGGCGGCGCCGAAGCGGCCTGTGGCGGTCAGCGCCATCATCCAGTGCGGCAGGGTAAAGCTCGACAGGCAGTCGCCGATGCGCGCCTCGGCCTTGTCGGCGATCTCGACCCAGCGATTGCCGACATTCACGCCATGGCGCTCCAGCCGGAACAGCATCGAGGCGGCGTTCTGCACGTCGATGTAGACGTCGGGCTGCGCCTTGGTCAGGGCCGAGTCGAAATTGCGGAAGCCGCGGTCGTAGAGCTCCAGCACCCTGTCGGTCTCGCGCCGCTCGAGGTGGAACATCGCGCGGTGCCACCACAGGTGATGCTTGAGGTTGTTGCCGCCGTCCCAGTGCTTCTCCAGCCCGTCGAGCCAGGCGATGCCGTCCTCGTGCCGGCCCTGCATCTCCATGACGTGCGCCACGGCATGCGTGCCCCACAGATCGCCGGGATCGATGGCGATCGCCTCGCGCCCGGCCGGCTCGGCGTCGTCGTAGTTGCCGGTCTCCTCGTGCGCGAAGCACAGGCACGACAGCAGGGTGGCGTAGCCCGGCAGCTCGCGGCCCCAGTGTTCGGCGACGCGCACCACAGAGTCGCGCATGGTGCGCGCGCGGCCGAGCCAGAAATAGTTGAAGTGCGAGAGGCGCAGCGCCAGCACGTCGGTCGGCGTCTCGGTAAGGATGTTCTCCCAGCTCGCCAGCGCGGCGTCGAGGTCGCCCTCGACCCACTGCTCGAGCGCGTCGATGTGCTGTATCTCGCGCCGCGACGCGCGCCTGGCTCCCGCGCGTGCCGCCAGCGCCGCCTCGCGGGCCGTCGCGATGTTCGCCTGCTTGTAGGACAGCATGGCGAAATAGCCCTTCAGGCACTGCGCCAGCGCGAACTGCGGATCGGCGGCGAGCGCGGCGGCGAGATGCTGGGGCGTGTCGAGGCGGTACTTGATGTAGCCGAGCGTGGCGCGATTGAAGGCGTCGGCGGCGTCGGCCGACGCGCAGGTCAGCGTCAGGCCGTGCAGGTCCTGTAGCATGGCGGTGTCGTTCGCTCTCCCTCTCGGCGCGAACCCTCCCGCGCGCGGTGCATGAAGTCAAACGGATGATTGTGCTAGGACTGCCGGCACACGCCGGGCTTGGTGGTTTGGCGCTCTGCTCCCTCTCCCCGCAGGCGGGGAGAGGGAGTGGTCCTGGGTGCAGGGGAGAAGCGCCTGATGCCGATCCGATTGATGCACGATGTGCTGAAGCTCGCCGGGCGCATGCCGCGCGCCGACGACGATGTGCGCTTCAGCGGCGGCGATCCGGTGTTTCCGACGCCCTTCGCCATCGGCTCGGCTGGCGCAGCGGCGCTGGGCGCGATCGGCGTGGCGGCGAGCGATCTGTGGCGGCTGCGCAGCGGGCGCGGCCAGTCGGTGGCGGTCGATCTGCGCGCCGCCGCCGCCTCGCTGCGCTCCAACACCTACGTGCTGCGCGACGGCCGCAAGCCCGTAAGCTGGGATCCGCTGGCGGGCCATTACGCCACGGCAGATGGCCGGCACATGTTCCTGCACACCAACCATCCGCACCATCGCGCCGGCGCGCTGCGTGTGAGCGGCGCGAAGAGCGAGGATCGCGCCGGCCTCGCCGCCGCCGTCGCCGAGTGGAAGGGCCAGGACATCGAGGACGCGATCGCCGCGGCCGGCATGGTCGGCGGGCTGACGCGCACGCAGGCGGAGTGGGCGGCACATCCGCATGGCCAGGCGGTGTCGACGCTGCCGCTGTTCGAGATCGTGAAGATCGGCGAGGCGCCGCCGCAGAAGCTGCCGGCGGGCGACCGGCCGCTCGCCGGCATTCGCGTGCTCGACCTGACGCGCGTGCTGGCCGGCCCGACCTGCGGGCGCGTGCTGGCGGAGAATGGCGCCGAGATCCTGCACATCGCCGCCGAGCATCTGCCGTACCAGACCGACCTGCTGATGGACACCGGCCACGGCAAGCGCGGCGCCTATCTCGACCTGCGCGATGCCGCCAACGTCGAGACGCTCAAGGCGCTGGTGAGGGGCGCGCATGTCTTCAGCCAGGGCTATCGGCCGGGCACGCTGGCCGCGCGCGGCTTCTCGCCCGAGGCGCTGGCGGCGCTGCGGCCGGGCATCGTCTGCCTCAGCCTGTGCGCCTACTCGCACGCCGGGCCGTGGGCCGACCGCCGCGGCTTCGACTCCATCGTGCAGAACGTCACCGGCATGGCGGTGGCCGGCAGCTCGCTCGAGAAGCCGCGCAACATGCCGGTGCAGGCCAATGACTACATCGCGGGCTACATCGGCGCGCTGGGCGTGATGCTGGCGCTGCACAGGCGCGCCACCGAGGGCGGCTCGTGGCTGGTCCGCCTGTCGCTGGTGCAGGTCGCGCACTGGATCGGCGGGCTGGGCACGCTCGATGCGTCGAACGCCCGGGCCGAGCTCGCCGATGACGAGATCGCGGCGATCACCATGGAGAGCGACGGCCCGTTCGGCCGCCTGCGCCACCTCAAGCCGGTCGTGCAGCTCTCCGAGACGCCATGCTTCTACGCCCGGCCGGCCGAACCGCTGGGCAGCTCGCGGCCGGAATGGCTGTGATTAAGTATTGACTTAATTAAGTAGAGACTTATATGGAGGCTCATGGAGAGCCTCACCGCGCTGGCGGATCCGACCCGCCGCAGGATCGTTGAGATGCTGGGCAAGGGCGAGCGCGCCGCCGGCGACATCGCCGAGCATTTCGCCGTCAGTGGTCCGGCGATCTCGCAGCACCTGAAGGTGCTCAGGGACGCCAGGCTGGTCGCGGTGCGCGTCGACGGGCAGCGCCGGATCTACCGACTCGATCCGGCCGGGCTCGAGGAGATCGACCACTGGCTGGCCGATGTGCGGCGCTTCTGGAAAGGGCGACTCGACGCCCTGGAGCACGCGCTGCGCGAGACGCCGGCCAAGCAACGGAGAAGATCATGAGCGAGTATGGCGTGGTGCTCGATGCCGGCACGATCCGCTTCGAGCGACTCCTGCCCGGTCCGATCGAGCGGGTGTGGGAGTTCCTCACCGATCCCGTCCAGCGCGCCAAGTGGTTCGCCGGCGGACCGATCGAGCCGCGCGTCGGCGGCAGGCTCGAGCTGCGGTTCAAGCATCGCAACCTGATGACCACGGACGAGCCGGTGCCGGAGAAGTACCGGGACGTCACCGACAAGGGCATGATCTTTCGCAGCGAGGTGACGCGCTGGGAGCCGCCGCGCGTGCTCGGCTTCACCTTCAGCGAGCCCAAGGACGGCGTGCCGCCGTCGGAGGTGATCTTCGAGCTCACATCAGAAGGCGACAAGGTTCGGTTGGTGCTGACGCATCGGCTGCTGTCGGGCCGCGACGAGATGGCCGATGTCTCCGGCGGCTGGCATCTCCATCTCGAGATGCTGACGGCCCGGCTCGAGGGCCGCACGCCGCCGCAGATGTGGGCGACGCACGCGAAGCTCGAGCAGGCGTACGCCGAGCGCCTGCCGCGGTGATCGGGGGCAACCCGTTCACCCCGAGCGGATCGCGATCCGGACGGATTGAGTCCTGGCTGTCATCCCGAGCGCAGCGAGGGATCTCCTTGGGAGCGCCGGCGTCCCGCCGGCATCTTCATGAGCCGGCGGGACGCCGGCGCTCCCAGGAAGGCACTCTGGATCCCTCGCTGCGCTCGGGATGACAGAGGGATCGTCACTGCGCCGCCGCTCCCGGCATATCGCGTGCGCGGATGCGATCGAGCGCGCGGTCGAGGAAGTCGAGGCGGTCCTGGCCCCAGTAGCGCTCGCCCTCGAGCACGAAGGTCGGTGCGCCGAACACGCCCAGCCGCTCGGCTTCCTCGCTGTACTGGCGATAGAGCGCCTGCACGGGCTCGCTGGTCTCGGCCGCCACCAGCTCGGCGCCGGGCAGGCCGTTCTCGTCGGCCACGTCGCGGCGCACCCCGGCCTGCGACGTGTCGCGCTCCTCCGCCCACAGCGCTCGCAGGAGCGCGTGGCTGAGACGCAGCGCGTCCAGCCCGCGTAGCTGGGCGGCGATCACCGTCCAGCCCGGCCGCTTGTTCCACGCGGGATCGGTGACGATCTCCGGATAGTATTTCGGCTTCAGCACCAGCGGCATGCCGAGATGCCGGCGCCAGCGATCGAGCTCGAGCTCGTGATAGGTGCGGCGCGGCTGCGGGCGCGTGCGCAGCGGCACGCCGCCGGTCCTGGGCACGACGACCTGGAAGTCGTAGGGCTTGAGCACGAGCCTCGCGCGGTGGCGGCGCACGATGTCCTGCAGGCGCGGGCCCATGAAGTACGCCCAGGGCGAGGACAGGCTGTAGAAGCAGGCAAGCTCGATCATGCGACGCGGCCGATCTTCTCGCGCCTTACGCGGATGCCGGCGGCCTCGCGATCCCAGGTATCGGCGGTGACGCCCTCGCTGCGCAGCAGATGCTTCTGCACCTTCTGCGTCGGCGTCTTGGGCAGCTCGGCGACGATGCGCACGTAGCGCGGCACCATGAAATGCGCCATGCGCGGCACGAGGAAACGGATCAGCTCGGCCGGATCGAGGCTGGCGCCCTGGGCCAGCGACACCGCCACCAGCACCTCGTCCTCGGCGTGCTCACTGGCGACGGCGACGGCGGCGGCTTCCTTCACCGCCGGATGGGCGCAGATCTCGGTCTCGACCTCGAAGGAGGAGATGTTCTCACCGCGCCGGCGGATCGCGTCCTTCATGCGGTCGACGAAGAAGTAGTTGCCCTCGGCATCGGTACGAAAGGCGTCGCCGGTATGGAACCAGCCGTTGCGCCAGGCGCGCGCCGTGGCTTCGGGGTTCCTGTAATAGCCGTGGTTCATCGCCCAGGGCCGGTCGGTGCGCACGATCAGCTCACCGGCCTCGCCCGGCGCCACCTCGCAATCGTTGTCGTCGACGATGCGCACCTCGACGCCGGCGCGCGGCCGGCCGGCGGTGGTCAGCGGCCCGGGATTGCGCCCCGAAACGATCGGCGAGGACACCTCGGTCATGTTGAACACGGTATAGACGTCGCAGCCGAAGCGCCGCGAGAACGCCTCGGAATCTTCGCACAACGGCACCATGATCGCTGAGCGCAGGGTATGCGCGCGATCCTCGGGGCCGGGCGCGCGCTTGACCAGGAAGGTCGCCATCACGCCCAGCAGCACCGTGCTGGTCGCCTGCGTCCGGGTGACGACCTCCCAGAACGAGGCCGTGTCGAAGGCGTCGACGACACTGATCGAGCCGCCGAGCAGCAGCATGGCGTAGGCCGGACCGGCGCCGCCGACATGGAACATCGGCAGGTTCAGCATGAAGCGGTCCTCGGCGCCGAGGAAGAAGAACGACTCACTGGCCGCGGTGTAGAGATGCACGTAGGAGGTCAGCACGCCCTTGGACGGCCCGGTGGTCCCCGACGTGTAGATGATGGTCTGCGTGTCCCACGGCATGATCTCGCGCGAGAATGCCGCGGGCGCGCCGGATGGCGACAGCGTCGCGGCGTCGTGGATCGCCATGCCGGGGATCGAGGCGGCCCTGCCGCCGATGACGACGGCCTGCCTGAGCTTCGCGCGGTCGATGTCGGCGAGGCGACCGTACAGATCGGCGTGCGCGACGATCAGCGCGGCGTCGGAGTTTTCGATCACATGCTCGAGGATGCGGCCGCGATAGGCGAGGTTCACCGGCACATAGACCGCGCCGATGCAGTTCAGCCCGAACCAGACGCGCAGCGCGTCGGGCCCGTTGGGCAGCCATGACAGCACGTGCTCGCCCTGCTGCACGCCGAGAAGCTGGAAGCCGAGCGCCGCCTGGCGCGCGATGTCCAGGGTCTGGCGATAGGTCCAGCTCGTGCCGTCGGCAAAGATCGCGTAGGTCTTGTCCGGCGTCTCGGCGGCGCGCCGTTCCAGCACGTGCCGCAACACGCAATCCTCGGGCGCGGGGATCCGCTTGTCGTGCCAGGTGCGGCTCATGCGTGCCTCCTGCGACGGCCCGCGGCTTTCCCCCGGAGGCCGGCGTCGGCGCATGGTGGGGCAATCGCCCGCGTCGGCAAAGCGAATCCGCGCTACGCGGGCAGGCGCAGGATGCTGGCCGCCAGGCGTTCGCGATCTTCAGCGGTGAACGGCGTGATCTTGCGTGCCTTCTGGTCGAACAGCACGCCCACGCCATCGGCCGCCGCCGCCAGCTCGCCCGAGTCGGCGTCGAACAGGAAGTGCGCGAGGTGCATGGTCTTGTCGGTCGCCGCCAGCAGGCCGCTCTTGACCACGCTGAGCGCGCCGGCGGCGAGCGGCCGGCGAATCTCGTTGCGCAGCTCCAGCACCACCGTGCCCTGGTCGCGTTCGCGCATTTCCAGGCGGTCGAAACCCACGCCCTGCCAGAAGCCCGGCGCGCCGTCGGAGTAGCGGGCGAAGTGGAAGCGCGGCAGCAGCAGGCCTTCGGCGTCGCATTCCTCGGGCTGCACGACACCCTGGCAGATGGTGAACAGCCCGGCGGCTTCGGCGCGATCGAGCGTCAGGTCGGGCAGGGGTCCGCGCGAGCCCGCGGTGCGCGGCCGGGCGTTGGCCGGCAGCGCCACGCGCCCGGCTTGCGCGCGCTCGCGGAACGCCGACGGCCATGCCGCCGCCCTGCCGTGCGTATCGACGCAGCGCGTCACCTGTCGCACGGTGCCCGCCACCTCGCCGTTCAGCGCGCTGCGGATCTCGTGATAGGCGACAAGCGTCGACTCGCCGACCTCGACCGGAGCCGAGGCGACCTCCCAGGCGTCGGCGGCGAAGAGCTCGCGGTGATAGCGCACGTGATCCTCGACCGTGCGCACCTTCAATCCTGCGGCGGCGAGCGCGCGCGGCCCGAGACCCAGCGCGGCGTGCAGATAGCGTCCGCCGTCCCAGGCGAAGGACGGGAAGTGCTGGACGTTGAGGTGGTCGTTCTCGTCGCACTGCCAGGTGTTGACGCAGCCGCGCGCGGTGGAGATCAGGTCGGTCATCGCGCCTGCGCCTGTAGCATCGCCTCGACCGCCGCGCCATCGCGGCGCTAGGATCGCGCCGCCATGCGAACTGGGAGACGCCGATGATCTACGAGCTGCGCACCTACAACGTGAAGCCCGAGCACGCCGCCGATGTCGTCGCGGTCTACGAGCAGTATGGCTGGCCGCAACTCAGGAAGTGGCGCAAGAACCTGGTCGGCTACTTCATCAGCGACATCGGCCCGCTGCACCAGATCGTGCATCTGTGGAAGTTCGCCGACCACGCCGCGCGCGACCATCAATGGGCCAGCTTGCGCGCCAATCCCAAGTTCGTCGATTTCGGCCGCCGCATCCGGCCGATGCTGGCCTCGCAGGAGAACAAGATCCTCAAGGCCGCGCCATGGAGCCCGAAGGTCTGACGGGAGCACGACCTGTCGTCGCGAGCGCAGCTTTCCTTGGAAGCGCCGTCGTCCCGCCGGCATCTTCTGGGGCCGGCGGGACGCCGGCGCTCGCAGGAAGAAATCCTCGATCCCTCGCCGCGCTCGGGATGACAGACGGCTCCGGTGGAATGCCGGCGCTCGCACTCGCGCAAACCTGATGCTTCCGCAGCGCGGACCCGCGCGTCTCGACCATCGCCACGAAATCCACCAACATGCGCGCCGCTTGCATCGAGACGAGGGAGAGCCGGCCGCATGAGTATCAAGGGCAAGGCCTATATCGGCGGGATCTACGAGCATCCCACGCGACTGGCGACCGACAAGTCGCTGGCGATGATCCACGCCGAGGTCGCCAGGGGCTGTCTCGAGGACGCCGGCCTGAGCAAGGACGATGTCGACGCCTATTTCTGCGCCGGCGACGCGCCCGGGCTGGGGCCGATGTCGATGGCCGACTACATGGGCCTGACCAAGCTCAAGCATTTCGATTCGACCGATGTCGGCGGCTCGTCCTATGTCGTGCATGTCGGCCACGCCGCCGAGGCCATCGCCATGGGCAAGTGCAAGGTGGCGCTGATCACCCTGGCGGGCCGGCCGCGCGCCGAGGGCATGGCCACCGGCACCGTGCCGCGCAGCCGCGGCGGCTCGCCGACGCCGGACGAGCCCTTCGAGTTCCCCTACGGCCCGACGGTCGTGAACATGTACGGCATGGCCGCGATGCGCCACATGCACGAGTTCGGCACGACCAGCGAGCAGCTCGCCTGGATCAAGGTCGCCGCCTCGCACCACGCGCAGCACAACGAGCATGCGCTGCTGCGCGACGTGGTGACGGTCGAGGACGTGCTGAAATCGCCGATCATCTCCGACCCGCTGCATCGGCTGGATTGCTGCGTCATCACCGATGGCGGCGGCGCGATCCTCGTCGTCGCGCCGGAGATCGCCCGGAGCCTGAAGCGGCCCAAGGTCAAGATCATCGGCGCCGCCGAGACGACCAAGAACCAGATGGGGGGCGCGGTCGACCTGACCTATACCGGCGCGCGCTACACCGGCCCGGCGTCGTTCGCCGAGGCCGGCGTGAAGCCGTCCGACATCAAGTACGCCTCGATCTACGACAGCTTCACCATCACCGTGCTGATGCAGCTCGAGGATCTCGGCTTCTGCGAGAAGGGCAAGGGCGGCGCCTTCGTAGCCGACGGCAACCTGATCTCGGGCACCGGCAAGCTGCCGTTCAACACCGACGGCGGCGGGCTGTGCAGCAACCATCCCGGCAATCGCGGCGGGCTCACCAAGGTGCTGGAGGCGGTGCGCCAGGTGCGCGGCGAGGCGCATCCCAAGGTGCAGGTGAAGAACTGCGATCTGGCGCTGGCGCACGGCACCGGCGGTTCGCTGGGCAGCCGGCACGGCAGCGGTACGATCATCCTGGAGAGGGAGTAAGCGATCATGGCCGAGAAGGAACGCAAGCTCCCCGCGTCGGTGACCAGCCCGGAAACCGAGGAGTATTGGGCAGCCGCCAAGGAAGGCAAGCTGCTGGTGAAGAAGTGCACCGCCTGCAACAGGACGCACCACTACCCGCGCAGCCTGTGCCCGTACTGCTTCAGCGACAAGACGGAGTGGACGACGGCGTCGGGCAAGGGCGTGCTCTATTCCTACAGCGTCATGCGCCGCGCGCCGATCCCGTACGCGCTGGCCTATGTCACGCTGGCCGAGGGCACGACCATGATGACCAACATGGTCGATTGCGACTTCGACAAGCTGAAGATCGGCCAGGCGGTGAGGGTGGTGTTCAAGCCGACCGACGGCGGCGGCGCGCTGCCCTGCTTCACGCCGGCTTAGCATTTCTCCTTCTCCCCGCGAAGCCGGGGAGAAGGTGCCGAGCGGCAGCGAGGCGGATGAGGGGCTTCGAATCGTCTCACCACACGCTGCCGTTGTCGCGCTAACATAAGCCCCTCATCCGGCGCTTCGCGCCACCTTCTCCCCGCCTTCGCGGGGAGAAGCTTTTTGAATCGGGGAGCTCTGCGTCATGGCGCACAAGGGTCTGATCTTCGGCATCTTCCTGGCGCCATTCCATCGCGTCGGCGACAACCCCACGCTGGCCATCGCGCGCGACATGGAGCTGATCCAGTGGCTCGATCATCTGGGCTACGACGAGGCGTGGATCGGCGAGCATCATTCCGCCGGCTGGGAGCTGATCGCCTCACCCGAGCTGATCATCGCCGCCGCCGCCGAGCGCACGCGCAACATCCGCCTGGGCTCGGGCGTCACCAGCCTGCCCTATCACCACCCGCTGATGGTGGCCAACCGCTTCGTGCAGCTCGACCACATGACGCGCGGCCGCGCCATGCTGGGCGTCGGTCCTGGCGCGCTGGTGTCGGATGCCTACATGCTGGGCATCGCCCCCGACACGCAGCGCCGCCGCATGGACGAGTCGCTCGACGCGATCACGCGGCTGCTCGCCTGCGAGGAGCCGGTGACGATGAAGACCGACTGGTTCGAGATGAACCAGGCGCGCCTGCATCTCGCGCCCTACACCTGGCCGCGCTTCCCGATCGCTGTCGCCAGCACGCTGACGCCCGCCGGCATGCAGGCCGCCGGGAAGTATGGGCTGGGCGTGCTGTCGCTGGGCGCCGGCATCCCCGGCGGCCCCGACGCGCTCGCCAACCAGTGGAAGATCGCCGAGGACGAGGCCGCCAAGGTCGGCCGCACCATGGACCGCAAGGACTGGCGCCTGGTGGTCAACATGCACACCGCCGAGGACGACGAGGCGGCGATCGAGCAGGTCAAGGTCGGCGAGCGCATCGAGACCGTGACCTATTTCGAGGACACGCTGGGCCGCCCGCCGGGCCGCGCCGACGATCCGCTGCGCGAGGGTGTCAAGATGGGCACGACCCTGGTCGGCTCGCCCGACACGGTGAGCCGCGGCATCGAGAAGCTGGTCGAGAGCAGCAAGGGCGGCATCGGCGGCGTGATGTTCCGCGCCCATGAATGGGCCGACCGCGACAAGACGATGAAGAGCTTCGAGCTCTTCGCCCGCTGGGTGATGCCGCGCTTCCAGGGCTCGCTCGACACGGTCGTGGCCTCGCGCGAATGGACCAAGTCGAACCGCCGCACGATCTTCAGCCCCAACGTGGCCGCGATCGCCAAGGCCTACACCGACGCCGGCAAACCGATCCCCGACGAATACAAGACCCGCCTCGCCGGCGCCCGCGACGCGGATTGATTGCGCTGGGTGCGCGTCACTCCAGTGACGCGTCTTCGTCGGTCCTGAGAATGACGCGCCACTGGAGTGGCGCGCCCCCGGCACTCAGCCCTCTGCCGTTCCTTCCAGCAGCTTCACCTTGAAGCGCTGGCCCAACGCGTCAACCAATTCGCGGACGTGCGCGGCGTCGCGGGTCTCGACCAGCAGTTCGAGTGTAGCGCTTTTCGCCGCGACGCCGCCGAATAGTCGCTGGTGCTGGACCTCGAGGATGTTGCCGCCGGCCTCGCCGACGATGCCGGCGACGCGCGCGAGCTGGCCGGGCGCGTCGCTGATCTTCACCCGCAGCCGTACCACGCGGCCATCGCGCACCAGGCCGCGCATCAGGATCGAGGCGAGCAGGCGGGTGTCGATGTTGCCGCCGCACAGCACCAGCCCGACCGCGTGGCCGGCGAAGGTCTCGCGATGGGCGAGGATCGCCGCGAGACCGGCGGCGCCGGCGCCCTCGGCCACGGTCTTCTCGACCTCGAGGAACAGCACGATGGCGCGCTCGATGTCGGTCTCGTCGACCAGCTTCACCTCGGAGACCAGCTCGCGGCACACCGCCAGCGGCAGCTGCCCGGTGTCGCGCACGGCGATGCCCTCGGCGATGGTCTCGCCGCCGACCGAGACCGGCTCGCCGTGCAGGATCTGGTACAGCGCCGGATAGCCCGTGGTCTCGACGCCGACGACGCGGATGTCGGGCTTGAGCGCCTTGGCCGCGATGGCGATGCCCGAGATCAGCCCGCCGCCGCCGACCGGCACGACCAGGGTGTCGAGATGCGGCGCGTCCTGCAGCATCTCCAGCCCGACCGTGCCCTGGCCGGCGATGATCGCCGGATCATCATAGGGGTGCACGAAGGTCAGGCCCTCGGCCTCGGCGATGCGCCGCGCTTCACCCGCCGCCTCGGACAGCGTGTCGCCGTGCAGCACCACGCGCGCGCCGTGATCGCGGGTGTGCTTGACCTTCACGAAGGGCGTGAAGGCCGGCATGACGATGGTGGCGGGAATGTCGAGCCGGCCGGCGTGGTAGGCAACGCCCTGCGCGTGGTTGCCGGCCGACATGGCGATCACGCCGCGGCCGCGCTGCTCGCGCGACAGCGTCGAGAGCTTGGTCAGCGCGCCGCGCTCCTTGAACGAGGCGGTGAACTGCAGGTTCTCGAACTTCACCCAGACGTCGCAGCCGCAGACGCGCGACAGCGTGCGCGAATGCAGCATGGGCGTGCGCGCCACCTGGCCTTGCAGGATCTTGGCGGCGGCCTCGATGTCGGCCAGCGTGACGGGCAGGGAGGAAGCGGGCGCGTTCATGGTGCCCTTGTAGCACGCCTTCTTGGTCGTCCCGAGCGCGGCGGGCTTTACCTGCCCGCCCCGCGAGGACAGGGCGATCGCAGATGGCGTGTTGGCTGTCTTCGGGCCGCGCCGCTCCAGCGGCGCTCATGATGCGTCGCTGGAGCGACGCGGCCCAAACGGCTCGAAGAAAGTTGCCTGGTCGGGGCGCGCCACTCCAGTGGCGCGTCTTGTCGATGATCCGCCGCGCTCTCGGGAGTGGCGCGGCCCCGCCTCGTGAGGGCCATATGCAATCGCCCTCCCGCCGGGAAAGGATGTCAGCGCAGAACCGTCACGGTCTTGCGCTTGATCAGGTCGAAGTCGATCGGCGCGCCGATGCCGGGCCCTGATGGCGCGTGGACGAAGCCGTCCTTGTCGGGATCGATGTCGGGGTTCAGGCCGTATTTCTGCGCCCCTGACGGCAGCAGCACCTCGAAGAACTCGGTGTTGCGGATCGCCATGGCGACATGCAGCTGGGCGAAGTTGTTGAGCGAGTTGCCGCCGTGGTGGATCTCGTAGTTCATGCGGAAGGCCTCGGCGAGGTGCGCCGTCTTCATCAGGGTGGTGATGCCGCCCTTCACCGCGATGTCGCCGCGCAGGTAGTCGGTGGCGCGCTCGACGATCCACGGCGCGTAGCCTTCCAGGCCGGTGATCGGATACTCGGTGGCGAGGATCGGGATCTTCAGCAGCTGCTTGAGCTTGACGTAGCCATAGAGATCCTGGTCGTGCAGCGGGTCCTCGTACCAGTGGAAGCCCAGCTCTTCGACCGCCTTGCCGACGCGCAGCGCCTCGGGAAAGGTGTAGCTCCAGGTCGAATCGAGCATGACGGTGTAGTCGTCGCCGACCGCGCGGCGCACCGCCTCGCAGATCCTGATGTCCTCGCGCCAGCGCGTCGGCGGATGGATCTTGTAGGCCGCCCAGCCACCCGCCTTGTATTGCTGCGCCTCGGCGGCGTAGGCCTCCGGCGAATCGAGCACGGCCGAGCTGGCGTAGGCGGGGATCCTGTCCCTGTACGTGCCGAGCAGCCGGTGGACCGGCTGGTTCGCCGCCTTGCCGGCGATGTCCCACAATGCGACGTCGCAGGCGCCGATGCAGCGTACGCTCGAGGCGCGCATGCGCCGCCACAGGTCCTGGTTCAGCCGCTCGCGCTCGAGCGGATCGCGGCCCATCAGCATCGGCTTGAGGTGGCGGATCAGCCCGGAACCGTCGGTCGAGGCCGGGTTCATCGCCGAGCCGACGAAGGCGTGGCCCTCGATGCCCTGGTCGGTGCTCACGGTCAGCAGGCCCAGGTCGCTGCTGCCGGCCGAGCGCGCCGAGTGGCCGCCATAGGTCGTGGCCGGGATGTCGTCCCAGGCGAAGAGCGTCAAGCTGACATCGGTGATCTTCATGGTTGCCTCCCGCGTGCCGTTTCGGCCGACCCGCTCCACCTGCACTCTAGTGGTGGCGGGCATGGCGAAGAACGGCCCGATGCGCGGGACAGCCATTCGCCGACCGAGCGTCGCCGACCGGGCGCCGCCATCTGGTGTGCGTCAGTTGCCCATTTGGTGTCAGGCTTGCGTGCCCATTTGGTGTCAGGCTTGCGTTATTGCGTTGTTTGGCCGTACTGTCTCCCACCCGCGCTGCACCAGGCCGCCCGATGCCCCGCAAGCCCCGTCTGCACGTCGATGACGCCATCTACCACGTGATGCTGCGCGGCAACGCCGGCCAGCCGATCTTCGCCGACGATGCCGACCGCAACCGCTGGGAGGCGATCCTCGCCGAGAGCGTGGCGCGCCATGGCCATCGGGTGCTGGCCTATTGCTGGATGGGCAACCACGTGCATCTCTGCCTGCGGGTCGCCGGCACGCCGCTGTCGCGCATCATGCAGCAGCTCGCCTTCCGTTACGCGCGCGCCTTCAACCGACGGCATGGCCGGATCGGCCACGTCTTTCAGGGCCGCTTTCGCGCGCTGCTGGTCGGCGACGAGGCCTACCGCCTGGGGCTGCTGCGCTACATCCATCGCAATCCGCTGGCCACCGGGCTCGAGCGCGATCCGCGACGCTACCGCTGGTCGAGCCACGGCGCGCTCAGCGGCGCGCGGCGACCGCCCGATTGGCTGGAATGTGCCGAGACGCTGGCGCTGTTCGCGCGCGACGCCAACGTCGCGCGGCGTCGGCTGCATGCGTTCGTCATGGATACCCGGACCGAGACCGGCGCGGCGGCGGACGATGCCGGGCTGTGGGCCGAGATCGAGGCGGCGCTCGCGTCGCCCTCGGTCGAGACGCTCGGCTCACCGCCGCGGGCCGCGCGACGCCACGCCGCGCGACGTCAGGCGGCGCGCGCGCCGAGCCTGTCGGCGGTGATCGACGCGGCGGCGCGCATGATGGGCGTGGATCGGCGCGCGCTGATCGGCCCGACACGGGCGCGCGCCGCGTCGCAGGCGCGCGGCGTGGCCGGCCTGCTGGCGCAGGCGACGGGCGCCGGCTCGCTGTCGGCGCTGGCGCGCGCAACCGGCCGCGATCCGGGCTCGATCAGCCGCGCGGTCGAGGCGGCGCGAGGGCGGGTGGCGGCGGATCGCGGGTTGGCGCGGCGGCTGGCGAAGGCGAGACGTGCGTTGGCGCAAACAACGCAATAACGCAAGCCTGACACCGTCGGCGCACTGTCGGCACGGGCAGCGGCATAGAGGTGTCACGTAGAGTGGCAGAGGTGTCAGGATTGCGTTATTGCGTTGTTGCGAGATGCGAGCGATTTGAGGTTGCGCTGCGAGCCAAGTTCCGATGGAGCCCTATACAACGCAATAATGCAAGCCTGACACCAATCTGACGCGCGAGCGCGCCGCGCCTGCCGGACCGCTGCGCAGGGGCACCCGGGGGCGGCGCCTGCGCGCGGGATGCCCGGCCACAGGACCGATGGACGCTGCATCGGCGGCGTGCGATAGCGTCGGCCCGACAGTGTGGAAGCGGGGCAGGGCGGCATGAGCGGCGAGTCGGCGACGGCGCAGGTTGTCAGGTTCCTGCGCGTGGTGGCCGTGGCGATCGCGCTGGCGAGCGCCGTGCTCTGCGCCCTGGCCCTGGCCTACACGCTGTTCGTCAAGGCGCCCGATCTCGAGGATCCGTTCGCCCAGGCGCATCGCCACGCCAACATCCGCTACGAGCTGCTGTGGCTGGGCATCAGCGCCAGCGCGGTCGCCCTGGCGCTGCTGACCCGCAGCCTCGCCTGGGCCTACGCGCCGCTCTGCCTGATCGGGCTGGAGGCCGGCGGCCATGTCGTGCACTGGCTGGTCGCCGGCAACCGCTATCATCCGCTGCCGCCCGAGATCCGCGACCGCTTCGAGCCGCATCCGCTGACCGTCGGCGCGCCACGGCCGGGCGTGTATGGGCCATTCACGCACACAAGCGAGCGGCGCCGGCTGACGATCAACCAGGCCAAGGCGGCGGACGCGCGCCGCGTCTTCGTCTTCGGCGGCTCGACGACCTACGACGCCGGCGTGACGGACGGCGATTCATGGGCATCCCAGCTCTCGCGCCGGCTGGGCGGCGGCTTCATCGTCGAGAATTTCGGCATGGACGGCTTCAGCAGCGTCGAGGTGCTGGTCTCGACGCTCTTCGCCTTCCGCGAGACCACGCCGGCCTGCGCCGTGTTCTACATGGGCTGGAACGATCTGCGCAGCGCGCACCTCTCGACCCTGAAGCCCGACTACAGCGACTTCCATCTGCCGCACCAGCGCGGCAATCTCGGCCTGCTGCCGACCCTGCCGGTGGAATCCTACTCGGTGGTCGTGCGGCTGGTCGTGTCGCTGGCGCGTCCGCCGCTGCCCCAGCCGCGGGGCGAGGTCTCGTCCGAGCACGATCGGCGCCTGGCCAAGGTCTATCTCGACAACATGGCGCTGATCGTCGCCGTGGCGCGGCACCACGGCGTCAAGCCGATCTTCGTGCCGCAGGTCGTTGACCATGTCCGGCATTCGACCGAGAGCGGCTATGGCTGGGTGCCGCTGATCCCCTATCGCGACGTGCCCAAGGTGCTCGACCGGCTCAACGGCGATCTGCGCAGTCTGGCGGAGCGGCTCGACGTGCCGTTCGTCGACACGCCGCACGACGTGCGCTGGCAGGCTGGCGACTTCGTCGACGACGGCCATTTCAACGCGACCGGCGCGCGCAAGTTCGCCGACGCGCTGGCCGGGCCGGTCGCGCGGCAGTGCGGACCATAGAGAGTGGAGTCGATGAAGATCACCGCCATTCGCGGCATCTGGGTGCATGTGCCGATCCCGGAAGCGGGCCAGCACGTCAGCAATTTCGGCCGCGTCGATTCCTTCGATTCGGTGATCGTGCGCGTCGACACCAACGCCGGCATCACCGGCTGGGGCGAGGCCAAGGCCGGCGTCGGCTCGGCGGCCTCGTGCGCCGGCCTGGCGGCGATGATCAATCTCGACCTCGCGCCGGTGCTGGTCGGCGAGGATCCGCGCGACATCTCGCGCCTGTGGGACGTGATGTACAACCGCCAGCGCGAGGGCCACGCCATCGCCCGCGGCCACGGCCTGCCGCAGCTCGGCCGGCGCGGCCTGACCTTGAGCGCCATCGGCGGCATCGACATCGCGCTGTGGGACATCCTCGGCAAGTCGCTGAACGCACCGGTCTGGCGCCTGCTGGGCGGAAGGCGCGCCGAGCGCATGCCGGCCTATGCCTCGGGCGGCTGGGCCGATGCAGCCAATATCGGCAGGCAGCTGCTGGGTTATGTCGAGAAGGGCGGCTTCCGCGCGGTGAAGATGCGGGTGGGCGTGATGGACGGCACGCCGGCGCGTTCGGCCGCGCGCGTGAAGGCGGCGCGCGCGGCGCTGGGGCCGGATATCGGCCTGGCCTGCGACGCGCACGGCACCTTCACCGTCGCCGAGGCCAGGGCCTTCGCCCGCATGGTCGAGGCGTGCGACCTGATGTGGTTCGAGGAGCCGGTGTCAGGCGACGACAAGAGCGGCATGGCCGAGGTGCGCCGCTCCTCCTCGGTGCCGATCAGCGCCGGCGAGAGCGAGTTCACGCGCCACGATTTCCGCGACCTGGCCGAGTTGCGCGCCGCCGACATCCTGCAGCCCGACCTCGCCATCGCCGGCGGCATCACCGAGGGCGTGCGCATCTCGGCCATCGCCTCTGCCTTCAATCTGCGGCTGGCGCCGCATCTGTGGTCGGGCGCGCCGGGCTTCGCCGCCGGCCTGGCGCTGGCGGCGACCTCTTCCGCCGGCTTCATTCTGGAGTACTCTCTGGGCAGCAATCCGATGCTGCAGGAGCTGGTGCGCGAGAGGTTCCCGGTCGCGGGCGGCATGGTCGAGATTCCCGACCGGCCCGGCCTGGGCATCACCGTCGACGAGGCGTTCCTGGCGAAATACGCGCGCGGCTGACGCGCGAGGGGAGAAGGTCAACGATGTCGGCCGAACCCAGGCCCGCCTCCATGCTGGTCGGCGCCGCGACCGTTTTTGCCGTGCGCGACATCGCTGCCAGCCGCGACTACTTCCGCGACGTGCTGGGCTTCACCATCACCTTCGAGTGGGGCACGCCGCCCTACTACGTCTGCCTGTGTCGCGACGAGGTGCAGCTGCATCTGCTCTCGGCGGCGCAGACCAGGCGCCAGCCGGGCCAGGCGGGCCTGTGCGTCTTCGTGCGCGATGTCGATGCGGTCTACGAGGAGCTGAAGGCGCGCGGCGCCGACATCCCGAAGCCGCCCGAGACCTATCCGTACGGCATGCGCGACTTCGACGTGATCGATCCCGACGGCAACCAGATCACCTATGGCATGGGTGTGAATGAGTCGGGGAAGTAGTCGAGGGCAAGTGCGCCGACTGGACAGGGGAGGTCGAAATGGGCCTGTTCGACTGGCTGACGGGCACGAAGAAGCCGCCCGCGGGTGTCATCGCCAGGACGCCGGCGGAGGTCCATGCCGCGATCCTCGCGGTCAACCGGCCGACCGCGCCGTTCGTCGTGCGCGACGGCGCGCCGGAGAAGGTGGATCTGGTGGCGGAATGGCGCATCGTCGATGCCGCCTGGTACGAGATCTTCGCCAAGGCCGGCCTGACCAAGGTGTTCAAGGTGCTGATGCGGCTGGACGCGGACAAGCGCGAGGTGCGCGCCGTCGACCAGGAATGGTCGGTCGAATGGCGCGCCGGCATCCCCTCGCTGTCGGTTGCCGCATCGGCCTTTCGCGGCCAGACGACGTCGATCGAGTTCGGCACGGCCTACGCCTTCACCGAACAGGGCGGCCTCGGACAGGTCTACCAGTACAAATTCGCCACCTCGGAGATCAAGAAGCCGCTGCAGGACGCGGTCGCCGCATCGGGCTGGACGTGGCGCGGCGTGTCCTTCGGCAAGCTATAGGAGGCCGTCATGCGCCGCATCGCGTTCGTCCTCGCCTTCTGTTTCCTGACGATCTGCGATCCGTCGCCGGCGCGGGCCTATACCGACGCCGAGATCAGCCAGTTCCTGATGAGCAGCCCGTGGTGCCATTTCCGCTACAGCTCGACGGCCGGCACCACCTCGACGCGGCGCGGCCAGTTCGGCAGCGACGGCATCCTGACCGTGCGCAGCGGCCGCGAGGTCTACTCCTCCGGCCCGGGCGGCACCTATGCCGGCGGCTCGCAGGGCGGCGAGCAGTACTACTGGCGGGTGCAGAACGCGATGCTGCTGCTGTCGCAGGACGGCGCGAACTGGCAGCCGCACAAGCTCGACGCCTATCGCAATTCCAGCGGCTACCCGATCCTCGTCGTCGATGGCGACGAATATTCCATGTGCAATTGATCACCGCTTGTCATCCCGAGCGAAGCGAGGGGGATCCAGGCACCCGTCTGGATTCCTCGCTGCGCTCGGAATGACAGCGGTGCGTTACTCCGCGAATCTCGGCATCACCTTGGTCGCCATCAGCTCGAGCGACTGCAGGATGCGGTCGCGGTCGTGCAGGCCCTGCGGCATCAGGAGCACGCACTCGTCGATCGGTACGCGCTTGTGCACCGCCTCGATGCGCCGCGCGATGGTGTCGGGCGAGCCGACCAGCAGTTCGGGCACGCCCTGGCCGAAGGGGATCGCCCAGCGGTTCCAGAACCACAGCATGTCCTCGAGCCATTCCTTGGCCTGCGCATCGGTCGGCGCGCAGATGAATACGCCGCCCCACGCGGCCTGGTGGCCGTTCTTCACCGTGCGGCCGTGCTTCTCGGCCTCGCGCGTGTAGCCTTCGCAGAGGCCGGAGAAGAAGTCGATATTGTCGGTCAGCACGATCGGCCGCCCGCCATAGCGCGCCCAGAACAGCGCCGTGCGCATCGAGGCGGCGAAGCCGCCATAGAGCGGCGGGTGTGGGCTTTGCAGCGGACGCGGCGCGATGCCGATCTCGTCGACCTTCATGTCGGCGGCCACGCCCTGGCCAAACTCGGTATAGACGCCGTGCGGATGCGGATTGACGAAGCCCTCGGGCGGAAAGCTCCAGTACTTGCCCCGGTGCCGGAAGGTGTCGTGGGTCAGCGCCTTGACGACGACGTCGACGAACTCCGAGAAGTACTCGCGGTTGGCCGCGTCGGCCGGCGAGTCCTTGTTCCAGGGTCCCACGGCGTTGAGGTCGTCGCGCACCTTGAAGTTCTCGACCCAGCGCGCCTGGTAGCCGCGCACCAGGCCGACGCCGAAGCGTCCGCCCAGCATGTTGTCCATGGTGGCGATGTCCTCGGCCACGCGCAGCGGGTTGTGCGTGGTCGAGACGAAGCCGCAGGTGATGACACGCAGCCGCCTGGTGTGCTGGCCCAGCCACATGCCCATCAGGCGCGGATCGTTGGAGATCTCGAAACCCTCGATCTGCAGGTGATGCTCGGGGTGGCCGAAGCCGAAATAGCCGGCGTCGTCGGCGAAGCGCGCGTACTCGGCGATCTCGTCGAGCATGCGCTGGTAGAGCTCGGGCCTGCGCCCGGCCATGCCGGCCTCCAGTTCGTGCCGCCGGCCGACCGTGCAGTACATGAACAGGCTGAACTTCATGGCAAGCGCCTCCCTATTCGGCCGCCTTGGGCAGCACCAGCGACCTAGTCCGCTTGTCGAGCCACCAGCCGTATTCCTGCGGCCACATCGCGAAGGCGGGATCGCAGCCCAGCTCCTGCGCCGCGTGCAGCGCCCAGAACGGATCGTAGAGCGCCTGTCGACCGATCGCGACCAGGTCGGCGTGGCCTTCCTGGAGCACCGCCTCGGCCTGCTTGCCGTCGAGGATCAGGCCCACCGCCATCGACTTCACGCCGCCTTTGTTGCGCACCGCCGAGGCGAACGGCACCTGGAAGCCGGGGTGACGCGGGATCGGCTGCGCGGTGGCCGTGTTGGTGAGCCCGCCCGATGAGCAGTCGACGACATCGACGCCCAGCGCCTTCAGCGCCTGCGACAGCGCCACCGTGTCGTCGAGGTTCCAGCCATCGGCGCCATCGAGCGAGGAGACGCGGAAGAACAGCGGCTTGTGCCGCGGCCAGGCGGTGCGCACCGCGTGGGTGATCTCGAGCGCGATGCGCATGCGCCCGGCGCGGTCGCCGCCATAGCCGTCGTTACGCGTGTTGCTGACCGGCGAGAGGAAGGAGGCGATCAGGTAACCGTGCGCGCCGTGGATCTCCGCGACATCGAAGCCGGCGGCGTCGCCGCGCCTGGCGCCCTGCGCGAAGGCCTCGACGATGTTGCCGATATCGGCCGCCGACAGTGCGCGCGGGATCAGCCAGCCCGGCGCCACCGGCTCGGTGGTCGGCCCGACCACCTCCCAGGCGCGGCGGCCCTTGGCGAAATCCGCCTCGTTGAGCGGACCGTTGCCCTCGGGCACCGGCTGCATCGAGCCCTTGCGGCCGGAATGCGCCAGCTGCAGCGCGGCCTTCGCGCCCTCGGCGTGGATGAAGTCGACGACGCGCCGGAATGCGGCGACCTGCTGATCGTTCCAGATGCCGGTGTCGTGCTGCGTCACCCGGCCGATCGGCTCGACCGCGGTGCCTTCGGTGAACACCAGGCCGGCGCGACCGCGCGCGAAGCCGCCCAGATGCACGACGTGGAAGTCGTTCGCGAGCCCGTCCCTGGCGTGGTACTGCACCATCGGCGAGATCACCACGCGGTTGGGCAGGGTGACGCCCCTGATGGTCAGTGGCGTGAACAGCAGCGGCCGGGACTCAGGCGTGGACACGGACGGCATCTCCAGGGGTGAACGCATGCGCCGATCATACTAGGCTGCCGCCGACGGAAGCGGGAGGGGCGGCCATGCGCATCATCGCCATCGAGGATCTGCACTGCAACGCGGGCTGGCGCACCTTCTCGTTCCTGAAGGTCACCACGGACGAGGGCATCGTCGGCTGGTCGGAGTACAACGAGAGCTACGGCAGCGGCGGTCTCACCGCGGTGATCCATCGCCTGGGGCATCATCTGATCGGCCAGGATCCGCGACCGGTCGAGCGCATCTCCTCGCAGCTCTACGCCATTACACGTCAAGCGCCTGGCGGCGTGAACGCCCAGGCGATCGCGGCGATCGAGAACGCGCTGCTCGACGTCAAGGCCAAGGCGCTGGGCATCCCCGTCTACGCCCTGTTCGGCGGCCCGGTGCGCGATCGCCTGCCGCTCTACTGGTCGCATTGCGGCAGCTACCGGCTGAACCAGTCGGAGGTCATGGGCCTGGAACCGATCCGCGGCTACGACGACCTGGTGACGCTCGGCAGGCAGGTGAAGGAGCGCGGCTTCAGGGCGCTGAAGACCAACATCTTCATGTTCGACCGCGACAAGCCCTACATGCACCAGCCCGGCTTCGGGCGAAATCCCGGCTGGCCCGAGCTCAATGTCGACAACCGCATCCTGGGCGCGATCCATGACGGGCTGGGCGCCTTCCGCCAGGGCGCCGGCAAGGAGATGGGCATCCTTCTCGACACCAACTTCAACTTCAAGACCGAGGGCTACGTGAAGGTGGCGCGCGAGGTCGAGCCGTACAATCTCTTCTGGCTGGAGATCGACAGCTACGATCCCGAGGGACTCGCCTATATCCGCCGCAAGGCCAACATGCCGGTCGCCTCCTGCGAGTCGCTGTTCGGCCGCCGCGGCTTCCGTCCGTTCCTCGAGAACCGCTCGATGGACGTCGCCATCGTCGACGTGCCGTGGAACGGGCTGCTCGAGTCGGTGAAGATCGCGGCCATGGCCGAGGCCTACGAGATCAACTGCGCGCCGCACAATTTCTACGGCCACATGTCGAGCCTGATGAGCGCGCATTTCTGTGCCGCCATCCCGAACTTCCGGGTGATGGAGATCGACATCGACGACGTGCCGTGGAAGGACGATCTCGTGACCCACCCGCCGGTGATCGAGAACGGCGAGCTGATCGTGCCGACGCGGCCCGGCTGGGGCGCCGACGTCAACGAAGACGCAGTGCGCGCCCATCCCGCGCGCGTCGGTTGACAAGAATCGCAACCGTCGTGCGTCTGCCGCCTTTCCTTCCCCCGGAGGGGGAAGGTGCCCGAAGGGCGGAAGGGGGATGTCGAAGCCGAACGCAGGAGTCTGTCTTCAACATCCCCCTTCCGTCGCGCTGCGCGCGCCACTTTCCCCCTCGGGGGAAAAGGAGTGAGCTTCGGCGGCTTTACGTGATCGTGGTCCTGATCGTTCTCCTCGTCGTGTGGAGCGCCGCGGCGCAGGCCCAGACGGCGGCCACGCGCGGCGGCGGTGAGACGCTGGTGCTGGCCAACGAGGTGATCCGCGAGGCGGGCGGCCGCCGGCTGATCGCGCGCGGCCTGGTCGAAGTGCGCCGCGGGACACGCTCGATCATGGCTGACGAGGTCATCTATGACTCCGCCAGCGACAGGCTGCGCGCCGTCGGCAACGTCGCGGTGGTCGAGGACAATGGCGACGTGGTGTTCTTCGCCGAGGTCGATGTCGACGCCGCCTTCACCGACGGCGCCGGGCGCGACATCCGCATGGTGCTCAGGCGCAGCTGGCGGGTGCGCGCCAGCGATGGCCGGCTGAGCACGAAGGAAGGCCGCCAGTTCACCCTGCAGCACGCCCAGGCCACGCCCTGCGAGGAATGCGCGAGGAATCCCGAACGTCCGCCGATATGGCGCATCACGGCGCGCCGCGTCGTGGTCGACGATGCCTCGAAGGATTTCATCTACAGCAACGCGGCGATGGAGATCTTCGGCGTCCCGGTGCTCTACACGCCGTATTTCACCCATCCGGCGCCCGATGTGCGCCGACGCAGCGGCCTGGTGTCGTTCGATGTCGGCCGCAGCGTGTCGCGCGGGTTCTACGCCCAGCCGCAATACTTCATCGCCTTCGGCGACAGCGCCGATCTCTCGCTGCGCCCGCGGCTCTATGTCCAGCGTCCGGCGCGTCCGATGTTCGACGTCGAGGCGCGCAAGCGTGGCGACACCTTCGACGTCTCGCTGCGGCCACGATTCGCCTACGACGGCGGCCGGCTGCGCTACCTGCTGCGCGGTGCGCTGCGCTGGGACATCGACGACAACTGGCGCGCGCTGGCCGACGCCGACTACTCCGGCGACCGTGCCTTCCACGAGGATTTCGGCATCGACCGCGCCGCCTCCAGCCGCTCGGTGGCGGCGGTCGAACGTTTCGCCGCGCAGTCCTTCCTTCAGTTCCGCGCCGCGCACTACCAGGACCTGCACTTCGACGGCTTCGCCGGTCACGTGCCCAACGCCGGATTCCACGCGCTCGCGCATCAGCGCATCCCGCTGCTGGTGCTGGGCGGCACGCTGGAGACGCGCACGCTTCTGCGCCAGACGCTGCGCGAGCACGGGCCCTCGACCAGCAGCGCGATCCAGACGGTGGAGTGGCAGCGCCGCGCGCTGATCGGCGGCGGCCAGGTCGTGGGCTTCGGCGGGCAGCTCATGGGCCGGCTCGATCGCACCACATCGGGACCGGCGGATATCGTCGACCCGCTGTCGAACGGACTGCCGACGGTCGCGCGCAGCTGGGGATCGGGCGACGCGACCGGCTGGCTCGAGTGGTCATATCCCTTCGTCGCGCCGGTGGGCACGAGCGGCTCGTGGGTCATCGAGCCCAGGGCGCTGCTGATCGGCTCGGGCAGGATCGCCGGCACGCGGCCGACCCTGAACGAGGATTCGCGCAGCCTGGAGATGGATTTCAGCTCGATCTTCTCGCTGGGCCGCCACACCGGCTTCGATCGGCGCGAAAGCGGCCTGCGCGTGGTCTACGGCTTGCGCTCCACACTGGGCTTCGCGTCGGGCGAATCGCTGACGGTCGAGGCTGGCCAGCTGCGCTATCTCCTGGGCACCGACAATTTCGGCGGCCGACTGCGCGCGCCCGGCGACAAGGCCTCCGACTGGGTCGTGGGCGTGCGCGGCGATTTCGGCTATCCGCTGTCGCTCGACATGTACGGCCGCTTCGACGCGCGCGATCTTGGCGTCGTGCAGGCCTATGTCGCGCCGACCTTGCGCCATCGTCTCTTCGGTCGCGATGCCAGTCTGACGGTGGGCTATGCGCATGAGGGCCCGGCCAGCCCGCTTGGCCGTTATCCCGGCGTGCCGCCGCCGCGCGACTCCGTCATCGCCTACATGCGTGCCCCGATCGGCGAGTACTGGACGATCGAGGCGGGCATGCGCTTCGACATCACGCGTCGCAACTTCACCGACTACCAGGCCGGGATCACCTACGAGGACGAATGCTTCCTGATCCGCGTGCTGGGCCAGCGCGGCATCTACTTCGCCGGCATCGGCACCGAAGCCGCCGCGCGCGTGCTCGTGCAGGTGACCTTCAAGCAGCTCACAACCCTGAGCTTCCAGACGAACTGACAGCGAAGCTGTCATCCCGAGCGCAGCGCGGGGATCCTTCCGCCGACAAAAGATCCCTCGCGCCGCTCGGGATGACAGAACTGCCTCACGCCCCCACCACCAGCGTCGAGGCGAGCTGGCGCACCGTCTTGACCAGCGCCATGGCGACGATGCGGCCGGTCTTGCGGTTCTCGGCGCTGACGGCGACGTCCTCCATGAACCTGAAGCGGCCGAAGGCGCCGGCGGCCTCGACCTCGACGACATGCGTGGCGATGGTCGGATCGGCGACGATCACCACGCGCGTGCGGTCCAGGCCGATGCCGGCCAGCGCCACGGCGGCGGAGATGTTGACATTCTGCGGATAGAGCCGCGCGCCCTCGCGCACCGGCCCGTCGAACACGACATGCGGCTGGGTCAGCGAATCGAGGTCGACGAGATCCTGCGCCGCCGTGCCCCTCCACGCCGAGGGATCCTTGCGCACCGTCACCGTCACCGAATCGAGCCCGCCCACCGCCGCGGCCGAGAGGATGTCGATGGCGCCAATGCCGGCGGAGGGCAGGATCAGCCGCTTGCCGTTGTGCCGCGCCGCCGCCAGCACGCGCTCGTACAGCACGGTGTCGGTGAAGGCGCCGACCGAGGTCACCAGCAGGTCCATGCCGTTCTCCAGCACGCGCTCGGCATGGTTCCGTACCGCGTCGTGGCCGGCACACTCGACCACGACGTCCATGGCGTAGTCGAAGAAGCGGTCGGGATCGTGCGTGATGTCGGGCCGGCTGGTGATCTCCTGGCGCGGCCGGCGCACCATAGCGGCGCGCAACTCGACGCCCTCGATGCGCCCGGCCGCCATCGCCTCGCGCACATGCAGGCCGATGGCGCCATACCCGATCAGTCCGAGACGCAGCATAAGGTGGTCCTCTTTTCATTGCCTTCCCCCGGGGGAAGGTAGCGGCGAAGGCTTTACCGAGCCGTCTTCCACACGCTATCACGGCTTCCATGCGATCGTCGGCATTGGGCCTGATGGGCCTCGGCGTCATGGGCGCCAATCTCGCGCGTAACCTCGCCCGCAACGGTGCGCGGCTTGCGCTATTCGACACCGCCCAAGGCGTGGCCGCGCCGCTGGCCAAGGACATCGGCGATGGCGCCGTCGGCGCCGATGATATCGCCGGCCTGATCGCCGCGCTGCCGGCACCGCGCAGCATCATGCTGATGGTGCCCGCCGGCCAGCCGGTCGACGACGCGCTCGAGGCGCTGCATCCCCACCTCGGCGCCGGCGACATCGTCATCGACGGCGGCAACTCCTTCTATCGCGACACCCAGCGCCGGCAGATCGAGCTCGCGCGCCAGGGTGTGCACGTGCTGGGCTTCGGCGTCTCCGGCGGCGCCGAAGGCGCGCTCAAGGGCCCGGCGATCATGGCCGGCGGCGAGACCGCCGCCGTCGCCTCCGTGGCGCCGCTGTTCGAGGCGATTGCCGCGGAGGCGCCCGACGGCTCGGCCTGCTTCGCGCGCGTCGGGTCGGGCGCGGCCGGCCATTTCGTCAAGGCCGTACACAACGGCATCGAATACGCCCACATGCAGCTGATCGCCGAGACCTGGCATCTGCTGCGCCGCATGGTCGGCATGAGCCACGGCGAGGCGCGCACCATCTTCGCACGCTGGGCCGAGGGCGAGCTGTCGTCCTTCCTGATGGAATGCGCCGTGCAGGTGCTCGACACGCGCGACCCCGACAGCGGCGCGCCGATGATCGAGCGCATCGTCGACACCGCCGAGCAGAAGGGCACCGGCCAGTGGACCGCCAATGCTGCGCTGGCCTATGGCGTGGCCGCGCCGACCCTGGCCGAGGCGGTGCACGCGCGCTGCCTCTCGGCGCTGAAGAGCGATCGCCTCGCCAACGAGACCGCGCTCGGCCCGCCGACCATGGCCTTTGCCGGCGACCGCATGGCGCTGACCGCCGCCCTGGGCCGCGCACTGCTGGCGGCCAACATCGCCGTGCTGGCGCAGGGCTTCGCGCTGATGCGCGCGGCCGACCAGGAGGAGGGCTGGGGCATCCATCTCGCCACCGTGGCGCGGGTCTGGCGCGGCGGCTGCATCGTGCGCTCCGAGCTGCTCGAGCCGATCGCCGAGGCCTGTGCCAGCCTGCCTGCGGGCACCAATCTGCTGCGCGCGCCGGCGTTGTGGCGCATGGTCAGCGCCGGCGACGCCTCGTGGCGCCAGGTGGTGGTGACGGCGATCGCCCATGGCGTGCCGGTGCCGGCCTTCGCCTCGTCGCTCTCCTATGTCGACGCCTTGCGTACCGGCCGGCTGTGGGCCGACATGATCGCCGCCCAGCGCGATGTCTTTGGCCAGCACGGCTTCACCCGTCTCGACAAGCCGGGCCGTCATCACGCCGAGTGGGCGCCCTACGCCGGCGACGAACACAAGGGATGACTGTCTACGTCGTGATGGGCGTGTCCGGCTGCGGCAAGTCGACGGTCGGCAAGCTGATCGCCGAAACACTGGGTGCGCAATACGCCGAAGGTGACTCGTTTCATCCGCCACAGAACGTCGAGAAGATGCGCAGCGGCCAGCCGCTCGACGACGACGATCGCGCGCCCTGGCTGGCGGCGATGGCGGCGGCGATCGGCGACTGGAACACGAAGGGCGAAACCGTCGTGCTCGCCTGCTCGGCGCTGAAGCGCCGCTATCGCGACGTGCTGCGCAGCGGCGGCGAGGTGCGCTTCATCCATCTCGCCGGCGAGAAGGCGCTGATCGCCTCGCGGCTGGCGGCGCGCAAGGGCCACTACATGCCGCCGACCCTGCTCGACAGCCAGTTCGCCGCCCTCGAACCGCCGGGCGACGACGAGGCGATCACCATCGGCATCGACGCGCCGGCCGAAACCATCGCGGCAAGGGCGCTCCACAGGCTGTCATCCCGAGCGTAGCGAGGGATCCAGGCAAAGCCGTAGATCGCTACGCTCGGGATGACATCAGCGGCTCGCCAACCCGCGCGCCAGGCTCCAGCGGTGGACTTCCGACGGGCCGTCGTAGATGCGGAAGGCGCGGATCTCGCGGAAGATGCGTTCGACCGGCGTGTCGCCGGTGACGCCCAGCCCGCCCAGCACCTGCACGCAGCGGTCGGCGACGCGGAACAGCGCCTCGGACACCGCGACCTTGGATACGCTCGACTCGAAGCGCGCGTCGCGGCCCTGATCGAGCACCCAGGCGCAATGCCAGATCGCCAGCCGCGCCATGTGCAGGTCGATCAGGTTGTCGGCGAGCTGGAAGCCGACGCCCTCGTGCTCGATCAATGTCTTGCCGAAGGCCTTGCGGCGATTCGCGTACTCCACCGCGATGTCGTGCGCGCGCCGCGCCGCGCCCAGCCAGCGCATGCAGTGCGTCAGCCGCGCCGGCGCCAGGCGCACCTGGGCGTAGCGGAAGCCGCGGCCGACCTCGCCCATCACGTCGTCCCTGTGCACGCGCAGATTCTCGAAGCGGATCACGGCGTGGCCGCCGGTCATCGACTCCTCGATGGTGTCGATCACCCGCTCGGTGACGATCGCCTTGTTGGGCAGGTCGGCCATGAACATGGTGGCGCCCTTGTCTGCGCCGTCGATCAGGGTGCGCGCCATGATGATGATCACGCCGGCGCCGTCGGCGCCGGTGATCAGCCACTTGGTGCCGTTGATCACGAAGTGATCGCCGTCCGGCACCGCCGTGGTGCTCATCGCCGAGGGATCGGAGCCGGCGCCGGGCGGCGGCTCGGTCATGGCGAAGCAGGAGCGGATGTCGCCATTGGCCAGCGGTTTGAGCCAGCGCTGCTTGTGCGCCTCGGTGGCCACCGCCTCGAGCATGTGCATGTTGCCCTCGTCGGGCGCCATGCAGTGCATGGCGATCGGGCCGAGCAGCGAGTAACCCGCCTCCTCGAAGACGATGGCGCGCTCGCGATGGGTCAGGCCCAGCCCGCCATATTCCGCCGAGCATTGCGGCGACAGCAGCCCGGCCTGGCGCGCCAGCGCATTGAGCTCGCGTCTGAGCTCGTCGCTGGGGCCGTGCGGCGACTGCCGGGGATCCTTCTCGCGCGGGATGATCGAATCGCGGATGAACGCGCGCGAGCGCTCCTGCAGTTCGCGGTCGCGATCGGTAAAGGCGAAATCGATCATGTGCGGGATCTCCTTGAGACCCCCTCATAGTTGCCTTCCCCCGGAGGGGGAAGGTGGCGCGAAGCGCCGGATGGGGGATGCCGAAGGCGGACACCGAGCGAGTTGAGGCATCCCCCTTCCGCCCTTCGGGCACCCTCCCCCTCCCGGGGAAGGTAGGACTAAGCGGAGGTTGTCCGATCCAGTTCGCGGAAGCGCGACCAGAAGGCGTCGCGGCGGGGGTAGCGCAGGCGCAGCTCGTCGACCCAGCCGTCATGCGTCTCGCCATCGGTTGCCGGCGGAAGATCGCGGACCTCGACCATGGCTCGGGCCAGTGCGGCGTAGTGATGGGCGAAGCCGCTGTCCAGGATGGTGGGCGCGGCGGCACGGATCAGCGCCACGGCCTGCGCGGGATGGCTTTCGCGCAGGCGCGTCGCGGCGTCGAGCAGCGCATCGGGCGGCACCGGCTTCAGCTCGGCCAGGCGCGAATCGACCAGCGCCGCCGCGGCATCGAGCGCCGGCCAGGTAACCAGGAAGGCCAGCGCCTCGCCGGCCGAGCGGTGTTGCGCGACCTGCGCCACGATGCGCTTTTCGGCGTCGGCATCGGTGAAGTCGGGCAGGCGCTTGAGATAGTCGCGCAGCAGCGGCACCTCGAGCGTGCGCTCGAAGGTCAAGAGCCGCAGCGCCTGGGCGTCGTCGCGGCGACCCAGCGCCTCCAGCGTCTCCAGCCTGAGCGCGGTGGCGTTGCGCGTGGCGCGCTCGAAGCGCGGGTTGTCGAGCCAGCTGAGCGCGTCCCCGGCGCGGCCGGCGGCGAGCAGGCGTCGGGCGATCGCCGGCGCGTCGATCTCGGTGGGATGGAACTCGCTTTCGACGGCGATCAGCGCGTCGACATCGCCCAGCGCATCGGCGATCTGACGCAGGATCTGGCGCAGCACCATGGCGCGCACGCGCGCGTCGTAGTGACGGCCGATGGTGTGCGCCCAGCGCTGGCCCACCGCCTCGCGCGGCAGCGCGCCGAACGCCGCGCCGATGCGATCGGCCAGCAGCCGCAGGCCGTCCTCGCCCAATGCGCGCTCGTAGGGGTTGATGTTCATCGCGCGCTCCTGCTCCTGTTCGATGCGGCCGATGACCCACTCGACCACCTCGTTGATGTCGCGCGCCGGATGTTTCGCCCATAACCCGGACAGGTCGTCCTCGGCCCGGTCGAAGACGGCGGCGAGGCCCTCCGTGGTGCCGACGAGGCCGAGAACCGTCGGGCCCATGGCGATGAAGCGGCGCAGCAGGTCGATGGCGCGGCCGGGCAGGGCGGGGGCGACGTCCCCGACGATGATCTCGCGCAGCGCACCGATCTCGTCGCCGACCTCGCGTGCGCGCGCCTCGCCCAGGCGGGAGCGGCGCGACAGGTGCGACAGCCCGATCAGGCGGCGCTCGATCTGCTCGGCCAGTTCCTCGGCGCCGGCCTCGGCGGCGATTGCCAGCGCCAGGCGCTCACGGAAGGCGCGGTCGCGCCTGCCCTGGTCCATCAGCAGCGCGGCCAGTCGCGCCGCGCCCAACCGTTCGAGGTTGGCCAGCGTGACTGAAGTAGTGGAACGGCTCTTGCGTGGCGCCATGCGGACTCGATTGTGCCATGTCGGCGCGGCGGGACCACCTGTCAACCGCGTGCTAGGGTCGATCGCATGAGCGGGCCCATCGAGATCGTGCTCAATGGCGAACGACGGCGCCTCGATGGCGTGTCGCCGGCCATGACCCTGCTCGACTGGCTGCGCGGCCCGGCCCGGCTCACCGGCACCAAGGAAGGCTGTGCCGAGGGCGATTGCGGCGCCTGCACCGTGCTGCTGGAGACGGCCGAGGCGCGCCTGCCGGTCAACGCCTGCCTCGCCCTGGTCGGCCAGATGCATGGCCGCGCCATCCGCACCGTCGAGGGGCTGTGCGGCGCCGACGGCGCGCCGCATCCGGTGCAGCGCGCCCTGGCCGAAAGCGACGGCACGCAATGCGGCTTCTGCACGCCCGGCATCGTGATGAGCGCCGTGGCCTTCGCCTGCGGCGGCGAGGCGCCGACGCCCGAGCTGATTCACGACGCGCTGGCCGGCAATCTGTGCCGCTGCACCGGCTACCGGCCGATCGTCGAGGCGGTGGCACGCTGTGCGCATTCGGCGGACCCATGGCAAACCATGGAAATCGACCCGCCCGACACGGAGTCCCGCCAGTTCGACGGTGCCAGCATCCTGCATGCGCCGCGGACGCTCTCCGAGCTGCTGTGGCTGCGCGCCGAGCACCCCGATGCCTGGCTGCTGGCCGGCGGTACCGATCTCGGTGTGCGGATCAGCCATGACCGCGAGGTTCCAGCGCGGCTCATCCACATCTGCGGCGTGCCGGAACTCAACGGCCTGAAGGAGCACGCAGATCGCCTGGAGATCGGCGCGGCCGCGACCTATCGGCAGGTCCTGCCGACCATAGAAAGCCATAGCAGGCCGTTCGCCGGGATGATCCGCCGCCTGGGCTCGCGGCAGATCCGGTCGATGGGCACGATCGGCGGCAATCTCGGCACCGCCTCGCCGATCGGCGACACGCCACCGGTGCTGCTGGCGCTGGGCGCGACGGTGCACCTGGCGTCGGTGCGCGGCCGCCGCGCGGTCGGCATCGACGACTTCTTCCTCGGCTACCGCAGGACGGCGCTGGCGCCCGACGAGGTCATCGTCTCGATCGACATGAATCTGCCGGCCGCCGACGAGGTCTTCCACGTCGACAAGGTTTCCAAGCGCCGCGACCAGGACATTTCCGCCGTGCTCGGCGCCTACAGGCTGCGCGTGGCCGATGGCGTCGTCCGCAGCGCGCGCCTGGCCTATGGCGGCATGGCCGCGACGCCGGCACGCGCGCCGCATGCCGAGGCGGCGCTGACCGGCGCGCCGTGGAGCGAGGCGACGATCGAAAGCGCAGCCCGGGCGCTGGCCGACGATTTCAGGCCGCTGGACGACTGGCGCGCGACCGCTTCCTACCGGCTGGCGGTTGCCGGCAACCTGCTGCGCCGGCTGTACCTGCGCTCGGCCGGCGTCGCGGTGGAGCTCGACGCGCTATGAAGGGCGGCGTGCATAGCGCCGAGCGCCACGACAGTGCGCTGAAGCACACGACCGGCGAGGCGATCTACATCGACGACCAGCCGGAGCCCGTCGGCATGCTGCACGCCGCCCTGGTGCTGAGCCCGGTGGCGCATGGCCGGCTCGGGCGGGTGGATTTCGGCGTGGCCCGGGCCATGGACGGCGTTCTCGATATCGTCGTTGCCGCCGACGTGCCGGGCGCCAATGTCGCGAAGGGCGAGGCGATGCTGGCGGACGGGGTGGTCGAGCACGTCGGCCAGCCCATTGCCGCCGTGGTGGCGACCAGCCTCGATGTCGCCCGGTCGGCGGCGCGCAAGGTCGCCCTCGATATCGACAGCCTGCCGGCGATCCTCTCGATCGACGCGGCGCTGGAGAAGGGCTCGTTGCTTTATCCACCGTCGACGCTGTCACGCGGCGATGTGGAGCGCGCGATGGCCGCCGCGCCGCACCGGCTGAAGGGCGAGCTGCGCTGCGGCGGGCAGGAGCATTTCTACCTCGAGGGCCAGATCGCCATCGCCACGCCGAGCGAGGATGGCGACCTCGTGGTGCAGTCCTCGACCCAGCATCCCACGGAGGTGCAGCACGTCGTCAGCCGCGTGCTGGGCCTCGACTTCAACCAGGTCACGGTCGCGGTGCGTCGCATGGGCGGCGCCTTCGGCGGCAAGGAGAGCAATGCCTCCTGGGTTGCGGCGATCGCCGCCCTGCTGGCGCAGCGCACCAACCGGCCGGTGAAGTTACGCCTGCCGCGCGGCGACGATATGGTGGCGACGGGCAAGCGGCACGGCTTTCTCTTTCGCTACGAGGTCGGCTTTGACGACGAGGGCCGCGTGCTTGCGCTCGACGCACTGCTGGCGGCCAATGGTGGCCACTCGCTCGATATGACGCCGGGCGTGCTGGTGCGGGCGCTGACGCATATCGACAACGCCTATTGGATCCCGCATCTGCGCGCAGTCGGGCACCCGTGCAAGACCAACACCGTGTCGAACACCGCCTTTCGCGGCTTCGGCGGGCCGCAGGGCGTGCTGCCGATGGAAGACGCGATCCTGCGTATCGCGCGCGTGCTGGGTCGTACGCCCGAGCAGGTGCGCGCGGCGAACTTCTATGGCGAGGGCGGCAACGACGAGACGCCGTACGGCCAGAAGATCGAGGACAACCGCATCCGCGCCTGCATCGAGCAGGTCACGCGCGAGTCGGACTGGCAGGCACGGCGCGCCGAGATCGACGCCTTCAACCGGCAGGGCGGGCCGCTGCGCCGCGGGCTGGGCATGTTCCCGCTGAAGTTCGGCATTTCCTTCAACGTGCCGAGCATGAACCAGGCGGGCGCGCTGGTACACGTTTACAGCGACGGCTCGATCCGCCTGAACCATGGCGGCACCGAGATGGGGCAGGGCCTGTTCGTGAAGGTGGCACAGGTCGTGGCCGAGGTCTTCCAGGTCGATCTCGATCGCATCCGTGTCACCGCGACGTCGACCGGCGAGGTGCCCAACACGTCGCCGACAGCGGCCTCGACCGGCTCCGACCTCAACGGCTGGGCGGCCTTCGAGGCGGCGAGCACTATCAAGCAGCGCCTGAGCGCGTTCGCGGCCGCGCATTTCGACGTGCCGGCGGAGTTGGTGAGCTTCCGCGACAACCTCGTGCATCTCGGCCCGCCCGGCGCCAATCGCGTCGTCGAGTTCGGCGAGCTGGCGCGGCTGGCGCATCTTGGGCGCATCTCGCTGTCGTCGACCGGCTTCTATCGCACGCCGAAGATCCACTGGGATCCGGTGGCGCTGAAGGGCCGGCCGTTCTTCTATTTCTCCTTCGGCGCGGCGGTCGCCGAGGTGGCGATCGACACGCTGACCGGCGAGAGCCGCGTGCTGCGCGCCGACCTGGTGCAGGATTGCGGCCGCTCGCTCAATCCGGCGATCGATCTCGGCCAGATCGAGGGCGCCTTCGTGCAGGGCATGGGCTGGCTGACCTGCGAGGAACTGTGGTGGGACCAGGAGGGCCGGCTGCGCACCAGGGGACCGTCGACCTACAAGATCCCCGGCAGCCGCGATGTGCCGCCGATCTTCAACGCACGCATCCTCGAGAACGCGCCGTCGCGCGAGGACACCATCTTCCGGTCGAAGGCCGTGGGCGAGCCGCCCCTGATGCTGGCCACCGCGGTATGGACTGCGTTGAAGGATGCCATCGCCTCCGTCGCCTATCACACGGTCGACGTCGAGCTCGATGCGCCAGCGACGCCTGAGCGCATCCTGATGGCGGTGCAGCGCGTGCGGCGCGATCGCGCGGCTCTGGCTTGAAACTTGCTGCGGATCAGCGCGATGAAACCATCAGCCGGTGCGTTGGATCAGGGTTTCGAGCAGCCGCTTGAGCTCGCTCGTCGCCGCGTCGCCGTAGCTGCCGGCGATGTGCTCCTCCTGGCTTTGCACCAGCGGGTCGAGCCGGCGCGCCAGCGCCTTGCCGCGATCGGAGCTGAAGATCAGTACCTTGCGCCGGTCGTGCGGGTCGGAGATGCGATAGACCAGCGCGTCGGCCGCCATGCGGTCGATGATCTTGGTCAGGGTCGGATGATTGAGCAGCACGGCGTCGGCCAGCTCGCCCATCGACTTGCCGTTGCCGTTGGACAGCACCTTGAGGATGCGCCAGCGTTCGACCGGCACGCCCTCGACGCTCAATCGCGCCTCGAGCTGCCGGTTGATCTCGCGATTGGCTTGGGCAAGCAGGTAGGCCAGATGGCCGGAGATCGGAGGGTTGGCGGTAGAGTCGGACAAAAGACGGGCCCTGATTTCACCAATGGCCGCTTTATATGGCCGGCAAATATTGAAGTTTCAATGGTTAATCCGTGGAGTAAAACGCTAGCCGGAGGGTCATCGCCATGATGATGCGCCAGGATCCTTGCGGTGCTCTGCGCACCCGGCCACCCATGTCCATGCTCTTTCCCACAGACCCCGGCATCGGCGACGGCCTGCGCCGCCGGTCGCCGGCCAAGCTGCGGGTGGCGCATTTTCAGGCACTGTCCGGGCCGTCAGGAATCTGGGGCATCGCATCGGTCAATAGTGCGGCACTGGCGGCGTGCGAGATCAACCGGCGCGGCGGCATCCGCGGTCGCGAGATCGAGCTGTCCGTCCATGACGCCGGCGGTGCGCCCGAAGAGGTTGCACTCGAGGCGGCACGGCTGATCGACGACGACGATGCCGACGTCATCATGGGCTGCCACATCAGCGCCGTACGCCTGGCGGTGCGCCGCGCGGTGGCGGGGCGCATCCCCTATGTCTACACGCCGATCTACGAGGGCGGCGAGCGCATGCCCGGCGTGCTGGCCATCGGTGAGACGCCGGCGCGGCAGGCGCGGCCGGCGATCCACTGGCTGGCAGAGCGCAAGAACGCGCGGCGCTGGTACCTGATCGGCAGCGACTATGTGTGGCCCTGGCTGTCGCATCGCGCGGTGAAGCGTTATATCGCCGAGGCCGGCGGCGAGATCGTCGGCGAGGATTTCGTGGCGCTGGGCGAGCACGACCACACGCCGCATTTCGAGCGCATCCGCCGCGCCCGGCCGGATGTCGTGTTCATCTCGCTGATCGGCGTCGACGGCATCGTCTTCAACCGTGCCTTCGGCGAGCACCGCCTGTCGCGCCACATGCTGCGGCTGGCCAATTGCGTCGACGAGACCGTGCTGCTGGGCGTCGGCGCCGAGAACACCGAGAACCTGTTTGCCGCCTCGGGCTATTTCGAGCGCCACCGCAGCGCCGCCGGCGAGCATTTCCAGGGCCTCTATCACGACGCCTATGGCGCCACCGCGCCGATCCCCGGCGCCACGGCGCAATCCAACTACGAGGGCCTGCACTTCCTCGATGCCGTGATGCGGCGCGCCGCAGGCAGCGATGTGGTGGCACTGACGCGCGCGGCGGACGGACTCGTCTATCGCGGCGGGCGTGGCGAGGTCGGCATGCGGCGCGGCCGCATGGAGATGCCGATCTTCTTCGCCGAGGCCGACGGCTTCGACTTCCGGCTGCGCGAGCGCTTCTGATGGCTCGATCTGCTGCATCGCAAAATAATACTTGAAAGGGAAAAGATTTCCCGTTCAAGTACGTCGATGGATACCGGTATCAAGCTCGCGTTCGACCTGCTGGCGTTCACCTCGGTGATGGTGCTGATCGTGCTCGGGCTCGGCGTCATCGCCAGCATGATGGGCATCTTCAACTTCGCCCACGGCGAGTTCGTGATGCTCGGCGCCTACACTGTGTTCGTGTTCGAGAGCAACGGGCTGCCCGCTTGGGCCGGCATCCTCGCCGCGCCCATCGTGCTGGGGTTCATCGGGCTGGTGCTCGAACGCGGGGTGATCCGGCGATTCTATGCCGCGCCGATCATCGCCATGCTCGGCACCTACGCCATCGGCCTGGTCATCCGCGAGATCGTGCGCGGCCTGCTGGGCGGTCACTACAAGTCGGTGACCGAGCCGTTGCCCGGCGCCTTCACCATGTTCGGTCTCGACTTTTCGATCTGGCGCACCGTGATCGTCGTCGTCACGCTGCTGGTGATCGCCGGTACCTGGCTGTTCCTCGCCCGCACCTCGATCGGCCTGCAGGTCCGCGGCTCGCTCGAGAACCCGATGCTGGCGCGTGCCAGCGGCATCTCGACCACGAAGCTCTACGCCGCGACCTTCGCCTTCGGCGCGGCGCTGGCGGGGTTGGCCGGCGCGTTGATCGTGCCGCTCTACCAGCTCTCTGCCGACATCGGCACACGCTTCCTGGTGCAGGCCTTCCTGTCAGTGATGCTGGGCGGCGTCGGCACCTTCGAAGGACCCGTGCTGGGCGCGGCCGTCATCGGCACCACCGCAGCAGGCTTGCCGTGGATTGTTATCCCCGTGCTCGCCGATCCGCTCGTCTTCGTGCTTGCGCTGGCGTTCGTGAAGTTTCGCCCGCAGGGCTTCATCACGCAGGGGAGACTCTAGTCATGTCGGAAGATCGCAACACGCCAAGGCTCATCGGCCGACGCCGCCTGTTGAGCGGCGCCTCCGCGCTCAGTGCCGCCGGCTGGGTGGCCGGCAGCGCGGGCGGCTGGATGCTCTCGCCCAAGGGCGCGCTCGCGGCCGATCCGATCAAGATGGGTATCGCCACCGATATCACCGGCGCGATCGCGCCGTCGGGCAACGCCAACTGGCAGGTAGCGCAGTTCGCCGTTGAGCAGATCAACAAGGCGGGCGGCGTCGCCGGACGGCAGATCACGCTCTTTCTCGAGGACACCGCGTCGGATCCCAAGATTGCCGTCGGCAACGTCCGCAAGCTGATTCAGGAGCGCAAGGTCGACGTCGTGCTGGGCGGCATCACCTCGGCGATGCGCCAGGCGATCAAGGATCCGATCGTCAATCGCGGCCGCACGCTGTACATCTATCCGCAGCTTTACGAAGGCCAGGAGTGCACGAAGAACCTGTTCTGCACCGGTCCGACACCGGCGCAGCAGTGCGACGAGCTGATCCCCTACATCATCAAGACGCTCGGCAAGAAGCGTTTCGCCATGCCCAGCGCCAACTATGTCTGGCCGCAGCTCCTGAACAAGTACGCGCGCAAGGTGATCGAGGCCAATGGTGGCGAGGTCGTGTTCGAGGAATACTACCCGCTCGACCAGCCCGAGTACTCCGCCACCATCGGCAAGATCCGCGATGGCAAGGTCGAGGTGGTCTTCAACACCGTGATTCCGCCCGGCCTGCAGCCTTTCGTGAAGCAGCTCTACGAGTCTGGCTTCCAGCGCAACGGCGGCATACTCTCCTGCGTCTACTACGACGAGAACCTGCTGAACTACCATCCCGTGCAGGAGATGGAAGGGCTCTACAGCTGCCTCGACTATTTCCAGGCGATCGACGATCCGTTCAGCAAGCAGCTCCAGGTCGAGTACGCCAAGAAGTTCCCGGACACCAAGTATCTGTTCACCGCCGGCTCGGCGGCGACGGGCATGTATCGCGGCGTCAAGTTCTACGAAGCGGCGGTCAAGGCGACCGGCGGCAAGCTCGATCGCGACTCCGTCGCCGCGGCGATGGACAAGGCCAAGATCGAGCAGGGCCCCGGCGGCGGCGCCGAGATGGTGCCGGGCAAGATGCACTGCAAGATGAACATGTACGTCGCGCAGTGCAAAGTCGACGCCGGCAAGACCCGCTACGATGTCATCAGCAGCTACAAGATGGTCGACCCCAAGGAATGCTGAACGAGGCGGGTGTCGGCGCTGAGGCGGCGCCCATGGATGAAAAAGGTACGGCGTCGGCGAGCGGCAAGCCCGCTTTCCGGCACCGCTTTCCGGCTGGCGTTTTGCCGCTGGTCGAGGTCGCGACCCTGGCGGTGGCGATTGTCGTGCCGTTCGCCTTCGCCGAGCGCACCGATCTGGTGACGCTGGCCACCAACGTGCTGATCCTCTCGCTGCTGGCCATCAGCTTCGACCTGTGCTGGGGCCTGTCCGGCATCATGAGCTTCGGCCAGGCGCTGTTCTTCGGCGTCGCGGGCTACGCCATCGCGCTGGTCGGCCGCGACCTTGAGTTCAGCGATTTGTGGGGAACCTTGCCGCTGGCCGCACTGGTGGGGCTGATCCTCTCGGCACTGTTCGCGGCGTTCCTCCTGCTGGGCCGCAAACCGCCCACCGTGATCTTCGTCGCCCTGGGCACGCTTACCGGCTCGTATGCCGCCGAGCGCCTGGTCTCCGGCTGGCAGTATGTCGGCGCCGGCAATGGCCTGTCGTCGGTCAAGTTGCTGAAGATCGGCGATTACGAGTTCGTCGAGGGCACAGCCTTCTACTGCCTGGCGCTGGGCATCCTGCTGCTGGTCTATGGCGGCGCGCGCTTTCTGAAGCGATCGCAACTGGGTCTCGTGCTGGCTGGCATGCGCCAGAACGAGGAGCGCCTCGCCTTCTTCGGCTATCGCGTGCAGCTCTTCAAGGCATTGGTCTTCTCGCTCGCCGGTGCGGTCGCCGGTCTGGGTGGCGCGCTCTACAGCTACCATCAGGGCTTCATCGGCCCCGGCAACATGGGCCCCGGCCTGTCCACCGCGGCGGTGATCTACTGCCTGTTCGGCGGCTCGGGCACGATCATCGGCCCGATCATTGGCACCGCCGCAGTCGAGGTACTGTCCTACGTGCTGGCCGACATCGATGCGATCAAGCGCTTCTGGCCGGTGATCCTGGGCGCAGTGCTGCTGATCGTCGTGATGTTCCAGCCCAAGGGCATCCTCGGCCTGTTCGTGTCCGAGCGCGAACGCATCGGCAGCTACGGCGTGCGCCGCAAGGACAGGAACTGAGTCATGGCGCTGCTGGAGATCCGTGGCGTTGGCAAGTCGTTCCGAGGGCTGCGCGCGCTCGACGGGGTCGATGTCGACGTGCAGAACGGCTCCTTCCATGGCCTGATCGGACCCAACGGCTCGGGCAAGAGCACCTTGCTCAAGGCGATCGCCGGCGCTCACTTCGCTGACAGTGGCAGCATCACCTTCGCCGGCCGCGACATCACCCGCGCGACGCCCTACGAACGCGCCCGCGCAGGGCTCAGCCTGAAGTTCCAGATCACCGCGGTGCTGCCGGAGATCACGACCTACGACAACATCCTGCTGGCGGCGCAATCCGGCGAGACGCTGACCAGCCTGCTGCTCTCACGCCGTCGCCGCGCGCTCGACGACGATGTGTGGTCGCTGCTGGAGCGCTTCCGGCTGGCCGACCGCGCGCACGACCCCGCTGCAGAGCTCAGCCATGGCCAGCAGCAATGGCTGGAGATCGCGATGGCGCTGGCGTTGAAGCCGAAACTGCTGCTGCTCGACGAACCGACCGGCGGCATGAGCCCGCAGGAGCGCCGAGTCACCGGCGAACTGCTCGAGCCGATCAAGCCCGATTGCGCGCTGGTGATCGTCGAGCACGACCTGCACTTCATCCGCGACATCTGCGACCGGTTGACGGTGCTCGACCAAGGCAAGGTGCTCGACCAGGGCGACGTCGAATCGATCCAGCGCTCCGCCAAGGTTCAGCAGGTGTACACGACCCGTGTCTGACGCAGCGATCCTCACCGTGCAGAACCTCAATGCCGGCTACGGTCGCAGCCAGGTGCTGTTCGACGTCTCGCTGTCGGCGCCGGCACGCGGCGGCATTGCCGTGCTGGGCCGCAACGGCGCGGGCAAGTCGACCCTGCTACGCACGCTGTTCGGCGAACTGCCGCCGTCGTCGGGCATGATCATTTTCTCGGATGCGCCGGTCAACGCGCTGCCGGCCGAGGAGCGTGTCCGTCGCGGCCTGGGCTACGTGCCGCAGGAATACGCGATCTTTTCCAAGCTCTCGGTGCGCGAGAATCTGCTGCTCGGCGCTGTCCGGCAGGCCAAGCGCGTCGTGATCGACGACGCGCTCGACTTCTTTCCCAAGCTGGGGCAGCGCCTCGACCAGACGGCGGGCACGCTCTCGGGCGGCGAGCGCAAGATGCTGGCCATCGGCCGCGCCATCCTCGGGCGGCCGCGCCTGCTCATGCTCGACGAGCCGACCGAAGGCGTCTGGGTCGGCGTGATCGAGGAGATCGCCGATCGCCTGCGCCTGCTGTCGCGCGAGATGACGGTGATCCTCGTCGAGCAGCACATCGAGCTCGCGCTCGAGGTCGCGGGCTACGCCTACGTCATGGATCGCGGCCGTATCGCGCTGGAAGGTACCGCAACGGCGGTCAAGTCCGACCCCGCTCTCATCACGCATCTCGCGCCCTGAGGAGGAAACCATGGCAGTGCAAGTCCCGACGCCGTCACAGTTGCGCGCGGCCGCCGACGAAATCGGCCTGTCGCTGACCGATGCCGACGTCACGTCGTTCATCGAACTGATCCGCCCCAGCGTCGGCGCATATAACGTCGTCGACGCGATGCCCGACAACCTGCCGGAAGTAAGGTATCCGCGCACGCCCGGCAAACGGCCCTCGCCGGAGGAGAACAAGCACAACGCTTGGTACGTGAAGACCACGGTGCAGGGGGCCGCCGATGGCAAGCTCAAAGGAAAGACCGTGGCGCTGAAGGACAACATCATGCTGGCCGGCGTGCCGATGATGAACGGTGCCTCGACGCTCGAAGGCTATGTCCCGGACATCGACGCCACTGTCGTGCAGCGCGTGCTGGATGCCGGCGCGACCATCATCGGCAAGACGCACTGCGAGTACTACTGCATGTCCGGTGGCAGCCACACCAACGCCACCGGCGCCGTGCACAACCCGTTCAGGATGGGCTACTCGGCTGGCGGCTCGTCCTCGGGCAGCGCGGTGGTGGTGGCGTTGGGCGAGGCCGACATGGCGCTGGGCGGCGACCAGGGCGGCTCGATCCGCATGCCCGCCTCGTTCAGCGGCATCTACGGCATGAAGCCGACTCATGGGCTGGTTCCCTATACCGGCATCATGCCGATCGAGATCTATGTCGATCACACCGGCCCGATGACCAGGACCGTCTCCGACAATGCGCTGCTGCTGGAGGTGCTGGCCGGACCGGATGGCTACGATCCGCGCCAGTACGACGTGAAGATCCACGCCTACACCAAGGCGCTCGGGGGCGGCGCGAAGGGCATGAGGATCGGCGTGGTGGCGGAGGGTTTCCAGCAGCCCAACGCCGAGGACGCGGTGAACGCCAAGGTGCGCAAGGCGGCGAAGCATTTCGAATCGCTGGGTGCGGCCGTCGAGGAGGTGTCGATCCCCATGCACATGCTGGCGCCGGCGCTGTGGACGCCGATCGGCACCGAGGGCATGACGCAGACGATGATGTACGGCGACGGCTATGGCGTGAGCCGGCCGGATCTCTACGTGACCAGCCTGATGGACTTCCATCGCCATTGGCGCACCCGCGCCGACGAGCTGTCGGAGACCACCAAGATCTTCCTGATCCTGGGCACCTATATCCGCAAGCACTACGGCAGCCGCTACTACGGCAAGGCGATGAACCTCACACGTCTGCTCACTGCGGCCTACGACGCGGCGCTGGCCAGGTACGACTTGCTGCTGATGCCGACGACGCCGATCAAGGCGACGCCGCTGCCGCCGCCTGATGCGCCGCGCGAGCTCTATGTCGAGCGGGCGCTGAACATGATAGCCAACACCGCACCCTTCGACATCACGCATCATCCCGCGATGGCGCTGCCCTGCGGTTTAGTCGACGGGTTGCCGGCTTCGGTGATGCTGATCGGCAAGCATTTCGACGAGCCCACGATCTATCGCGCCGCCTTCGCCTTCGAGCAGTCCGGCGACTGGAAGTCGATGTAGCGGGCTTCAGCCCGCACATATCCACGCCTTGATGCGACGCTGGCGCGGGCAGGTGAGCGTTCCGTTCGAGCCGTGTCCGTCGGCCAGGTCGCTAACCAGCCGCAGGCGGCACGCGTCGGGGGGTACGTTCGTGCTTGCGTGCCAGCCGCTCGATCGGCTTGCGGCCCCTGCAGCCCAGTTACGCCTCGATAGAACAAGGAGGCAAGCTGAGATCGGGCGCGTCAGCTGCCATCCGGAGTGGCGTGCCGTACATCGAACGCACCCGTCATCCCGAGCGAAGCGAGGGTCTATGGCTAGGCCTGAATCCCTCGCTTCGCTCGGGATGACAGGCGCCTCGAGTTTGCCGCGCGATGCGTTAGTGACTCTCGCGCCGGTCGGTCAGCCAGCGGCCGCAGGAGACGAGGTCGGGCTCGACGCCGATGCCCGGCGCCAGCGGGATCGACAGCGCGCCATCGCGGATCGGCGGCACGGCGATGAGCGCCGTGCGCAACGGGTTGTCGTTGGCGTCGATCTCCAGCCGCCCTGCGCCGCCGACGGCCGCCAGCACCTGGGCCGATTGCATCAGTCCCACGCCGCCGCTCAGCCAGTGCGGGCAGTAGCGCTTGCCGGCGTCGACCGCGGCGCGACCGACCGCGAGGCAGCCGCTGACGCCGCCCCACTTGCCGATGTCGGGCTGGATCACCTGCAGCACGCCGCCGCGCGCCGCCGCTGCCAGATCGCCGCCGCGCAGATTCTCGCCGCCGGCCAGCGGCACGTCGTAGGCCGCGGCGCAGGTGCGCCACTCGATCTCGGGCCGGTCGGCGACGATCGGCTCTTCGACCCAGTCGAGCGCGAACTCGGCCATGGCGGGCGCCAGTCGCACCGCTTCCTCGACAGCCCAGCCCTGGTTGACGTCGACCATCAGCCGCTCGCGCTCGTCGAGCATGCGGCGCAGCGCCTTGAGGTTGCCGAGGTCGGTATCCTCGCCGAAGCCGATCTTCTGCTTGAAGGCGCGGTAGCCCTCGGCGCGCTTGCGCTCGACGATCGCCGGGCCGTCGCCGGGGTTGAGGCCGCTGGCATAGACCGGCACCGCGCCCGGCGCGCCGCCGAGCAGGGCGCAGAGCGGCTTGCCGGCGCGTCGTGCGGCCAGGTCCCATACCGCCTGGTCGAGCCCGGCCAGCGCGGCGGCCAGCGGGCCGGGCTCGCCGCTCTGCACCGCCCAGACATGGGTGGCGGCGCTGAGCGCGCGCCACAGCGCGGCGGGATCGCCGACCGTCTGGCGCAGCGCGCGCGGTGCCACGGCGGCATGCAGCACGCGCGCGCGATGCTCGGCGCCGTAGGACGGGAAGTTGCTCCAGATCTCGCCCCAGCCATGCGCGCCGTCATGATCCTCGACGCGCACCAGCGCCGACACGCGATCGGTGAAGGTGCCGAAGGCGGCGACCACGGGCTTCTCGATGGGCACGCGGAAGACGAAGGTCTCGATGCGCGCGATGGTGAAGGGCGAGGGCAGAGACATGACGAACGCGATCTAGCCGCGTCCTCGCGCCGCGCACAAGGTTCAGGATCGCGTCGCCCTTGTGACCCTCCCGTCGACCGCAAGATGTATCTCGACGCACGTGGCGCAACCCTTGGCCGCATTTGGCGATAGCATGAAATGGAGGGTCATGAGCCGCCGTTCTGTCTCCTGGCGTTCTTCGATTCCCCGCAGAACCTTGCGGTAGGCGCAGCTCCTTTCGTTCATCGGTTCGCAGCCTTCGGCGAGTCGGCGATTGGCCTGTTCTGCGATCCGCCAAACCGGAACGCGTTCGCCGAAGTCCGGCGTGTTCGAACCAATCGAGTACCAGTCCGAGTAGCGATGAGCCAATGCCCTGTCGATGAAGTTTGAGCTGGGTTCGACGACCTGCATTGCGATCTGAATGCAATTCCCGATCAGGCTCGCGCACCCTGTTGTCGAGGCCGTTGCCGCAATCGCGATCGAGCCCAGGGCAGCCCGCCAGCCACGCATTACGCGCGATCAGGCGCGCTCGGCGATCAGGTCGACCAGGGCGCCGAAGGTCGGTACGTGCGAAAGGTCGTCGTCGCTCAGCGCCACGCCGATGCGCCGCTCGACGCCCAGCGCCACCTCGATGGCGTCGAGTGAATCGCCCAGGGCCTCGGGCATCGGCGTGTCGTCGCCGACATCCGCCGGCGAGCGCCCCAGCGCCACGACGATCTCGGCGATCGCCTCGCGCGTCCAGCACGCTTCATGCCGCACCGTGATCATCGTTTCCCTCCTCCGAGATGATGATATTGAACATTGTTCAATATTGAGGCTTGCGCCCATCGATGTCAACGGAAATATTGAACGTCGTTCATTCCAGCTGGACACGATGGCCCGCCGCTCCGACCACAGCCCGCAGGAACTGCGCGCGATGATCCTCGACGCCGCCGAGCGACTGGTGGCGCAGGGCGGCACGGCGGCGGCCAACGCGCGCGAGATCGCTGCGGCGATCGGCTATACGCCGGGCACGATCTACAACCACTTCGCCAATCTTGACGACCTGATCCGCCACGTCACCGCGCGCACAGTCGACGGGCTGACGGCGGCGCTGTCGGCAGTGCACGAGGGCGATCCGGTGCGCCAGCTGCACGCCATGGCCGATGCCTATATCGCCTTCACAACGAAGAATCGCCGGCTCTGGGCCGCAGTGTTCGAGCCGCTGCCCAAGGCGTCGGCGACGCGCGAGGCGTGGTACCGCACGACCCTGGAGCGGCCGCTGGCGCTGGTGCAGGACGCGCTGAGGCCGCTCGATCCGGGCGCGAACGACGAGGAGCGGCGGATCGCGGCGCTGTCGACCTGGGGCGCGCTGCACGGCGTCGTGACCCTGGTCGAGGGCGACGGCCGCATCGGACGGCTCGATGCGGCGCCGGCGGCCGAAATGGTGCACTTCCTGATCGACTGCGTGATCGCCGGCCTGGCCGCGCGGCGCAAGGCGGCGCGTCGCAACGGTCGCTCATGAGCCTGGACGACGCCGATCGCGCGCATGAAGCGGGCCGGCTGGAGGAAGCCGTCGCGCTCTATCGCGAAGCGTTGAAGCGCCAGCCCGATTCCGCCGAGGGCTGGTACGGGCTGGGATCGGCGGCGCAGGCGCTGGGCGCGCAGGGTGAAGCGGCCGAAGCGCTGGCGCGATCGATCGCCTGCGGTGCCAGCGCGGCACCGGTCCGTCTCGCGCTGGGCCGCGCGCAGTTCGCGCTGGGCGAGGTCGAGGCGGCGATCGATCAGTACGCGCGGGTCGAGGGCGCGCACCGCGCCATGGCGCTGATGAACAAGGCGGTGGCGATTCCGGGCGATCCGCGGGCCGACAATGCCGCCGTGTTGCGCGCGCGCCGCGACTGGACGCGCGTCGAAGCGGCGAGGATCAAGGCGGCGCCACAGGCGGAACGGCGCCAGCGCACCCCAGGCGACAAGCTGCGGGTGGGCTATGTCTCCTCGTTCTTCGGCGCGGCCAACTGGATGAAGCCGGTTTATGGCGTGATCAACCGGCACGACCGCGCGGCCCTCGAGGTGCACATGTTCGCCGATGGCGGCGTGCCGTCGGCCGAGGTCGGCTATCGCGACCACGACGCCGACATCGTGCACCGCATCCGCAATGCGGGCACCGCCGAGCTGGCCGACTATATCCGCCGCGTCGGCGTCGACGTGCTGGTCGACCTCAACGGCTTCAGCGTGCCGGGCCGCCTGGGGCTCTACCTGCGACGGCCGGCGCCGGCGGTCATCGGCTGGTTCAACATGTTCGCCACGTCGGGGATGCCGGGCTACGGCCACATCGTCGGCGACGAGCAGGTGATCCCCAGGCGCGAGGAGCGCCACTACGGCGAGCGTGTCTGGCGCGTGCCCGGCAGCTACCTTGCCTTCGAGGTGGCCTACCCGGTGCCCGACGTCGCGCCGCCCCCTTGCCTGGCCAATGGTCACCTCACCTTCGGCTGCCTGGGCTCGCAGTACAAGATCACCGACGGCGTGATCGCCGCCTGGGCGGCGATCCTCCAACGCGTGCCGACGGCGCGACTCCACCTGCGCAACGGCGAGTTGTCCGACGAGTCCAATCGCCGTGCCCTGCTGGGCCGTTTCGCCAGGGCCGGGATCGAAGGCGCGCGCATCGACATGGAGGGACGCGCCGCGCATTTCGACTTCCTCGCTTCGTATGCGTGCGTCGACATCGCGCTCGACACATTTCCCTACAACGGCGGCACGACCACGACGGAGGCGCTGTGGCAGGGCGTGCCGGTGCTTTCCTTCGACGGCGACCGCTGGGCTTCGCGCACCAGCAAGTCGCTGCTGGCGGCCGCCGGGCTGGGCGACTGGTGCCTGGACGACCAAGCGGCCTACGTCGAGCGCGCGATCGCGCTGGCGCTGGATCCGGCGATGCCGGCGACGCTTGCGGAGATGCGCGCGGGCATGCGCGCGCATCTTCTGGCCTCGCCGGTCTGCGACTGCGGACGGCTCTGTCGCGCGCTCGAGGACATCTATCGGCAGGTCGCCGGCTGAACCTATTTCACGCGCTCGAGGATGCTGACGTAGTTCGCCACCGCGGCGCCGCCCATGTTGAACACGGCGCCGAGCGTCGGCGCGGCCAACTGCATCGGCCCGGCGGCCTCGGCAAGCTGCATCGAGCTCATCACGTGCATCGACACGCCGGTGGCGCCGACCGGATGGCCCTTGGCCTTCAGCCCGCCCGAGACGTTGACCGGCAGCTTGCCGTCGCGCTCGGTCCAGCCCTCGAGGATGGCGCGCTCGCCCTGGCCACGCGGTGTCAGCCCCATCGCCTCGTACTCGATCAGCTCGGCCGAGGTGAAGCAGTCATGAGTTTCGACGAAGCTGAGATCCAGCAGGTCGAGCCGCGCCGACTGAAGCGCGCGCTGCCAGGCGAGCGTCGGGCCGTCGAACTGGATGATGTCGCGCCTGCTCATCGGCAGGAAGTCGTTGACGTGCTCGGCGGCGCGAAACGCGATCGCCTGCTTCATGCCCAGCGCCGTGTCGCTGTCGGCGAGGATCACCGCGGCGGCGCCATCGGTCACCGGCGAGCAGTCGGTGCGCTTGAGCGGGCCGGCGACAAAGGGGTTCTTGTCGGAGGGATTGCGGCAGAAGGCGTAGTCGAACTCGCGCTGGAAATGGGCGTAGGGGTTCTTCACCCCGTTGCGGTGCGCCTTGACAGCGATGCGCGCGAGCGCGTCGGACTTGTCGCCGTAGCGCTGGAAATAGGTCGAGGTGATCTTGCCGAAGATGCCGGCGAAGCCGGCCTCGATCTCGGCCTCTTCGGCGACGTAGGACGCCTTGATCAGCACGTCGCCGGCCTGCGCGCTGTTGAGCTCGGTCATCTTCTCGACGCCGACCACCAGCACGAAGCGCGCCTTCCTCGCCGCGAGCGAGTTGATGCCCATGTGGATCGCCGCGGAGCCGGTGGCGCAGGCGTTCTCGACCCGGGTCGAGGGCTTGAAGCGCAGGTCGGGATGGGCCTGCAGCGGCAGCGAGGAGTGGAACTCCTGCTTCACGAAGCCGCCGTTCATGTTGCCGACGTAGATGACGTCGACGTCTTTCGGCTCGATGCCGGCATGGGCGATCGCCTCGCTGGCGACCTTCACCACCAGCGATTCGCTGGTCTCGCCGTCGAGCTTGCCGAACTTGGAATGGGCCCAGCCCACGATGCAGGCGGTCATGGCGGTCTCCTTGCGCGATGCTGATCCGACCCTAGTGATCCGGATCGACGCGGTCAATTATGTGTATATGCACTCGTTCGCCAGCGCCGCAAGAGGGCGCCGAGGCGAAACCTTGGCGGGGAGGCGGCGAAAGCGCGTCGCCGGCTCACGCCATCGTGTGGCCGGGCGGGACGCTCCAGCCGCAAACGGTGCCTACCTCGAAGCGGTGACGGACGTTGTTGTCCTGATCCCTTCACGAGGAGGCAGTCATGCTGAAACCCGTCCTGATCGCGACCACGGCCCTGGCGGTGATCGCGGCTCCGGCGCTGGCGCAGGCCCAGTACTACAGCTCGCCGCCGGTGCGCGTCGAGGTGGTGCCGCAGCGGCCGGCCGGCGAGGACGTGAAGCCTCTGGGTTACTGGCAGCCGGGCTACTGGAGCTACCAGAACGGCCAGCGCGTCTGGGTGTCGGGTCACTGGGTTGACACGTCACCGCGCAACCGGGTCATCGAGTACCGTGAGGTGCCGGCCTATCGTGAGGTGCCGGCCTATCGCGAGCCGCCGGCCGCCTGGCGATACGTCCCGGGCCACTGGACCTACGACTGAGGCTTCTGCGAAACGAACGCCGCCGGCGGAATTCCCGCCGGCGGCGTTCGCGCGTCTGCGTCAGCCCATCACGAAGGCGTTGAGCTTATTGCCGTCGGGGTCGCGGAAATAGCCGGCATAAAACGTATCGCCGCGTGGCCCGGGCTTGCCCTCGTCGGTCGCGCCCATCGACATCGCCAGATTGTAGATGCGGTCGACCTGGGCCTTGTCCTTGGCCGCCAGCGCCACCATCACGCCGTTTCCAACGCTGGCCGGCTTGCCGTCGAACGGCCTGGTGAGCGCGATGCCGGCGCCGCCGCCGGACCATGCGATGAAGCTCTCGAACTCCATGATGCGGCGCGCACCCAACTCGGCGGCGATCGCGTCGTAGAACTTCGCCCCGCGGGCGAGATCGCTGGTTCCCAAGGTCACATAGCCGATCATCGGCGTTCCTCCTGTCGTCGATGCGACCAGCCTAGGCGACCTCCGCCGATTCCTCCAGACCGGCTCGCCGCGAAAGGCGTTTCGGTCTAGGCTGCGGCGCCAATCGGAGGAACCCATGGCCGCGCCCCTTGCCATCCGCCTGCATGAAGCTGACAACGTCGTCGTTGCGCGCATGGATATCCTGCCCGGCACCGAGGTCGAGTCCGGCGCCAAGGCGGCGCAGACCATCCCCGCCGGGCACAAGATGCTGACGCGCGCCGTGAAGCGGGGCGAGCCGATCCGCAAGTACAACCAGATCATCGGCTTCGCCACCGATGATCTCGCGGCCGGCACGCATGTGCACACCCAGAACTGCGCCATGGGCGATTTCGAGCGCGACTACGCCTTCTGTGCCGATGCGCGGCCCACCGACTACGTCGCCGATCCCGCGACCTTCCAGGGCTATCGCCGCGCCGACGGCCGCGCCGCGACGCGCAACTACATCGGCATCGTCACCACGGTGAACTGCTCGGCCGCGACCAGCCGCATGATCGCCGCCAGGCTGGCGCCGGTGCTCGCGGACTATCCCAACATCGACGGCGTCGTGCCGCTGACCCATGGCGGCGGCTGCGGCATGGCGGCGTCGGGCCTCGAGATGGACGTGCTGCGCCGCACCCTGGCGGGCTACACGCGCCATCCCAACATGGCGGCGGTTGTCGTGCTCGGCCTGGGCTGCGAGGCCAACCAGATCTCCGGCCTGATGCATGCCGAGGGCCTGAAGGAGGGCCCCAAGCTGATCCCGATGGCGATCCAGGAGGAGGGCGGCGTGGCCAGAACCGTCGGTCGCGCCGTGTCGTTCCTGCAGGAGCTGCTGCCCGAGGCCAACAATGTCAGGCGCGAGCCGATCCCGGCCAGCGAGCTCATCCTCGCGCTGCAATGCGGCGGCTCCGACGGCTATTCCGGCATCTCCGCCAATCCGGCGCTGGGCGCGGCGGTCGACCTTCTGGTGCGCCACGGCGGCTCGGCGGTGCTGAGCGAGACGCCCGAGATCTACGGCGCGGAGCACCTGCTGACGCGCCGCGCCGTGAGCCGCGCGGTCGGCGAGAAGATCGTCGAGCGCATCCGGTGGTGGGAGGACCACTGCGCGCGCACCGGCGGCGAGATGAACAACAACCCGTCGCCCGGCAACAAGGCGGGCGGCCTTACGACCATTCTGGAGAAGTCGCTGGGCGCCGTGGCCAAGGGCGGCACGACCAATCTGGTCGATGTCTACAAGTACGCCGAGCCGATCACCGCCAAGGGCTTCGTTTACATGGATACGCCCGGCTACGATCCGGTCGCGGCCACCGGCCAGGTGGCGGGCGGCGCCAACGTGCTGTGCTTCACCACCGGCCGCGGCAGTGTCTTCGGCTGCAAGCCGACTCCGTCGATCAAGCTCGCCACCAACTCCGCGCTGTACCGCCGCATGACCGACGACATGGACATCAACTGCGGCACCGTGGTCGACGGCGAGGAGAGCATCCAGCAGGCCGGCCGGCGCATCTTCGAGCTGATCCTGCGGGTGGCCTCGGGCGAGAAGACCAGGAGCGAGGCGATGGGCATCGGCGACGACGAGTTCGAGCCGTGGAAGATCGGCGCCACGATGTGAGGTTCGCGGTGCTGGGCAGTCCGGCCGCATCGCCGCCATGAAACGTCGCCTCAGCGCCATCGTCAGCGCCGACGTCGTGGGCTTCAGCCGTCTGGTCGAGGCCGACGAGCCGCGCGCGCTGACCGCCGTCGCCGGCGTCTTCCGCAACGTCGTCGAGCCGGCGGTGAAGCGTCACGGCGGTCGGGTGGTGAAGACAACGGGCGACGCCGCCCTGATGGAGTTCGAATCGGCGGTCGAAGCGGTGCGCTGCTCCGTCGAGATCCAGGCCGGCGTGCAGCGCAGCGGCGCGTCGGTCCCGGCGGAGCGGCGGGTGCAGGTCCGCATCGGCATCAACGTCGCCGACGTGGTGGTCGAAGGCGACGACATCTTCGGCGACGGCGTCAACATCGCCGCCCGGCTGCAATCGCTGGCCGAGGCCGGCGGCATCCTGCTGTCGGATCGCGTGCGCGAGGACATCGAGGGCAAGATCGAGCTGCCGCTGATCGACCTCGGCGAACGGCGCCTGCACAACATCATGCGCCCGCTGCGCGCCTGGGCGGTGGTCGACGACGTGCCGGCGCCGCCGGTGCAGCCGCAGCTGACCCTGCCGGCGCGGCCCTCGATCGTCGTGCTGCCCTTCGACAGCATGGGCAACACGCCATCCGACGAGGCCTTCGTCGACGGCATCTGCGAGGATGTGACGACGGAGCTGTCGCGTTTCTCCTCGCTGTTCGTGATCGCGCGCAACAGCGCCTATACCTACAAGGGTCGCGCCGTCGACGTGCGCCAGGTCGCCCGCGAGCTGGGCGTGCGCTACGTGCTGGAAGGCAGCGTCCGTATGTCGGGCAAGCGTGCGCGCATCAACGCCCAGCTGATCGACGCGCTCTCCGGCGGCCATCTGTGGGCCGAGCGCTACGACAGCGTGGTCGAGGACGTCTTTGACGTGCAGGAGGACATCACGCGCCGCATCGTCGCCGCCGTCGCGCCCGAGGTCGAAGCGGCCGAGGTGGCGATCCTGCGTCGGGCGAGGCCGGCCAATTTCGGCGCCCATGAGCGCGCCCTGCGCGCCTGGGCGGATGCCAACCAGGCCTATGTGCGCGGCGACGCGCGACTGCGCGACCACGCCATCGCCCAGGCCGAGGAGGCGCTGGGACTCGACGCCGGCTGCGGGCGCGCGCTGTCGACGCTGGCCTTCGCCTATTGGCAGCACGCCAATTTCCGCACCGGCCTGCCGCCGGAGGAGGCGGTCGCGCGGGCCATCGAGGCGGGCAGCCGCGCGCTTGAGCTCGATCGCGGCAACTACATGGCGCGCGTCTATCGCGGCGCCGCGCTGTGGATCGGGCAGAGATTCGACGAGGCGCTCGACGACATGCGCGACGCCTGGCAGCAGAACCCCAACGACGTCGGCACGCTGATCGCGCTGGGCTGGGCCGAGGTCGCGTCCGGCGACACCGCCAGCGGCACGCGCCGCCTGCGCGAGGCGTTGCGCATCAGCCCGCGCGATCCGCAGCAGTACAATGCCTATACCTGCCTTTGCGCCGGCAGCTTCGTCGACGCCGACTACGCGCGCGGCGTCGAGTGGGGCAATCTCGGCAAGCGGCAGCAGCCGGGCTACGCGCCGAACATCCATTATCTGGCGCTGAACTATGCCGGGCTGGGCGACATGGCACGTGCGGCGGCCGAGATCGCGCAGCTGCGCAAGATCGCGCCGGAATGGCTGGAGCAGCGCCTGGCGGGGTTCTCGGCGCTGGTCCGGCCGGAAGATCGCGCGCGGTCGCTGGAGCTGTTGCGCCAGGCCGCCGGCCACGCAGGATGAGGAGAGAACAGAGGTGAGTGGTCCCTGGTACATGGGCCTCGTCGAGGCCGGCCGCGCGATCGCCGCGCGCAAGCTCTCGTCGGTCGAGCTGACCACGGCGATGCTCGATCGCATCGCCGCGCTCGATCCCAAGCTGCATGCCTACGCCACCGTCACCGCCGATCTTGCGCTCGCGCGCGCCCGGGCCGCCGACGGCGAGATCGCAGCCGGCCGCTCGCGCGGCCCGCTGCACGGCGTGCCGATCGCGGTGAAAGACCTCTGCTACACCAGGGGCATCCCGACCGGCGCCGGCATGGCGATCCATCGCGACTTCCGGCCCGACCACGACGCCACCGTGGTGGTGAAGCTGACCGACGCGGGTGCGGTGTCCCTGGGCAAGCTGCAGCTCACCGAGGGTGCGTTCGGCGCGCATCACCCCGAGATCACGCGGCCAGTGAATCCCTGGCAGGCCGAGGCCTGGACCGGCGTGTCGTCGAGCGGCTCGGGTGTGGCGACGGCGGCCGGGCTTTGCTTCGGCTCGCTGGGCAGCGACACCGGCGGCTCGATCCGCTTTCCCTCGACCGCCAATGGCATCACCGGGCTGAAGCCGACCTGGGGCCGCGTCAGCCGCTATGCCGTGTTCGAGCTCGCGGGCTCGATGGACCATATCGGCCCGATGACGCGCAGCGCCATCGACGCGGCGGCGATGCTGGGCGCGATCGCCGGCGCCGACGCCAACGATCCGACGGCGTCGGCCGAGCCGGTGCCGGACTATCTCGCCGGCATCGATGGCGGCATCAGGGGCGTGCGGATCGGGCTGGACCGCGCGCTGATCGCCAGCGCCGATTCCGACGTGCTGCGCGTGATCGACGAGGCCGAGCGCGTGTTGCGCGGCCTGGGCGCGAGCATCGTGCCGGTGACGGTGCCGGCACCCGATCGCGTGGTGGCCGAATGGGTCACGCTCTGCGCCGTCGAGGCCGCGGTGGCGCACGAGGCCACCTTTCCATCGCGCGCCGACCGCTACGGCCCGGTGCTGCGCATGCTGCTCGAGCGTGGCCGCTCGGTCGACGGGCTGACCATCTCAAGGATCTGGACAGAGCGGCAGAACTTCTCCGGCGCGCTCGCCACGCTGATGCGCGAGGTCGACCTCTTGCTCGTGCCGGCGATGAGCCGCGCCGCGCTGAGCTGGGCGACGATCGAGGCGGCGGGCCGCGAGCCGGCAGAGATCGCCGGCCGCCTGCGCTATACCGCGCCCTTCGACATGAGCGGTAGTCCGACGATCACCCTGCCGGGCGGATTCACCGCCGCCGGCCTGCCGATCGGCTTCCAGCTCGTCGGCCGGCATTTCGACGAGGCGATGGTGCTGCGCGCCGGCCACGCCTTCCAGGGTGCCACCGACTGGCACGGCAAACGCCCGCCGCTGTGATCAGAGCAAGGCGCGCGCCGCGGCTGCCGGATTCGTCGCGCCGAGGATCGCCGACACGACGCAGATGCCGTTGACGCCTGTCGCCCTCACGGCGGCGGCGTCGGCTGGGCCGATGCCGCCGATGCCGACCATCGGCAACCGGGTTGCGGCGCGGATCGCGGCGAGACCATCGAGGCCAATTGGCGCTGAGGCATCGGATTTGGTGCCGGTGGCGAACACCGGGCCGACACCGAGATAGTCGACGCCGTCGAACTTGCCGTCACCGAGCTGTCCGCGGTTCTCGATCGACAGCCCGATGATCGCGTCCGGTCCCAGCTGCTCGCGCGCGATGCGTGGCGGCAGGTCGCGCTGCCCGAGATGCACGCCCTCGGCGCCGATGGCGCGGGCGATGTCGATGCGATCGTTGACCAGCAGCGGCACACCGCTGCCGGCGAGCGCCGCGCGCAGCTCCAATGCCTCGGCAAGAAAGGCGCGGGCGTCGTTGCCCTTGTCGCGGATCTGCACCAGCGTCACGCCGGCGCGCACGGCGGCCTCGACGATTGGCCGGAGCCGGCGGCCGGCGGCGTAGCCGCGATCGGCGACGAGATAGAGCCTTAGGGCCTCGCGCCTCACGACAGATCAAGGCCGGTGCGAATCGCGGTCGAGTCGAGGTTGTGCAGCGCGTCCATCAGGCCGACGCGCAGCGAGCCGGGCCCGAGCGCCTCCTGCCCGGCGATCTCGCCGGCCAGGCCGAACAACGCGGTGGCGACGGCGGCGCTGTGCAACGGATCGTCGCCGACGGCGAGGAAGGCGCCGATGATCGCCGTCAGCGCGCAGCCCAGCGCCGTGACCCGCGGCATCAGGGGATGGCCGTTGGTCGTGCGCAGGACGCGCTCGCCGTCGGTGGCGATGTCGACCACGCCGGTGACCACGACCACGCAACCCGCGGCCTTGGCGAGCTGGCGCGCCGGCGCCTCGGCCTCGGCGACATCGCGCGTGCTGTCGACGCCCTTCTGGCCGGTGCCGGCGAGGCCGGCGAGCACCATGATCTCCGAGGCGTTGCCGCGAACGACCGTAGGCTTCAGCCTTAGCAATGTGGCGGCTGCCCTGCGGCGCAACGTCGTGGCGCCGACGCCAACGGGATCGAACACCCAGGGCTTGCCGGCGCGGCTCGCCGCGTCGATGGCGACCTCCATGCTGCGGACCCAGTCGGGGCTCAGCGTGCCGATGTTGACAGTCAGTGCGTCGGCGATGGCGGCGAACTCGGCGACCTCCTCGCGCGCATGCATCATCGCCGGCGAAGCGCCGATGGCGAGCACGGCATTGGCCGCCGTGTCCATGGCGACGAAGTTGGTCATGCAATGCACCAGCGGCGAACGCCCGCGCACACGTTGGCGAAGCAGGCAGGCGTGGTCGATCAGATTCATGGCTCCGTCTCCCTTCGCTGGCATGATCCAGATCAGGTTCGATGGGTGTTTTCTCAGCCCCGCGACGCGGCGCACCCCAGCGGTGAGAGAACGATAATGGGCCGCGACCGTGGTTTCAACAGCGGGGAGGTGACGCGGCGATCCGCGGCCGGCGGACCGATGATCGTCCTAGTCGGAGTCCTTCACGGCGGCGGACAAAGTCGCCTGCGTCGCCGGCCGGCGAAGCCAGAGCTGCGAGACGACGACAATGACGGTGAGGCCACCGCCGATCAGGTCCGTGACCAGCCCCGGCTTGATCAGCACGAGCGACGCCGCGAAGAGCAGAATCCGCTCCCAGAAGAAGGATTCGCGCAGCAGATAGCCGTGCAGCGACGAAGCCAGCAGCGTCACGCCGATTGTCGAGGTGATGACGGTCAGCAGGATGTCGTGCCAGGCGCCGATCAGCATCAGCGTCGGCGCGAAGACGAACATGAACGGCACGATGTAGCCGGTCGCGCCGAGCTTCACGGCGTCGAGGCCCGTGCGCCACATGCCGCCGCCCGACAGCCCGCAGGCGGCGAAGACCGCGATTGCCACAGGCGGCGTGATCGCCGACAGGATGGCGAAATAGAAGACGAACAGATGCGCGCTCTCGACCGCGACGCCGAGCTTGACCAGCGCCGGCACGAGCAGCGCGACCTGGATGATGTAGGCCGGGGTGGTCGGCAGGCCCATGCCGAGCACGATGCCGGCCAGCGCCGTCAGGACCAGCGCCGGAATCAGCGAATCCTGCGACAGCCTCACGACGAGGCCGGTGAAATCGATGCCGACGCCGGTCAGCGAGATGATGCCGATGACGATGCCGGCGGTGGCGCAGGCGGCGGCGACGGCCAGCGTGCCGCGCGCGCCGTCGTTGAGCGCGCCGACGATGTTGCCCAGCGTCACGACGTGCCGCGTCGTCCTGCGCAGCGCCGCGACGGGGAACACCGACGCGATGCCGCACAGCGCGGCATACGGTGCGCTGTATCCCGCCATCAGCACGCCGACGATGACGATCAGCGGCAGGAACTGGTGCCCGCGGTCGCGCAGCACGGCACCGGCGCGCGGCAGATCTGCGCGCGGCAGGCCGCGCATGCCGGTGCGCTTGGCCTCGAAATGCACCGCGAAGAATACCGCGAGGTAGTAGAGCAGCGCCGGCAGGAACGCCCAGATGGCGACCTGCAGGTAGCCGACGTTGAGGAACTCGGCCATGACGAAGGCGGCCGCGCCCATGATCGGCGGCATGATCTGGCCGCCGGTCGACGCCACCGCCTCGACGGCGCCGGAGAAGGATGGCCGGTAGCCGATGCGCTTCATCAGCGGGATGGTGAAGACGCCCGTGGTCATCACGTTCGACACGGCGCTGCCCGAGATCGTTCCGAACATGCCGCTGGTGACAATCGCGACCTTGGCCGGCCCGCCCGGCGCCCAGCCGGTCAGCGCCATGGAGATGTCCATGAACAGCTTGCCGGTCTCCGTACGCTCGACGAAGGCGCCGAAAAGAACGAACAGGATGATGTAGCTGGCGCAGACCGCGAGCGGGATGCCGAAGATGCCCTCGGTCGTCATGTAGGTCTGGTCGAGCATCATCTGCGCATCGGTGCGCGTGAAGATGAAGGCGTAGGCGACGAAGGCCAGGGCGGTGAGCGGCAGCGCGCCGCCCAGGATGCGGCGCGTGCCCTCGAAGATCAGGCCCACCAGGGTCAGCCCCATCACCCAGTCGAGCGGACGCAGGTCGTCGACCGTCGCGAAGCGGGTGATGAAGTACTCGTACTCGACGAAGATGTAGCCGATCGATATCACGCTGCCGGCGATGAACAGCCAGTCGAGAAGGCCGGGAGGGCTGCCCGAGCTGCCCTTCAGTCCGGTGTGAATGAGGAAGATCAGCACCATCGCGAAGATCAGGTGGATGGCGCGGAAGGTCAGCGGTTCGGGCACGCCGACCACCGCCACCCACAAGTGATAGACCGAAAACGCGACCGCGATGCCCGAAGTCAGCAACGCGGTCGCCCGCCCGTAGGTCATGGCCGGCTCTCCATCGCCTCCTGTCGAGCCGCCGTCAGAGGGCGCCCTTCTCCCTGAAGTACTTCTCGGCGCCGGGGTGGAACGGCATCGCCGTCTTCGCGCCCATCGTCTTGACGGTGGCGCCCTTGAACGAGGCGTTCACCGACTCGAGCGTCGGGATCCCCTCGACCAGCGCCGCCGTCAGCTTGTAGACGAGGTCCGCCGGCAGCTTGCAGCTGACCAGCAGATGGGCGGGGAACTGCACCGTATTGGCGTCCCTGGCCATGCCCGGATACATCGCCTTGGGAATCGCGTAGCGCATGAAGCCGCCGTTCTTCGCCCGCATCTTCTCGAACACGTCGTCCGGGATGTCGAGCATTTGCAGCGGTCGCGAGTTGGCCATGTCCATGTAGGCGCCGGACGGTGCGGTCGTGATGTTGAACGAGGCGTCGATCTGCCCGTCCTTGAACATGTTGGTCTGGTCGGCGATGCTGCCGTAAGCCAGCTTCGAAAGCCCCTTGGCGCCGACTCCCGACAGGTCGAGGATCATCTGCGCGACGACTTCCGTCGTGTTGCCGCGCGGCAGCGTGCCCACCGCCTTGCCCTTGAGATCGGCCAGCGTCTTGATGCCCTTGTCGGCGCGCACGCCGATGTGCTGGACCTGGGCATAGAGGTTGGCCATATGGCAGTTGTTCTTGTAGGGCGCGGTGATGCCCTGGCCGATGCCGTTCATGGCGTCGACCGACGATATCAGGTTGCCCATGCCGAGATCGGCCTTGCCCTCCTCGATCGCCTTGAGGTTGATCAGGCCGGCGCCCGGCCGGTTCTCGACCTTGATGTCGGGAATGGCCTTGTCGAAGAGTCCCTTGATCGCGCCGGCGATCGGCACCCAGGAGCCGCCCGCCGGCCCAGTGAAGAAGGTGACCTGCTGCGCCGAAGCCGGCAGAGCAAACAGCGCCGCAGCCACGGCGGCGGTTCCCATGAACAGTCTCATCGCGCTTCCTCCGAACACACAGTGAGGGCGATCTGCGTCGCCCTCGGAGCGGCACTATCAGTGCCGTCGGCGGGTTTCGCAAGCACCTCCTCGCGGGCGTGATAGTCTGCGGCCCCCGGGGAAGCCAATGACGCGATCCTATCGTTCGATCTTTCGTCCCGGCCTGTTCGCCGGCCAGACCATCATCGTCACCGGCGGCGGCAGCGGCCTGGGCCGATGCGCGGCACACGAGCTGAGTTCGCTCGGCGCGCGGCTGGCGCTGATCGGCCGCACGCGCTCGAAGCTCGAGGCGGTGCGCGAGGAACTCGGCGTTCCCGACACCGTGATCCACGCCGCCGACCTCAGGCGCGAGGACGAAGTGAAGGCGGCGATCGGCACCGTGCTCGACGCCGCGGGCCGCATCGACGGGCTGGTAAACAACGCCGGCGGCCAGTTCCCGGCCAAGCTGCGCGACATCTCGCTCAACGGCTGGAACGCAGTGGTCGCCAACAACATGACTGCGACCTTCCTGGTATCCAAGGAGGTCTATCTGCGATGGATGGAGGCCAATGGCGGCGCCATCGTCAATGTCGGCGCCGACTGGGAGCTGGGCATGCCGGGCATGGGCCACAACGGCTCGGCGCGCGCCGGCCAGGCGACCTTCACCTACACGGCCTCGGTCGAATGGGCCCATTCGGGCGTGCGCGTGAACAGCGTCGTGCCGGGCTTCATCGCCTCGTCGGGCCTCGATCGCTACCCCGAGAGCGCGCATGGCGTGCTGCGCGGCGTCGTCGGGCGCGTGCCGCTGAAGCGCCACGGCACCGAGTCGGAGATCGCAGCCGCCATCGTCTTCCTGCTGAGCGAGGCGGCGGCCTATGTCACCGGCATCCAGGTGCGTGTCGATGGCGGGCTGCACAACAACGCGCGCTCCTCGTTCTACGAAGTGCCTGACCACGACCGCTCGAAGCCCTACAACGGCTTCCCACTCTACCGTCCACCCAAGATGCTGAGTTGAGTCAGTCGCCCATGAATGAGATCAAGGGGTTGCGGGACATCGCCGACCGCTACGACGCCTACATCCTCGACGTCTGGGGCGTGCTGCATGACGGCGTGAAGCCGTACGATGGCGTGCTGCCGACGCTTGAGGCGCTGAAGCGGGCCGGCAGGCCGGTGCTGCTGCTGTCCAACGCGGCACGCCGCTCGGTGTCGGTGACGCCGCATCTCGCCGGGATCGGCGTGCCGCGCGCGCTCTATCGCGACATGCTGACCTCGGGCGACGAGACCTGGCGCGGCCTGCATACGCGCGGCCGCGCCGACGCCGATCCGTTCTATCGCGATCTCGGGCGGCGCTGCTTCGTGATCGGCTCGGGCCGCGATCCCGGTTTCTTCGATGCCCTGGATGTCGAGCCTGTCGAGGACCCCGCCACGAGCGACTTCATCCTGGCCAATTCCCTGCAGCGGCCCGGCATGACGCCGGCCGACTTCGAGGACGCGATGCAGGCGGCGCGCGGTAACGGCGCCGCTTTCATCTGCGCCAATCCCGACCTCGTGGTCGTCTACGCCGGCAAGCTGGAGTACTGCCCCGGCTCGCTGGCGGCGCGCTACGAGGAGCTGGGCGGTTCGGTGATGTACCACGGCAAGCCCTACGCGCCGGTCTATGCGCGTGCCCTTGCCATGCTGGGCAATCCCGATCCGCGCCGCGTGCTGTGCGTCGGCGATTCGCTGCGCACCGACATCGCCGGCGCCCATTCCGCAGGGCTCGACAGCCTTCTGCTGGCCGGCGGCATCCACAAGGAGGAGTTCCTGCGTATGGACGGCACGGCCGATGCCGCGGCGATGACGGCGGCGGCCGAGAAGCAGGGCGTGCGTCCGACCTGGCTGGCCTGCCGGCTCGACTGGTAAGGGGCGCGGTTCATGCCGCGACGCGACTGGGTCTGGCATTTCGACGATCTGTCGCCCGCGCGCCTGTGGGTGGCGATCGCCGACACCAACCGCATCAACGAGGCGCTGGGCGTGCCGGCCTACACGCTCGATGAGATCCCTCAATCCAATGGCACCGTGCTGCGCCGCGGCATCGGCAGGGTCGCCGGCATGGAGCTCGCCTGGGAGGAGAAGCCCTACGAGTGGGTGACCAATCGCCAGTTCCGCCAGACCCGCGTCTTCTCCAGAGGCCCGTTCGAGCGCTTTGGTCCGATCGTCGAGATCCTAGCCGACGGCGCGGGCTCGCGCGTCACCTACACGCTGCAATGGGAGCCGCTGACCTGGATCGGCCGGCTGACCGGACGGCGGCTGACCGAGAAGGCCGGCGCCGCGATCAAGCGGCGGATCGAGGAGGCCGCCCAGTTCCTGCGCGGCGAGCGGCCGACAATGTTCGACTTCCCGCCACCGGAGCCGCCATCGGGGGCGGCGGAACGCGCCGAGGCTATGATCGGGCTGGCCGAGGGCACGGGCTACGCGCATGGCCTGGCACGCCGCCTGGTCGAGCGCATCCGGGCCAGCATGGATGTCGACCTGCAGAACATGAGGCCCAAGGCCCTGGCGCGGCTGTGGGGTGTGCCCGAGCGGCACGCCGTCGAGCTCTGCCTCGCCGGCGTCAAGAGCGGCATGCTCGACATGCGCTGGAACCTGCTGTGCACCAATTGCCGCGGCGCCAAGGTCGCGGTGCCGTCGCTCGACCAGCTGCCGCGCGGCGCGCATTGCGCCTCCTGCAACATCGAGTACGGCCGCGACTTCGCGCGCAACGTCGAGCTGGGCTTCGCGCCCGCCGCCTCGCTGCGTCCGGTGGCGGCCAGCGGCTTCTGCCTCAGCGGCCCCAGCGTCACGCCGCACGTCGTCGTACAGCAGCTCCTGGCGCCCGGCGAACGACGCACGGTCGACGCCGACATCGCGCCGGGCCGCTATCGCCTGCGCACGCTGCATCCCGGCGAGGCGGTCGAGGTCGAGCACGAGAGCGGCGCCTTCCCCGGGCTGCGCGCGACGGCCGGTGGCGTCGAGGCGCTGCCGGCCGGCGAGACGGGTACGATCACCCTCGTCAACGATGCCGGTTTCGAGCTGGCACTGCTGATCGAGACGCGCGAGTGGGTGCGCGACGCGCTGACCGCCCATGAGGTCACCACGCTGCAGGCCTTCCGCGACATGTTCTCGGGCGCGACGCTCAGGCCCGGCGACGAGGCCGGTGTCGGCCAGGTGGCGATCCTGTTCACCGATCTGCGCGGCTCGACGGCGATGTACGAGAGCATCGGCGACGCGCAGGCCTTCAATCTCGTGCGCGAGCATTTCGCCGTGCTCGGCCGCGTCGTGCGCGACCACAACGGCGCGGTGGTCAAGACCATCGGCGATGCGGTGATGGCCGCCTTCACCGATCCGGCGGAAGCCGCCGGCGCCGCGCTGGCGATCCGCGAGGCGATCCTCGGATTCGATCGCAGATTCGCCAGCGAGCACGGCATCGCGGGCGGGCTGGTGGTGAAGCTTGGCGTGCACACCGGCCCCTGCATCGTCGTCACGCTCAACGATCGCCTCGACTATTTCGGCGGCACGGTGAACATGGCGGCGCGGCTGCAGGGCCAGTCGGCCGGCGGCGACATCGTGCTGTCGCGCGCCGTCGCCGACGACCCCGCGGTGCGCCCGCTGATCGCCGACCTGCCCAGCCGGGCCGAGACCGTGGCGCTCAAGGGCTTCACCGAGCCCGTGCCTTTCGTGCGCGTGCTGTAGTCATCTCCCTCTCTCTGCTTGCGCGGAGAGGGAATTAGCGCAGGCGCCAGCGGCGCAGGAAATCCCAGACCGTGTCGGTGATGTTGAGCGCGCTGGATGCCGGGCCGACGATCGACTCCGGCAGCATGTCGCGATCGCCGCCGGCCCATCGGTGGCCCAGTCCTTCGACCAGCACGTAGCGCACCTCGACGCCGTCGCGGCAGGGGCCCGCCAGCTCGAGGCGCACCGATGGCGCCATCGTCGTGCGCGTCGGCGGCGGGCAGCCGTTGAGCTCGCGCCAGCGTTGGCTGATCGCGCCATGCGCCGGCTTGGTGAAGGTGGTGCCCCAGGGCGAGCGCACCGGCCCGCCCTGCACCGGGTTGAGCGGATCGCGATCGCCCGAGAGATAGAGGAAGGGCATGGCGCGCACCGGCGAGGTTGGCGGCACGACGACGATGCCGGCGATGGGCGCGACGGCGGCGTAGCGATTGGCGCGATCGACCGCCATGCGCTGCGCCATCCCCGCACCGCTGGAGAAGCCGGTGACGTAGATGCGCGCGCGGTCGATCGGCGTGGCGCGCGCGATATCCTCGACCATGGCGTCGATGAAGCCGACATCGTCGCTGCCGCGGATCGCCGCATTGCCGCGCGCGCCGCCGTCATTCCAGAAGCGCGGGTTGGTCAGGACATTCGCCGGCCGGTCGGGGAACGGCCGCCAGGCGTCGGGCCCGGCGACGACGAAGCCCTCGCGCTCGGCCTTGCGCTCCCAGCCGTAGCGGCGCACCGCATGCTCGCCATTGCCGCCCGCGCCGTGCAGCATGATGACCAGCGGCCGCGCGCCGGCGCTCACCGCCGAAGCCCCGGCGACATAGTAGGTGCGGCTGATACCGGCGACACTAATGGTGCGCTGCTCGCCCGCCCCGGCCAGCGTCGCCGACAGCACGACCATGGTGAGGCCGAGCACGATCGCCGCCAGCGCCCAACGGCTCGCATACGGCATCGCGGCGCCTCCCTCGACAGGTCCCGTCGATGGATACGCAGGAACGGTGCCGCCCATCCCCGCGCTTTAGCGGCCGAAGAAGGCCGCCATCACGCCCGCCGCCTCGTCGTTGGCAACCAGGCCTTGCCTGAGGAATCGGGTCAGCGAGAAGAAGCCATGGATGGTGCCGGGAAACTGGCTGTAGACGGTGCGCACGCCCGCCGCCCGCAGCTTCGTGGCATAGGCCAGGCCCTCGTCGCGCAGTGGATCGTAGCCGGCGGTCAGGACATAGGCCGGTGGCAGGCCGGACAGGTCCTCGGCCAGCAGCGGCGACATCCTGGGATCGCGCTGATCGATGCCCGGCGGCGCATAGTGGCCGAAGAACCAGTCCATCAGCTCCTGGGTGAGGAAATAGCCCTCGCCCCTGGCCCGCCGCGCCTCGGCGTGGCCGACGCTGTCGGTGGCGGGATAGATCAGCATCTGGAAGGCCGGCATGGCCTCGCCCGACCACTTCGTCTGCTGGCACACGACGGCGGCGAGATTACCGCCGGCGGAATCGCCACCGACGGCGATGCGATCGGCACTGGTGTCGAAGCCGGCGGCGTTGTCCCTGATGTGGCGGAACGCCGCCAGCGCGTCATCGACCGGCGCCGGGAAGCGGTGCTCCGGCGCTAGGCGGTAGTCGATCGAGATCACCTGGCAGCGGCTCTTGTTGGCCAGCCGCCGGCAGGTCGAGTCGTGCGTCTCGATGTTGCCGATCACGAAGCCGCCGCCGTGATAGTAGACCAGCGACGGGATCGTCTTCTCCTCGACATGCATCGGCCAGTAGCGGCGCCAGGCGATCGCGCCGGCCGGTCCCGGCAGCGTGCCGTCGAGCACGCGCGCGACGTCGGGCGGATCGGCCTCGCCCTCGCAGGACATGCGATCGACGGCGGGCCGGCCCACCGAGACCGGCAGGTCGCTGAGCTTGGGGCGACCGGCGGCGGTCGCCTTCTCCAGCAGGTCGAGGAAGAGGCGGACTTCGGCGTCGAGCATGAGGGTCCTAGTCGATCTTGATGTTGGCGGCCTTGATGATCGCGCTCCAGCGGGCGCGTTCCTCGGCGATATGGGCGATGGCGATCTCGGACGTGCCCGGATCGACGATGCCGCCCTGGGCGGCGAAGGCGTCGATGACCGCCTTCTGCTTCAGCGTGTCGACGGCGGCGGCGTTGAGCCGCGCGCGCGCCGCCGCGGGAACGCCCGATGGCGTGAGCAGCGCGTACCAGTTGTCGGAGATCACCTTGGGGAAGCCGGCCTCGACGGCGCTGGGCACATCGGGCAGCAGCGGCGAGCGCTTGGCGCTGGTCATCATCAGCGGTTTCAGCGCGCCGCTGCGGAAGTGTGCCAGCATCGCGGTGATATCGAGGATCGCCATCTGCACGCGGCCGGCCAGCAAATCGACGATCGCCGGCGCGGCGCCGCGATAGGGCACGTGGACGATGTCGATGCCGGCCTCGCGCTTGAACAACTCGCCGGCGAGGTGGGTGATGCCGCCCAGCCCGGCCGAGCCGTAATTGATCTTGCCCGGCGCCGCCTTGGCCTTGGCCACCAGCTCGGCCATCGTATTGACGCCCTGGCCGGGATGCACGCCCAGCACCTCCTGCACGCGCGTCACCAGGGTGATCGGCGCGAGGTCCCTTGCGACGTTGTAGGGGATGGTCGCCAGCAGCTGCGGCATCAGGGTCAGCGCGCTCGGGCTGCCGAGCCCGAACACATGGCCGTCAGGCGCCGACTTGGCGACGAAATCGACGCCGGTGACGCCGGCCACCCCGGTCTTGTTCTCGACCACGACGCTCTGGCCCAGCCGCTCCGACATGCCCCGGGCCAGCAGCCGGCCGAAGACATCCGCCGGTCCGCCGGCCGGGAAGGGCACCACCAGGGTCATGGTGCGGCTGGGGAAGGTCTGCGCCAGCGCCGGCGCGGGCAGGGCGGCCAGGCCGGCCATGCCGGCCAGCGCCCCACGCCTTGTGATCCTCATGGTCCGCTCCCACGTTTCTTGCATGCGGCGCGACTGTGCCTGTTTTCGCCATACGGCGGAAGGTGCGGCGACCGGCTTTGCCTGCAACGGGCGCATGCGCTAAGACCGGCCGCAGGGCGTGCCGCAGGCAGGACCCGCAGGGCAGGACGATGGCCGATTTTCCGAAGAAGACCCTCGAGGACTGGAGCAAGCTTGCCGCGCGCGAGCTGAAGGAGCGTCCGCTGGCGTCGCTCGACTGGATGACGCCCGAGGGCATCGCGGTGAAGCCGCTCTACACCGCGGCCGATCTCGAGGGCCTCGAGACGCTCGACACCATGCCGGGCATGCCGCCCTTCCTGCGCGGGCCCAAGGCGACGATGTATGCCGGCCGCCCGTGGACGGTGCGCCAGTACGCCGGCTTCTCGACGGCGGAGGAAAGCAACCGCTTCTATCGCGCCAACCTCGCCGCCGGCCAGCAGGGCGTCTCGGTGGCCTTCGACCTCGCCACCCATCGCGGCTACGACAGCGACCATCCGCGCGTCGTGGGCGATGTCGGCAAGGCCGGCGTGGCGATCGATTCGGTCGAGGACATGAAGATTCTGTTCGACGGCATCCCGCTCGACAGGATGAGCGTGTCGATGACCATGAACGGCGCGGTGCTGCCGGTGCTCGCCGGCTACATCGTCGCGGCGGAAGAGCAGGGGGTGAGCCAGGACAAGCTCAGCGGCACCATCCAGAACGACATCCTCAAGGAGTTCATGGTCCGCAACACCTACATCTATCCGCCCGGCCCGAGCATGCGGATCGTCGCCGACATCATCGAGTACACGGCAAAGAACATGCCGAAGTTCAACTCGATCTCGATTTCCGGCTACCACATGCAGGAAGCCGGTGCGACGCAGGTGCAGGAGCTGGCGTTCACCTTGGCGGATGGTCTGGAGTACGTGCGCGCCGCCCTGGGCAAGGGCCTGGACATCGACGCCTTCGCGCCGCGGCTGAGCTTCTTCTGGGCGATCGGCATGAACTTCTTCATGGAGATCGCCAAGATGCGCGCCGCCCGCTTCCTGTGGGCCGAGCTGATCGCGCCGTTCAATCCCAAGAAGAGCGACAGCCTGGCGCTGCGCACGCATTGCCAGACGTCGGGCGTGTCGCTCACCGAGCAGGACCCCTACAACAACGTGGTGCGCACGGCGATCGAGGCGCTGGCGGCGGTGCTGGGCGGCACGCAGTCGCTGCACACCAATGCCTTCGACGAGGCGATCGCGCTGCCGTCGGTGACCTCCGCCCGCATCGCGCGCAACACGCAGCTGATCATCCAGCACGAGACCGGCGTCACCAACGTCGTCGATCCGCTGGCCGGCAGCTATTACCTCGAGAGCCTGACCGCCAGCATGGTGGCGGAGGCGCGCAAGCTGATCGCCGAGGTCGAGGCGATGGGCGGCATGACCAGGGCGGTCGAGGCCGGCATGCCCAAGCTGCGCATCGAGGAGGCCGCGGCGCGGCGCCAGGCGCGCGTCGATCGCGGCGACGAGGTGATCGTCGGCGTCAACAAGTACAAGCTGAAGCAGGAAGACCCGGTCGACATTCTCGACGTCGACAACGCCGCGGTGCGCGACGCGCAGGTCACGCGGCTCAACACGATCAAGTCCAGGCGCGACGCGGCCAAGGTCAAGGCGGCGCTCGATGCGCTGACGGCGGCCGCCGCCGATGGGTCAGGCAACCTGCTGGCGCTGGCCATCGAGGCGACGCGCGCGCGCGCCACGGTGGGCGAGATCTCGGACGCGATGGAGACGGTCTTCACGCGCCACAATGCGGTGATCCGCTCGATCGCCGGCGTCTACAACCAGGGCTGGGAAGGCGACGAGGGCTATCAGCGCATCCAGCACGAGATCGCGGCTTTCGCCGAGGCCGAGGGCCGTCGTCCGCGCATGATGGTCTGCAAGATGGGCCAGGACGGCCACGACCGCGGCGCCAAGGTGATCGCCACGGCCTTCGCCGATCTCGGCTTCGACGTCGATATCGGCCCGCTCTTCCAGACGCCGGAGGAGGCCGCGCGCCAGGCGATCGAGAACGACGTGCACGTCGTCGGCGTGTCCTCGCAGGCCGCCGGCCACAAGACGCTGGTGCCCGAGCTGATCAGGCACCTGCGTGCCCAGGGCGGCGAGGACATCCTGGTGGTCTGCGGCGGCGTGATCCCGGCGCAGGATTACGACTTCCTGCGCAGCGCCGGCGTGTCGGGCATCTACGGCCCGGGGACCAACATCCCCAGGGCCGCGCACGAGATCCTGGAACTGATCGGCAAGCCCGGCCGCATCGCGGCGGAATGATCTCCCTCTCTCCGCGAGCGGGGAGAGGGTCGGGGTGAGGGGCTGTTGCCGGTTGCGCACGGCGAAGGTGCGCCACTTGGTGCAACCCCTCACCCCAACCCTCTCCCCGTAGACGGGGAGAGGGAGGAAGACCTCAGCGGTTCATCGCCTGGTAGTCCTCGGGCCGGAAGGCGCGGATCTCGCGCTTCTTCAGGCGGCCGACCAGCGTGCCCCAGCCGGTCGACAGCGTGACCCGCACCGGGAACTCGATGCCGCTGTCGTCCAGCCTGCCCAGCCAGACCCGGATCGGATCGTCGTCGGTGGCCTGGTCCTTGGGATTGCCGTCGCCGTAGCCGGCGATCTTCTTCATCCGCATCTCGCAGGTGTTGGTCTCGCCCGAGAATAGCGTGGTGAAGCCGTCAGGCAGCACCTGCTTCGTGGCCGGGCCGGCGACCAGGTCGAAGCGCCTCTTGCTGTCGAACATCTTGATGGTGCGGTTGCACGGACCGCCCGGGCTGAAGGCGGCGACGATCAGGCCGGTCGCCGGATCGACCGCGCCCTTCTTCTGCGCCGGCGTGGGCTTGAAGTGCTCCGGCTGGTCGAGATTGGTGTGCCTCTCGTCGAGCGAGCCGTCGGGCAAATAGCGCACGATCCAGCTGCGCTTGAAGTCGCGGCCCACGGCGATGCCGGTATAGGCGGTGCCTGGCGTCACGCCGGCGGGGCCGAGCGTGCCGATGGCCTGGTTGCGCGAGCCGAACGCGGCCGTCAGGGCCCGCAGCACGCCTTCGTTGCGCACGCTCATGTCGAGCTGGTAGCGCGAGCCGTCGATGCGGGTGATGGTATCGACCGTCAGGGTCCTGAGCCCGATGACGTGGACCTCGTACTCCAGCACGATGACCTTGCTCTGCGGCGGCGCGGTATTGGCTCGCGGCCCCTGCGCCTGGGCGGCGGTCCCGCCCAGGGCGGCCGCCAAGGTCAGGGCAGCCAGTATCCTGCGGCCCTTGCCAGCGCGTCCGATCGCTCTCATGTCCATTCCCATCAGGCTGCTCCAGCGGCTCCCTGCAAGACTTTGGGCCGGATTCGCGGTATGGGGGCCGCCGCGCGGCATATCCCGTCCGTTCCGCGTCGTCCAGCATCGGTATCAGTCATCATATGTCGTCGCCCGACTCCCCTCTGCCCAACATCAAGGCCGCCCATGCCTGGCGGGTGGTGCGCATCCTTCTGCCCCACCTCTGGCCACGCAATGCGGTGGAATTGCGGCTGAGAGTCGTTACCGCCGGTGTCCTGCTGGTGCTGGCGAAGCTGGTCAATGTCAACGTCCCGCTTCTCTACAAGTACGCCGTCGATTCGCTGTCGGATCAGCGCGCGCAGGTCGTCGCGGTGCCGATCGTGCTGCTGGTCGCCTATGGCGTCGCGCGGGTGGCGGCGCAGGCCTTCGGCGAGATGCGCGACGCGATCTTCGCCAAGGTGGCGCAGCGCGCCGTGCGCTCGCTGGCGCTCACCACCTTCGAGCACATGCACAAGCTCGCGCTGCGCTTCCATCTGGAGCGCCGCACCGGGGGCCTGTCGCGCGTCATCGAGCGCGGCACGCAGGCGATGGACTTCCTGATCAACTTCATGACCTTCAACATCATCCCGACGATCCTGGAGATCCTCCTGGTCGCCGGGATCATGTGGTGGCTGTACGACTGGCGCTTCGCCGCCGTCACCATGGCGGCGATCGCCGGCTACATCCTGTTCACCATCAAGCTCTCGGAATGGCGCACCTCGCTGGTGCGGCGCATGAACGAAAGCGACACCGAAGCCAATGCGAAGGCCATCGACTCGCTGCTGAACTACGAGACGGTGAAGTACTTCGGCAACGAGAAGCACGAGGCGGCGCGCTTCGACGTGGCGCGCAAGGCCTACGAGCGCGCCGCCGTGAAGAGCCGCGTGTCGCTCTCCATCCTCAACGTCGGCCAGGGCTTCATCATCTCGACCGGCCTGGTGATTGTCATGGCGATGGCCGGTCAGGAGGTGATCAACGGCAGGATGACGATTGGCGACTTCGTCGCGGTCAACGCCTTCCTGATCCAGCTGTACCAGCCGCTGAACTTCCTCGGCTTCGTCTATCGCGAGATCCGCACCGGCCTGGTCAACATGGAGAAGATGTTCGGCCTGCTGCAGGCCGACATCGAGGTAGCCGACAGGCCCGGCGCGCCGACGCTCGCGCCCGGGCCGGGGGCAGTGCGCTTCGAGCACGTCGATTTCCGCTACGAGGCCAACCGCCAGATCCTGCACGACGTGACGCTCAGCGTGCCGGCCGGCCACACAGTGGCGATCGTCGGTCCGTCGGGCGCCGGCAAGTCGACGGTGTCGCGCATCCTCTATCGCTTCTACGACGTCGCCGGCGGCAGGGTCAGCATCGACGGCCAGGACATCCGCGACGTCAGCCAGGCCAGCCTGCGCGCCGCCATCGGCATCGTGCCGCAGGACACGGTGCTGTTCAACGACACCATCTACTACAACATCTGCTACGGCCGTCCCGAGGCGACACGCGCGCAGATCGAAGAGGCCGCGAAGCTGGCGCGCATCCACGACTTCATCACCAGCCTGCCCGAGGGCTACGACACCATGGTCGGCGAGCGCGGGCTGAAGCTGTCGGGCGGCGAGAAGCAGCGCGTCGCCATCGCGCGCACGATCCTGAAGGATCCGCGTATCCTGCTGTTCGACGAGGCGACCAGCGCGCTCGACACGCGCACCGAGCAGGAGATCGCCCAGTCGCTGCGCGAGGTCTCGCGCGGGCGCACCACCATCGTCATCGCCCATCGCCTGTCGACCGTGGTCGACGCCGACGAGATCGTCGTGCTCGTCCAGGGCCGCGTCGCCGAACGCGGCACGCACACGGCGCTGATGGTCAGGAACGGCGTCTATGCCGACATGTGGCGCCGCCAGGCCGAAGCCGCCGAAGAGGCGCTGGCCGAGACTCCGCAGGCACCATCGCTGCGCTCCGAAGGCCGACTGCGCGCGGGCGACTGACGGACGATGCCGTGGTATAAGGCTGACCGGAGCGGATGCGATGAGACGCGACGAGGCCATCAATCGCCTGAAGGCGGCTGAGCCCGCATTGCGGGCGCGCGGCGTGAGGCATCTTGTGCTGTTCGGCTCGGTTGCCCGCGATGAATCGCGAACCGACAGCGACGTTGATGTGCTGATCGACGTCGATGCATCGGCGAAGTTCTCACTGCTGGATCGAGCCGGGGTGGTCAACGCGTTGACCGACTCCCTGGGCTGTGCCGTCGATGTCGTGCGCCGTGACCTGCTCCCTTCGCAGTCGCTGGGACGCATACTTCCGGACAGCGTGGACGTATTCTGATGCCGCAACGGGATTCGCGCGGGCCCTTGCGCGATATCCTGAGGTCATGCTCGCTTGTGGCAAGCTGGGGTGGCTGGACGGTCGCTCGAGGAGTTCATCGCCGATCGCATGTTGCAGGCCGCTGTCGAACGAGAGATCGAGATAGTTTCCGAGGCAAGTCGGCGGGTCGCCGACGAACTCAAGGTTCGCCGACCAGATCTGCCTTGGCGAGACATTGCCATGGTAGGCAACGTGCTGCGTCACAAGTACGGCGAGGTCATCGATCCTGAGATTTGGCAGATCGCGATGCTCGATCTGCCGGCTTTGGCAGTTGCGGCTGAACAGTTGCTGCGGAGTTTGGGCGAACCGGACTGAGTACTGGCGTCGCTTGCGTGGTCTGTCGATGTCCAGTGCCAGTACTCGGCACCGGGCCGGGCGCGCGGGCGACTGACGGCTTGCCCGTTGTGGTAGGAGCGCGGCCGGAGGGTCCGATGCTGAAGGACGAGGTGATCGACTTTCTGAGAAGGAGGGAGCCCGCGCTGCGCGACATGGGCGTGGTAAGGCTTGCCTTGTTCGGATCAGTGGCGCGCGGCGAGGAACGCCCCGCCAGCGATATCGACGTCATGATCGAGGTTTCACCCGACGCTCGCTTTTCGCTGCTGGACCGTATCGGCATCCAGCACGATATCGAGGACGCCTTCGGTCGCCATGCGCAGGTCTGCGAGCCCCAGGAACTGCCGCAGGCCGTTGCCGTCCGGGTTGCACGGGACTCAGTGACGATCTTCGGATGAACGATCGGGACCACCGCGCGACGCTGCTTGGCCTGCGGCGGGACCTGGCGCGCCTGGAACGGCTGTCGGCCGATACGGTGCGCGACAAGTATCTTGCCGACGAGGATCTGCAGGACATCGTTGAGCGCAGGCTGGAAAGAATTTTCAGAAGCCGTTCGTCGATTGCCCGCGCACATGATTGGGAGGAGGCCCGAGATTCCGTGGCGTCGTGTCGCCGATCTCGGGAATGTGCTGCGGCACGCCTACGATCGAGTCGACCAGAACAGACTCTGGGAAATCCTGGTTGGGGATGTCTCGGCGTTGCATCTGGCGGTTGACGCACTATTGCGCGGCCTCGACGAGACCGGCTAGACACGCGGTCCCGCTTCCCGGACCGGTCCCTGTCATGGCCTCGGCCGCACCACCCTCGCAGGCCGGCGCTTCGGCGCTGTGGCCTGTCTACGTCGCGATCTTCGGCGCCGGCGTCATGATGGGCACGTCGATCCCCATCGTGCCGCTGGCGCTGGAGGAACGCGGCGTCGACCGCACCACCATCGGGCTGAGCGGCGCGCTGTGGTCGGTCGGGCTGCTGGTGTTCGGCGCCTACATTCCGCGCTGGGCCGAGCGCGTCGGCGCGGTGACCCTGATCTGGATCGCGCTGATCGGTTCGGCGGTGATCCAGCTGGTGCAGGCTTTCACGCTCGATCTGCCGGTCTGGGCGATCCTGATCCTGTGGTCGGCGCTGCGCTTCGTGCAGGGCGCGGCGGTCGGCATCCCGTGGCTGGTGACCGAGATCTGGATCAATCTCGTGGTCGAGGAGCGCAGGCGCGCCCGCGCCCTGGCGCTCTATTCCACGTTGATCGCCGGCGGCCTGGCCGCCGGGCCGCTGGTGCTGCAGGTCGTCGGCGTGACCGGCGCGGCGCCGTTCGTCGCCTGTGCCGTGCTGACGCTGGCCGTCGGCCTGCCGTTGCTGGCCGCGCGCGGCGCGCCGCGCATCGAGCCGGAGGCGGGCGGGCGCCTGATGGACACGGTGTGGATCGCGCCCGTGGCGATGCTGGCGGCGCTGGCCGCGGGCACGGGTGAGACGGTGGTCTTCACCTTCCTGCCGGTCTACGGCGTCGAGATCGGCGTCGACGCCAAGGGGGCGACGCTGTGGCAGACGGCGTTCGTGATCGGCAACCTGGTGCTGCAGATGCCGATCGGCTGGCTCGCCGACCGGCTGCCGCGCCTGGGCGTGATGCTGGCCTGCGTGCTGTCCAGCGTGGCGGCTTCCGCCATCCTGCCGTTCCTCGGCGCGTCGCCGTGGACGGTGTGGCCGCTGCTGGTGATCTGGGGCGGCGCCTCCTTCGGCATCTACACGGTGGGCCTCACCATCCTGGGCCAGCGCTTCGCCGCCGGCGACATGGCGCGCGCCAACGCCGCCTTCGTGATGATCTACACCGTGGGCAGCCTGGTCGGCCCGCCGATCAGTGGTGCTGCGATGGACATCTTCGGCGGCCGCGGCCTGGGCTGGTCGCTCGCCGTGGCCTATGCGCTCTGCGCGCTGGCCATGGTGGCCATGAGGCGGTATCGCGCGTGAGCCCGGTGGACCTCGCGGCGCTCGGGCGGCGCATGCCCGAGGTGGCGCTTTCCGGGAGCGGCGCCTGCCGCCGCGTTACTGACTTTTCGGGCGCCATCGGCTAGACCGCAGCCATGACCGCCGCCGCCTCGCGCTCGCAGGCCCCCGACGATCCGCTGCATGCCCCGCTGCTCGCCGGCGATCGCCGGGCGCTGGCGCGCGCCATCACGCTGGTCGAATCGACGCGCGAGGACCATCGCCGGCGCGCCGATGCGTTGCTGGCCGCGCTGCTGCCGCGCACCGGCCGCTCGACGCGGCTGGGCATCACCGGCATCCCCGGCGTCGGCAAGTCGACCTTCATCGAGCGCTTCGGGCTCGAGCTGATCGGGCAGGGCCGTCGCGTCGCGGTGCTGGCGGTCGATCCCTCGTCGAAGCGCACCGGCGGCTCGATCCTGGGCGACAAGACGCGCATGGAGAAGCTGTCGCGCGACGCGAACGCCTTCATCCGCCCGTCGCCCGCCGGCACGACCCTGGGCGGCGTGGCGCGGCGCACGCGCGAGGCGATGCTGCTGGTCGAGGCTGCCGGCTACGACGTCGTGATCGTCGAGACGGTGGGTGTGGGCCAGTCGGAGACGGCGGTTTCCGACATGGTCGACATGTTCGTGCTGCTGCTGCCGCCGGCCGGTGGCGACGACCTGCAGGGCATCAAGAAGGGCGTGGTCGAACTCGCCGACCTGCTGGTGGTCAACAAGGCCGACGGCGAGCTCAAGGCGGCCGCCAACCGCGCCGCCGCCGACTACGCCAATGCGCTGCGCCTGCTGCATCCCGCCACGGCGCAATGGACGCCCGAGGTGCGCACCTGCTCGGCGGTCCAGGGCACCGGCGTCGCCGAAGTATGGCAGGCCGTCGGCCGCTTCCGCGCTGCCGTCGGTGAGCCCGGCATCGCGAGGCGCCGCGCGACCCAGGCGCGGGCCTGGCTGTGGAACGAGGTCGGCGAGACGCTGATGAGCGCGTTGCGCACCCATCCCGACGTGAAGCGCCAGGTGGCGCCGCTGGAGCGCGAAGTCGAGCGCGGCGCGCTCACGCCCTCGGCCGCCGCGCGCCGCCTGCTCGAGGCATTCCTCGGCCGATGAAGAAGCGCACCATCACCCAGGGCCGCAAGGCGGTCGCCAAGAGCATCGCGCGCAAGCTGGGCGTGAAGGCCAACGGCACGCGCGGCAGGAAGGTCGACCGCGCCAAGGTGGCGGGCGAGGCGCTGCCGTTCTGGCGGCGCAAGACGCTCTCGCAGATGAGTCTGCGCGAGTGGGAGTCGCTGTGCGACGGCTGCGGTAAATGCTGCGTGCACAAGCTCGAGTGGGAGGGCACCACCGAGGTGGTGCAGACCAATGTCTGCTGCCAGATGCTCGACACCCACACCTGCGCCTGCAAGGACTATCCCAATCGCAAGCAGGTGGTGCCGGACTGCATCCAGCTCACGCCCGGCGTGGTCGCCGAGATGGACTGGCTGCCGCAGACCTGCGCCTATCGCCTCGTGCTGCAGGGCAAGGATCTCTACTGGTGGCATCCGCTGGTCTCGGGCGATCCCGAGACCGTGCACGAAGCCGGAATCTCGGCGCGCGACAAGGTGATCTCCGAGCTGGAGGTCAAGGATCATCGCGACCACGTGCTCGACGACTGGATGTGACCATGGCGGACCCGGTGCTGGTCACCGAGCGGCTGATCCTGCGGCCGTGGCGGGATGAGGATCTCGCGCCCTTCGCGGCGATGAACGCCGATGCCGAGGTCATGCGCCACTTTCCGGCAACGCTCAGCCGGGCCGAGAGCGACGCCATGGTCGGCCGGGCGCGTGAGCACCTGGCGACACGCGGCTTCGGCAATTGGGCGGTCGAGGTGCCGGGTGTGACGCCCTTCGCCGGCTTCATCGGACTGAACGTGCCGCGCTTCGAGGCCCACTTCATGCCCTGCGTCGAGATCGGCTGGCGGCTGGCTCGGGAATCCTGGGGCAAGGGCTACGCCACCGAAGGCGCCCGTGCTGCGCTGACCTTCGGATTCGCTACCCTGAAGCTGCCGCAGATCGTCTCCTTTACCGCGGTCGACAACCACCCCTCGCGCCGCGTGATGGCGCGGCTCGGCATGCGACACGAGCCGGCCGACGACTTCGACCACCCGGCGCTGCCCGAAGGCCATCGCCTGCGGCGCCACGTGCTGTATCGCCTGGTGGCGCCTACCTGACTGATTTTCAATGGATTTTCGTCTCCGGCGGGTGCTGCTTGACCGCGCCGGCCCGGTTGCGTACAAGTCCGCCCGCACGCCGGCCCCTCGGGCCGGTTCTTCGTTTTTCGGGACCCGTATCATGACCCGTCGTTGCGAGCTCTCCGGCAAGAGCGTCCAGGTCGGCAACATCGTCAGCCACGCCAACAACAAGACCAAGCGGCGCTTCCTGCCCAACCTGCAGGACACCTCGGTGCTGTCGGACATCCTGGGCCACAGCGTGCGCCTGCGACTGACCCCGCGCGCCATCCGCACCCTGGAGCACAATGGCGGGCTCGATTCCTACCTGCTGGGCACCGGCAACTCCAAGCTCTCCGACGAGATGAAGGCGCTGAAGCGCCGCGTCGTCGCCGCTAAGGCCCGCAAGGAAGCCAAGGCTGCCGCCTGATCGCAAGATTCAGCATCGAACGAACGAGGCCCGCGCGAGCGGGCCTTTTTTTGTTGGCCAACGCGCCGCGCGCAGAATCAGATTCACCCTGCCATCCCGAGCGCAGCGAGGGAACCAGGGAAGCTGCCTGGATGCCTGGCTGATCTCGCGATGATATTTGCGCTTGTTGGCCGCACGTGGCTCTGGCGGATGGCGTGCTTCCGCTCACCACTTGATCAGCGGCAGGATGCTGGACCGGTCGTCGGTCCACACGCCCCAATGCGGCTGCGGAGTCACCGGCGTGATGATGGGCTTGAGGATGGGTGAATCGATCAGCGCCGGATCGCGCGTGATCACCATCCAGTCGCTGACGATGAAGCCGCTGGTATCGAGGTCGCGCGCCAGCACGGCGTACAGGCCGCGCCGCTGGGCCGCGTTCACCACCAGCGGCGCCAGGTCGAAGAACTTGTTGCTGACATGCACCACGAGCGCGCCGTTGCGCGCGACGTGCTTCATGTAGATGTCGAAGGCTTCGATGGTCAGCAGGTGGATGGGGATCGCGTCGCCGCTGAAGGCGTCGATGGCGAGCAGGCCGTACTCCTGCGGCTCTTCGCGCTCGAGCCGGATGCGCGCGTCGCCGGGCACGATCTCGACCACGGCCGGCGTGCGGTTGACGAAGGTGAAGTCGCGCCGTGCCACGATCGGCACGACGGGATCGATATCGTAGAAGCGCACGATGTCGCCGGCGCGGCCGTGGGCCGCCATCACGCCGCTGCCCAGGCCGACGACGCCGATGCGCCGTGGCGCCGCGGACAGCGAGCGCAGCACGCGGCCGATGCCGGATTCCTCGCGGTAATAGCCGGTGGCCTGCAGCTGGCGCTCGATCGCCATCATCTGGAAGCCGTGCAGGATTGCGCCATGCACCAGCGAGCGCGAGTGGTCCTGCGTGTCCTTGTTGCTCTCGGTGACGCGCAGCACGCCGTAGAAATTGCGCTGCACCGAGACGGTGCGCGAGCGGTCGGTCTCGTAGCGATCCCACACCGCGAGGGCGCCGCTGCCGAACACCAGCACGACGAGCGCCGCGGCCATGCCGCGCAGCGCGGCGGTCTCGAGCCACTCGGCGGCGCCGATGGGCCTGCCGCGCCGCCAGCGCCACCAGGCCATGATGCGCGACTCGAGGCGCGGGATGGCGAGCGCCATCGGCACGGCCACCAGCGCCAGCACGATGCCCAGATCGTACTGGTCGTGAAGCGCCACCGGCGCCACGAGGCCGATCGCCAGGCCGCCGAGTGCGCCGCCCAGGGCCATCGCCAGGTAGTAGGGGCCGAGCTTCGACGGGGCGGGCCGTCGCGCCGACACCTCGCCGTGGCAGAACAGGCAGACCATGAACAAGCCGCCGACGAAGACCAGCAGGTTGGGCTTGAGCTTGAAGCCGAACGGGTCGGTGATCAGCGTCCACGCCATGGCACCGGTCGCCAACGCGGCGGCGATCAGCCACATCGGCCGCACATAGCCCAACCTGCCGTCGAACCACGCCACGAAGGTCAGCAGATAGACGGCCAGCGGCGGGATCCACAGCATCGGCACCGGCGCCACGTCCCGGGTGAGGAACTCGGTGACCGCGACCAGCAGGGCCGAAGGGATCGCCGCCAGCACCACGATCATCCACAGCGGCGACGGCGCGGTGTCGATGCCCATGTCCTTGGCCGGCGCCGCGGGGGCCGGCTCGATGTCGTCGGCCCGCACGATGCGCCAGGTGAAGGCGAGGATCAGGGTAGCGTAGAGGGCGTAGCAGGCGGACCAGACCCAGGTCTGCGCCTGCAGTCCCAGCGCCGGCTCGATGACGAAGGGATAGGCGACCAGCGCCGCCAGCGAGGCGGCGTTGGACAGCGCGAACAGCCGCCACGGCGCGGCGCCGGCGCGCGCCAGCCAGCCCTGCACCAGCGGGCTGGTCGAGGCGAGGATGGCGTAAGGGGGGCCGATGCCCAGCGCCAGGGTGATCAGGATGCCGAGCGCCGGATCGATCGTGCCGTCGGCCGAGAAATTGCCGCTCAGGCCCAGCGGCAGCGCAGCGAGGCTGGCGAGGACCAGGGCGGCGTGCAGCCAGCGCTGCCTGCGCCAGCCGAACTTCGTCGTGACGAAGGCGGCGTAGGCATAGCCCAGCAGCAACATCACCTGGAAGAACACCAGGCAGGCGCTCCAGATCGCCGATCCGCCACCGAAGCGCGGCAGGAGCAGACGACCGACGATCGGCTGCACCAGGAACAGCAGCAGGGCGCCCAGCATGACCGCGCCGGCGGCGAGGACGCGGGTCATGGGCGGGCTCCAGTCTTTCCGCGACAGGCAGCGCGACCGCAGATGGCGTTCTGCCCTTCTCCCCGCGAAGGCGGGGAGAAGGAAGCGATCGCCCTGCCCGAGAGAGCAAGCGCGGCGCGCGCCCGCGGCCGTCTTGCGTCCTTCGGGCGACTTCCCGCTCCGCGAGAAGGCGAGGTGCGCGCTGGCCTCACGGCGTCAGCTCGAAATGCAGCAGGATGGTGCGCTGCAGGGGGTTGAAGTTGTTGTCCGACAGCAGCCACAGCAGCGTCCCGCCGCGCGGCCCGTGAACGGCGGCGACGCCTTCGAGATTGTCGACCGAAAACGGGTGGCGCAGCCATGCCAGCTCCTCGCCGCGCACTACGGTGTTGGGCCGCAGGTCGGCGACCGTCAGGCGCTTGACCGCGACGCGCGCGCCGCGCGCGAAATCGAAGGCGCGTTCCAGCACTACCAGGTCGCCGTCGGGCAGCAGCGCCATCGACGTCGGTCGATGATCGGCGTCGCGCGTCTGATAGTGGAATTTGTGCCAGGTCGCGCTGGCGTCGACGAGCCAGCCGACCACTGTCCCCGGCCGTTCGCTCGCGGCCTCGCTGAGCAGCACGGTGCGGCGATCGGGCAGCACCGCCATCGCCTCGACGCCGCCATTCACCGGCTGCCAGCGGAACTCCGGCGGCGTGGTCAGGCGGCGCGACCGGCCGGCCAATCCCTGGCCGGCGCTCTCCTCGCCGGGCGGGTAGTGCATCACGCGGTGGTCGCGCTCGAAGCTCACCAGCCAGCCGCCGTCGGGCAGCCGCGCCAGGCCCTCGGCGTCGGTCGCGAGCTTTCCGGCCAGCAGCCGGCCGTCCTCGCCGCGCAACGAGCCGACCATGCCCGACGCGACGCCGACCAGGTGGCCCCTCTTGTCGTAGCGTAATGTCGCGGCGAGCCATGAGCCTTCGTCGGAGACGCTGCGCAGGGCACGGCCATCCTGGCCGATCCAGAGGTCGGACCAGCCACCGAAACGCGGCTCCGGCGAGGTCAGCACGAGCCCGCCACGCCAGCGCAGCTTGCCCACCTCGGTGACGGTGGGCTCATCGACGTTGAGCGGGATGGCGTGCGCCTCGATCTCGATCGCCACGGCCGGCGCCGGCTCGCGTGCGGCCGTCGAGCAGGCAGTCGCCAGCCACAGAGCCACGACCAGCGCCGGCAAGCCGGTCGCGATGTCGCGGATGCGGGACGGAACCATGCGGTTGGGGTCTCGGAGGACAAGACGGACGGCTCGATTGTGCCATGGCGAGGCCATCAATCCACGCCTAGAATCGCGCCCATGACGGAACGACGACGGATGGCCCGGCGCGGCCTGCTGGGCGGCCTCGCGGCGGCCGCCGTGGCCCCCGCCGTGCTGGCGCAGGGGCGCCGCCAGCCCCTGGCCGAGGATGCCGCCGTGATCACGGTGCCCGGCCACGGCGAGTTCACCGGCAAGCTGACGCCGACCAGGCTGCCGGCCAAGCCGGCACCGGGCATCGTGCTGGTGCATGACGGCTTCGGCGTGACGCCGCAGATGCAGGTCTACGCCGACGCGCTGGCCTTCGAGGGCTATGTCGCCCTGGTCGTCGATCTGTTCCGCGGCAAGACCGCCGGCACCGACCTCGAGGCGGCCGAGCTGGCGCGCACGGCGATCGCCGAGGACGCGGCGATCAAGGCCATCGCCATGTGGGCGGACTGGCTGCGCTCGCGCGACTTCATCGACCGCAGGCTGGGACTGGTCGCCTTCGGCCCGTCCTGCGCCTGGTCGCTGGCGGCGGCGCGGCAGACCCTGATCCACCCGATGGCGTTCTTCTACGGCCGCGTGCAGTTCAGCGAGGAGGACGCCAAGCGCTACCCCAACCACGTCATCGCCCATTTCGGCGATCGCGACGATGTCGCCGGGCCGGCCTGGCGCTACGAGATGGAGAACCGCTTCCGCCGCATCGGCTCGAAGCTGACCCAGGTCCACCACTATCCGGCGGGCCGCAACTTCGCCAACCCGCTGGCCAAGGCCTACGCCAAGCTCGACGCCCAGGTGGCGTGGAACGCCACCGTGGCGTTCTTCGTCTCGCAGCTGGGACGGCCGGAGAAGTGATGGCGCGGGCGCGAGCGCGGGTCGTCATCCTGAACGGCGTCGGCAGCGTGGGCAAAAGCGCCACGGCCCGCGCGCTCCAGGCGATCGCCACCAGGCCGTTCCTGCATGTCGCCATGGACGCGTTCCTGGAGATGCTGCCTGCGGCCATGCTCGATCATCCCGACGGCCTGGTGTTCGAGCGGGCGGAGCATGACGGACTGCCGGTCATCGCCATCAAGGGCGGCCCCGTGCTCGAGCGTGCCATGCTGGGCATGCGTCACGCCATCGCCGCGCTGGCGGCGCAGGGCAACGATCTCATCGTCGACGAGGTGATGCTCGACGCCGCCCCGGTGCGGCAGTACCGTGACCTGCTGAAGGATGTCGACCTGCGCCTGGTCGGGCTGTTCGCGCCGCTCGACGTGCTCGAAGCCAGGGAGCGTGCGCGCGGCGATCGGCAGATCGGCCTGGCGCGCTGGCAGCATGATCGCGTCCATCGCGGGATCGTCTACGATCTCGAAGTGGACACGGCGGCGATGCCGCCCAGCGCGTGCGCCGAGCTGATCCGCGAGCGCTTCGATCTCTGAGGGCTACCACTTCAGCGCCAGCAGCGGCGCGGCGAAGTCGTCGGTCCAGGCGGGGCCGCGGGCCGGCGCCTCGCTCGAGGCGGGCGCGATGCGGGCGTGGGCCAGCGGCGCGGGCTTGCGCGACAGCAGCACCCATTCGCTGATCGCCGCGCCGCTCACCGGATCGCGGTCGCCGACATAGCGCGCCTGCAGGCCGCGCGCCCTGGCGAGTGCACCCACCACCGGCGGCAGGACCAGGAACTTGTTGCTGACATGGAAGGCCAGGATGCCCTCAGGCGCGAGGTGACGCAGATAGACGTCGAGCGCCTCCAGGGTCAGCAGGTGCACCGGGATCGCGTCGCCGGAGAACGCGTCGATCGCCAGCACGTCGTAGCGCTGCGGCGGCTCGCGCTCCAGCACCAGCCTTGCGTCGCCCAGCACCGTCTCGATGGCGGCCCTGCTGTCGCCGAGATAGGTGAAGTCGCGCCTCGCCATGGCGATCACGGCGGGGTTGATCTCGTAGAAGCGCATCGTGTCGCCGTCGCGGCCATAGGCTGCGAGCGCGCCGGCGCCCAGCCCGACCACGCCGATGCGCGCGGGACCGTGTTCCATCCGCGCCTCGACGGCGCGGCCGCCGCCGCCCTCGCGTCGGTAATAGCCGGCGGCCTCGCGGCGGCGCCCGGGGCTCAGGAACTGGCGGCCGTGGATGATGGTGCCGTGCACGATCTGGCGCTCGCGCCGACCTCGAGCAGGCGCAGCACGCCGTAGAAATTGCGGCTGGAGACCACCGACTCGGCGTGCTCCCTGAAGAACTGGGCGCCGAGAAGCAGCAGGGGCCCGCCCAGCGCGACGGCGGTGAAGACCGGCGAGGCCGGCCTGCCGGCGCGGATGCGCAGCAGGATCAGGCCGACCAGGGCGGCGAGCGCGACGTCGAGCTCGAAGTAGTTGGGCAGCAGCAGCGGTGCTGCGACGCCGACCAGCAGGCCGCCCAGCGCGCCGCCGGCGGCGACGGTGAGATAGAAGCCGGTGAGATGGCGCGGCGCCGGGCGCATCTGCGCCAGCTCGCCGTGGCAGATCATGCAGCCGACGAAGACCAGGCCGGCCGAGACGACGAGCTGCGCCGGCAGGCTGTCCTTCAGGCCGGGCACGCCGCGGGCGAGGGCGAAGCAGACGACGACCGCGATGAACAGGATGGCGTAAAGCGGCAGACGATAGGCGCGCTCGCGCTCGAAGCAGAGGATGAAGCTGACGAGGTAAAGCGCCAGCGGCACGACCCACAGCAGCGGGAACGAGGCGACGTCCTGGGTCAGGTGGTTGGTGACCGCCAGCAGCAGGACGGAGCCCAGGGCGGCCAGCCCGGTCCACACCAGGTAGTCGCGCGCGCCCGGCGGCGGCGCGCTACTGGTTTTGGTGGCGCCTTTGGCGTCGGCCGCCGGCAGCCGCGCGTCGAGCGAGGCGGTGACGGCGAGCACGACGGCGAAGACCATGTACAGGCCGGACCAGACCCAGACCTGTCCGGCGGTGGCGAGCCACGGCTCGAGCAGCACGGGATAGCCGAGCAGCGCCAGCAGCGAGGCGAGGTTGGAGAGCGCGAAGAGCCGATAGGGGCTGACGCCGGGCCTCGCGCGCGCGAACCAGGCCTGGGCCAGCGGCCCGTTGGCCGCCAGCAGCGCGAAGGGCAGGCCGATGGTGGCGAGCAGGAAGAGCAGGATGCGTGGCGCCGGTGCGTCCTCGCCCGAGGGCTTCCACGAGGCGTCGGCGGAGATCGGCAGCCACAGCAGGCTGAGCGTCAGCAGTGCCAGGTGCAGCACGGCGCGCGGCCGGGGCGCGAGATGGCGGATGACGAGATGGGCATAGGCGTAGCCCGCCAGCAGCGCCACCTGGAAGAAGACCATGCACACGGTCCACACCGAGGCGGCGCCGCCGAACCACGGCAGCATCTGCCGCGCCACCAGCGGCTGGACGAGGAACAGCAGGAACGAGCCGAGGAAGATCGCGGCGGCGTGCAGCGGCATGGTTCGCCGATTCGTTGGCCGGCGGGAACCGGCTCAGAGGGACGGCGATTCTAGCACGCCTGCCGTCCCGAGCGCAGCGAGGGATCCAGAGTAGCCTGGATCCCTCGCTGCGCTCGGGATGACACTCAGTGCCGGCGCGACCCGGCGGAGATGGCGGCGCTGATCTTGCGGCCGGCGCGGCGCGAGGCGTCGGCGGTGCGCGCGTCGCCTTCCTCGTCGAACAGCGAGGCGAGCTGCTCCATCATCGTGCCGCCGAGCTGGTCGGCGTCGACGATGGTGACGGCGCGCTTGTAGTAGCGGGTAACGTCGTGGCCGATGCCGATGGCCACCAGCTCGACCGGCGAGCGCAGCTCGATCCAGTCGATCACGTCGCGCAGGTGGCGTTCGAGATAGTTGCCGGGGTTGACCGACAGGGTCGAATCGTCGACCGGCGCGCCGTCGGAGATCACCATGAGGATCTTGCGTTCCTCGGTGCGCGGGATCAGGCGGTTGTGCGCCCACAGCAGCGCCTCGCCGTCGATGTTCTCCTTGAGGATGCCCTCGCGCAGCATCAGGCCGAGGTTCTTGCGCGCGCGGCGCCACGGCGCGTCGGCGCTCTTGTAGACGATGTGGCGCAGGTCGTTGAGGCGGCCCGGGTTTGCCGGCTTGCCGGCGGCGAGCCACTGCTCGCGGCTCTGGCCGCCCTTCCAGGCGCGCGTCGTGAAGCCCAGCAGCTCGACCTTCACGCCGCAGCGCTCCAGCGTGCGCGCCAGGATATCGGCGCTCATCGCCGCCACCGTGATCGGCCGTCCCCGCATCGAGCCGGAATTGTCGATCAGCAGCGACACCACGGTGTCGCGGAAATTGGTGTCCTTCTCCTGCTTGTAGGACAGCGGCTGCGTCGGGTTGGCGACGATGCGCGCCAGCCGCGCGCCGTCGAGCATGCCCTCGTCGAGGTCGAACTCCCAGGAGCGGTTCTGCTGCGCCATCAGCCGGCGCTGCAGGCGGTTGGCCAGCTTGCCGATCACGCCCTGCAGGTGCGAGAGCTGCTGGTCGAGGTGCTGGCGCAGGCGCGCCAGCTCATCGGCGTCGCACAGATCGGGCGCATCGACCACCTCGTCGAACTTGTTGGTGTAGGCGTGGTACTGCTGGCCGTGCGGCTCGTTGCTGAGCGCGCCCGGCGGCAGCCACGGACGCTCGGCGCGGCCCGGCTCGTCCTCGTCGCCCGAGCCCATCTGCATCTCGGTCTGCGCCTGGTCGGCGGTGGTCTCCGAGCTGTCGTCCTGGTCCTGGGTGTCGTCGGTCTCCTCGCCGGTGGCGCCGTAGCCGTGCGTCTCCGAGGAGTCCTGGCCGTCCTCGCCGGTCTCGTTGCTTTCGCCGTCGGGATTCTCGCTCTGGTCCTGGTCCTCGTTGGACTCGTCCTCGAGGTCCATCGCGTCGTCGCTCAAGTGCAGGTCGCGGATCAGGCGACGCAGCGCGCGCGAGAAATTGTCCTGGTTGGTCGTGGTCTCGGCCAGGCGCTCGAAATCCTTGCCGGCGGATTTCTCGATCTCGTCGCGGAACAGCTCGACCATGTCGCGCGCCGCCTCGGGCATCGGCGTGCCCATCAGCTTCTCGCGCACCATCAGGCCGACGACCTCGGCGAAAGGCGCGTCGTCCTTCGAGCGCACGCGGCGATAGCCGCGCTGCTCGCAGCGCTCGGTCCACAGCTGGTCGAGGTTCTGCGCCACGCCGGGCATCTTGCGCGCGCCCAGCGATTCGACGCGCACCTGCTCGACCACGTCGTAGACGGCGCGCGCCGCCTCGCCACTGGGCATGCGGCGCAGATGCAGCTTGCGATCGTGATGGCGCATCTTCAGCGCCATCGAATCGGCCTCGCCACGGGCGCGCGCCACATCCTCGGCCGGCAGGTCGCGCGCCGGCACGGTGATGCGCGCCTCGTTGCCCATGGCGGTGCCGCCGTCGGGCACGAAAGTGACGTTGACGTCCTTGCGCGAGATGGCGCGCATGGTCGCCGACGTCAGCCGCCGGAATTCCTCGATCGGGGTCGAGTCTTTGCTGGTTGTCGCCACGACGCGCTCCCGCGCCTCAGTGCAGCTTGGCCTTGCCGTGGCCGGTCGGCAGCTCCTTGCCGAAGCAGCGCTGGTAGTACTCGGCGACGGTGGTGCGCTCGACCTCGTCGCACTTGTTGAGGAAGGTCAGCTTGAAGGCGAAGCCGATGTCGCCGAAAATCTCGGCGTTCTGCGCCCAGGTGATCACCGTGCGCGGCGACATCACGGTCGAGATGTCGCCGGCAATGAAGCCCGCGCGCGTCAGGTCGGCCAGCGCCACCATGTTGTTGACGGTCTTGCGGCCGGCATCGGTGTCGTAGGTCTTCGACTTGGCGAGCACGATGCCGACTTCCTGGTCGTGCGGCAGGTAGTTCAGGGTCGTGACGATCGACCAACGGTCCATCTGGCCCTGGTTGATCTGCTGCGTGCCGTGATAGAGGCCGGTCGTGTCGCCCAGGCCGACGGTGTTGGCCGTCGAGAACAGCCGGAACGAGGGGTGCGGGCGGATCACCTTGTTCTGGTCGAGCAGGGTGAGCTTGCCCTCGACCTCCAGCACGCGCTGGATCACGAACATCACGTCGGCGCGGCCGGCGTCGTACTCGTCGAACACCAGGGCGGTCGGCGACTGCAGCGCGTAGGGCAGGATGCCCTCGCGGTACTCGGTCACCTGCTTGCCGTCCTTCAGGACGATGGCGTCCTTGCCGATCAGGTCGATACGGCTGATGTGGCTGTCGAGGTTGACGCGGATGCACGGCCAGTTCAGCCGCGCCGCGACCTGCTCGATATGCGTCGACTTGCCGGTGCCGTGATAGCCCTGGATCATCACACGTCGGTTGTGGGCGAAGCCGGCCAGGATCGCGAGCGTCGTGTCGTGGTCGAACAGGTAGTCGGGATCGAGCACCGGAACGTGCTCGGTCGGCGTCTTGAAGGCGGGGGCCTTCATGTCGCTGTCGATGCCGAACGCCTCGCGAACGGAAACGGTGGTATCGGGTACTTGCTGGCCGGAAGCGGACGTCATCACAAAATCCAAACGTGGAAACCCCGGCGGGACGCCGGGGGAGCGGAGGATGGCAGGGCGGCTACAGCGCTGCAAGCGCGCAATCGTCGCGATATTCCGCTTGCTGGCATGCCCTTCCGAGGGGGCAATTCCCCAGCCCGATCAAGCCCTTGCCCCGTTGCTGCAGCGCGATGCGGACAATTCCTGACGGCGTTACACACGAGACATGAAAGGCACGCCCGCGAGATGGGAACGTGACACGGCCGGCGCAAGGTGGCGACAGGTGCAAAAGGGAGATCACGCCATGCAAATCGTCGCCATGGGCGCCCGGGACTTCTCCGGGATCGACGGCCTTCAGGATCCGGTGCGCTCGTCCGTCGAGCGCTCGACCCGCGGGCCGCGGCGCAAGCTGGTGGAGCGCTGCACCAATCTGCTGTCGGCGGGCATCGCCCGGGCGCCTTCGTACGAGCGCAACTGGATGCTGGCCCGCTCGTTCCCACAGGACGGCCCGGCCTTCGCCAGCGGTCAGATCGCCGAAGCGGTTGCCAACTGGTTGTGCACCGGCCGGGTCATGCCGGCGGCGACAAGCGGCCTCAGCCGCTATCAGCTCGGCCAGAAGCGCGGCGCGCACGGGGTCTACGAGACCTACACGCTGGCCACGTTGCTGCGCGACGCCTGGCGCAACTATCCGGAGCTGCAGCCCATCCTGGTCGAGGGCTCGCCGGATGCGCCGAATGCCAAGACCGTGCGCGAGCTCAGCCCCGTGCGACGCACCCACCACTTCGTCATGCTGCGCATGGGCGGTCGCCTGTACGTCGTCGATGGCGTTCGCGGCATGGTCTTCGACAGTCTGCGCACCTATCTCGGCGCCGTCATGCTGGCCGGCCACTGGGGCGAGTCGAGCGTGCGCATGAAGTGGTTCCGCATCTTCGAGGGCGGCCGCGAGGTCGATCGCAGCATCGTCGCCGAGGACAGCTGGGAAACGCCGGTCATGTGAGCGGGCGCGCCGCCGCCCCAACGACGTCGACGGCGGGCCGATGTCCGGATTGTGGCCGCTGAACCTTTGGCCGCGCCGGGCGTTGTCTGGGGGGTCGCGATGCCCGCGTCCCGTCACCGGACTGCCTGATGCGCTCGACGTTCCTTTCGTCGGCCTTCGTGCCGCTGGCGGCTTTCCTCATCTGCGGCGCGCTGGTCATCGCCGGCCTGGTTTACGGCGCCGATCTGCTGGTGCCGCTGGCGGCGGCCGGGCTGCTGGCCGCCACCCTGGCGCCGCTGGTGCAACGGCTGAAGCACGCCGGCGTGCCGCGCGTGGCCACCGTGGTCCTCTGTGTCAGCCTGCTGGTGAGCGGCTTCACCTTCGTCGCCGCGGTGATCGGCACCCAGGTCGCCGATCTCGCGCGCGACCTGCCGAAATACGAATTCTCCATGCGCGTGAAGCTGCGCGCCATCGCCCGCGACCTGCCCGAGGAGGGTGTGATCGGCCAGGCCGCCGCCACCCTGCAGCGCCTGGGCCGCGACCTGGAGAAGAGCGCCGCGCCGGCGCCCAGGCCGCCCGACGGCGGCGCGCCGCCGGTCGCGGTGCAGGTGCAGGCGCCGCCGCTGACGCCGGGCGAGATCGCCGGCGGCATCATCGGCCGCATCGCCCATCCGGCGATCAGCCTGGGCCTGGCCGTGCTGCTGCTGGTCTTCCTGCTGCTCGAGCACGAGCAATTCGCCCACCGCCTGTCGCGCTCCTTCGGCGAGAGCCGCATGGAGCACGTACGCGCCGCCTTCGACGACATCGTGCTCAATATCGGCCGCTACCTGCAGGCCATGCTGGCGCTCAACACCACCTTCGGCGTCGTCATCGGGCTGGGCCTGTTCGCGCTGGGCGTGCCCAACGCGCTGCTCTGGGGCCTGGTCGGCGCCGTGCTGCGCCTGGTGCCCTATGCCGGCGTGCCGCTGGCCTCGATCGGCCCGCTTCTCGTGGCCATCGCCGTGGGCGATGGCTGGCTGGTACCGATCCTCGTGCTGGTGCTGTTCCTCGGGCTGGAGCTGGTGATCGGCAACCTCGTCGAGCCGATCCTCTACGGCAGCCGCGCCGGGCTGTCGCCGCTGGTGCTGCTGCTCGCCGCCGCCTTCTGGGGCGCGGTGTGGGGCGGCATCGGCCTGATGCTGAGCACGCCGCTCACCGTCTGCCTCGCCGTGCTCGGCCGCCACGTGCCGCAGCTGCGCTTCGTCTCCGAGCTGGTCGGCGCCGAGCCCAAGTTCAACCCGCAATACGACCGCCTGCGCCGCAAGCGTGTCGCCAAGGCATAGGCCGATCCGATCCAACTGTCATCCCGAGCGCAGCGAGGGATCTACGGTTGGCCTGGATCCCTCGCTGCGCTCGGGATGACAGAGTGATCGCTACGCCCAGGGTGACGGGCGAATCTGATTCCGCGCGCGTCGCCCTAGCTTTGCGATAGAGTGGGCACCGCGTTCCACCACCTCCATGGTTGCCCGTGTCGTCCCCCGTGTCGTCCGACGATGTACTCGACCCGCGTTTCTGGTCCCGGCCGACAGCCAATCGCCATGGCGACATCGACGTCGACGACATCTATGTCGCCGTCGGCCGCGCGCTCAGCGAATGGTCGATGGTCGAGATCGCGCTCGGTCGGCTCTACGCCGCGCTCGACGGCGCCGCGCCGCACACCGCCTGGAGCGTCTACGCCTCGGACCGCGATCCGCGCGCGCGCCACGCCCGGCTGGGCGCGGCGGCGCAGATGCGCTTCGCCGACGGCGAGAGCGAGGACAGCGCGACCTGTCGCCGCCTGATCGAGGCCTGCGGCCACGCCGCCCAGCGCCGCGACGACGTGGTGCACGGCATCGCCGTGCTGTTCCGCCCCGGCGCGCTTGACGGCAGCTACCTGGTGCCGACCGGCTTCACCGCCGGCGACTCCAACGTGCCGGAATACGCCTACACCGCGGCGCAGATCACCACCCTGCGCGGCCGGTTCGCGCGGCTGCAGGACGAGATCAACGTGCTGATCCTGCGGCTGCAGGTGGCGGGCGGAAGCTGAGGCTCCCGGGCGCGCACCGTCCAGGCAGCGGCTTTCAGCGCGTTTGGGCCGCGTCGCTCCAGCGACGCATCATGAGCGCCGCTGGAGCGGCGCGGCCCGAAGACAGCCCACAAATGATGTGCGACTACAACCCGATCTGGCCCATCGCCAGGAACTTGTCCCGCCGCGCGCGGCGCACGGTGTCGCCGTCGAGCGATTCGAGGTCGGCGAGGTGGCGTGCGATGGCGTCGCCGGCGGCCTTGACCGCGGCTTCGGGGTCGCGGTGCGCACCGCCGACGGGCTCGGGCACGATCTCGTCGCAGACCGCGAGCTTTTTCAGGTCGTCCGACGTCATGCGCATCGCCTCGGCGGCTTCCTGCGCCTTGTCGGCCGAGCGCCACAGGATCGAAGCGCAGCCCTCGGGGGTGATCACCGAATAGACCGCGTGCTCCATCATCAGCACGCGGTTGGCGGCGGCGATGGCGATGGCGCCGCCCGAGCCGCCTTCGCCGATCACCAGGCTCACCAGGGGCACGCGCAGATCGAGGCAGACCTCGATCGAGCGGGCGATCGCCTCGCCCTGGCCGCGCTCCTCGGCGTCGATGCCGGGATAGGCGCCGGCGGTGTCGACGAAGGTCACCACCGGCAGGCCGAAGCGGTCGGCCAGCTGCATCAGGCGCTGCGCCTTGCGGTAGCCCTCTGGCTTCACCATGCCGAAATTGTGCTTCACCCGCGATTCGGTGTCGTCGCCCTTCTCCTGGCCGATGATCACCGCCGGGCGGCCGGCGATGCGGCCCAGCCCGCCCATGATCGCAGCGTCCTCGGCGTAGCCGCGATCGCCGGCCAGCGGCGTGAACTCCTCGACCAGGCCGGCGATGTAGTGCGTGGCGTGCGGCCGCTCGGGGTGGCGCGCCACCTGCACGCGCTGCCAGGCGGTGAGCTTGGCGTAGGTGGCGCGGATCTGGCGGTCGACCTTGGCCTGCAGCTTGCTGACCTCGTCGGCGATGTCGATGCCCTCGGACTCGCCGCTGCCCTGATGCCTCAGCTCGGCGATCTTGCCTTCAAGGTCAGCGATGGGCTTCTCGAAGTCGAGATAGGTCGGCATACGGCGCTTCTACTCCCGGGATGGCCCGACGCTGGCCTCAGGCCGTGATCCCGAGACGGCGCGCCATGCCGAGCAGGACTTCTGCCTGCTTGATCGAGGCATTGTCGATCAGTTTTCCGTCCAATGCCACCGCGCCCTTGCCGGCGGCCTGGGCCTCGACCATGGCGTCCAGAACGCGCCTGGCCTTGGCCAGTTCCTCCTTCGAGGGCCCGAACACCTCGTTGGCCAGCGCCACCTGCGAGGGGTGGATCGCCCATTTGCCCTCGCAGCCCAGCACCGCGGCGCGGTTGGCCTGGGCGCGGAAGCCCTCGGGGTCGGAGAAATCGCCGAACGGCCCGTCGATTGGCCTGAGCCCATGGGCGCGGGCGGCCACCACCATGCGCGAGATCGCGTAGTGCCAGGGATCGGCCCAGACGAAGTCGCGCCTGCCCTCGGAATCCTTGTCGGTGAGCACGCCGTATTGCGGGTGCGGGCCGCCGATGTTCACCGTCTTGGCCTTGGTCGAGGCGGCGTAGTCGGCGACGCCGAAATGCAGCGACTCGTTGCGCTTGCTGGCGCCGGCGATGGCCTCGACGTTGGCCATGCCGAGCGCGGTCTCGATGATCATCTCGAAGCCGATGCGCTTCTTCGCCTTCGTCGCGGTCTCGATCTGGGTGACCAGCATGTCGAGCGCGTAGATGTCGGCGGCGGTGCCGGCCTTGGGGATCATGATCAGGTCGAGCTTGTCGACCGCGCCCTCCAGCACGTCGATCACGTCGCGGTACATCCAGTGGGTGTCGAGCCCGTTGATGCGCAGCGACAGGGTCTTGCCGCGCCAGTCGACCTCGTTGAGCGCCTGGATGACGTTCCTGCGCGCCTGGTCCTTGGCGTCGGGCGCCACGGCGTCCTCGAGGTCGAGGAAGATCACGTCGACCGGGCCCCTGGCGGCCTTCTCGAACAGCTCGACCCGGCTGCCCGGAACGGCCAGCTCGCTGCGGTTCAGGCGCGCGGGCGCCGGCTCGGCGATCGTGAAGCTCATGGGGCTCTTTCCCTATGCTGCACTTGCGAAGGTGCGGCGCAATAAGAGGGAAAGGCCGGCTTGAGTCAATGGCGTGTCCCGTCACCCGCCGGCGCCTCGGCGCCATCCTGGGGATGGGCGCCGACGCGTTCGACCCACGCCGACAGCCGCCGCCGCGCCTTGATCGCCACGTCGGCGCTACGCCGCAATGTCCGCGCTTGGTCCAGCGCGTCCTCCATTGCCTCGACAGGCAGCAGGCCGGCGGCGCAGGTCCGCAACAGGTCGGCCTTCACGCGCTGATAGGCGGTGTCCACTCGCCGGATCTCGTCGTCGAATGACGCTGCCTCGACCCCGGAACGCATCTCGAGGCTGTGCAGGGCGGCCGCCCGCAGCTCCTGCCATTCGTTGCGCATGGCGATATCGGCCCGCGGCGGGGCGGCCGCCAGGCCAGGGGTGAGGGCGCCGAGATCGTCGAGATGCTGCGTTGCCCGGATGAGATCCGGCAGGGCGGCGACGACGTCCTCGGGCAGCGGGTTGCCGCTGAGCCTGCCGATGAACGACCGGGCCTGACGCGCGAGCTGCGCCAGCGCGTCGCGCTCGCCCGTCGGCATGGCGTGGGCGCCGGGCATCGCGGCGATCCGCACGCGCGCGGCGCGGAAGGCGATGTCGGTCATGCGCTCCAGTTCCAGGACCAGACCGCGCAGCGCCAGCGTCGGCACGCCGATCAGTGTCGCGTCGAGGAAGCGCGGTTGCGCGAGCTTCTCGGCGGCGGAAACGTACAGCCGCTCCAGCTGGCGCACGATGCGCTCGCCGGCCGGCCACATCAGCGCCGCGCCCAGCAGGTTGAAGCCGGTGTGGAAGAGCGCCAGGGTCGTCGGAACGTCGTCGCCCGCGCCCGTCCACCCCGCGACAAGCCGGCACGCGAACAGCAGCGGCTGCAGCAGCGCCATGGCGACAACGCCGGTCATGACATTGAAGAGGATGTGCGCGCTGGCCACGCGCCGGGCCGGAGGCGTCGCATTGAGCGCCGCGAACAGGGCGGTGGAGGTCGTGCCGACATTCGTGCCGACGACGGCGGCGGCGGCCAGCGGCAGCGGCACGCCGCCCGTGGCGCTCGCGGTCAACGTCAGGGCGATCGCCGCGCTCGACGACTGGGTCATGACGGTGAGCAGGGCGCCGAGGCCGAAGAAGGCGGCGATCGTCGACCAGTCGTAGTGCTCGAGATTGAGCTCCGTGATGCGGCCGGACATGCCGGCGAACCCGTCCTGCAGCACGCTGATGCCGAGGAAGAAGGCGCCGAATCCGGCGAGCGCCTGTCCCGCGCCGGCCAGCTCGACCCGTCCGCGCGCCGCCATGCGCAGCAGCATGCCGATGCCGATCAGCGGCAGCGCGAGCGCGCCGACCTCGACCTTGACGCCCACCAGCGCGACCAGCCAGCCGGTCATCGTGGTGCCGACATTGGTTCCGATGACCACCCAGAGCGCCTGCTTGAGGGTGAGCAGGCCAGCGTTGACGAAGCCGACGGCGGCGACGGTCACGGCGCTCGAGGATTGCACGATCGCCGTGATCAGCACGCCGGTCATGAAGCCGCGGGCGGCGGAGCTCGTCCAGGTCTCGAGAATGCTCTTCAGGGCGCTGCCGGCCGCCAGCTTCAGGCCGTCGGTCATCATCCACATGCCGAGCAGGAACAGGCCGAGGCCGCCGAGCAGGGAGGCGAGGTCCGTGACGGTCAAGGCGTTGTCTCCGAAGCGGCGAGCGGCGTGCGTGCGTCGCGGGCACGATAGCAAGCCAGGGCGATCCACGCGAAGCGCGGGACGGGCCGCGGGCGCGCTGTTTCGCCTCGGCGATTCGTTCGGTCAGAGCCAAGCCCGAACACGTGCCCCTGCTGGATTCCCCCGCTGCGCTCGGCATGACAGAGTGATTCGATCCACGCGCAATACGCGTTAGTGTCGCCCGTCATGGAACGCAGCACGACTCCCGCGCCGCTGTTGAGCCTGCCGGCGGCCATCGGGCTGGTCGCGGGGATCGTGACATTCGGCGCCACGCTCGTCATCGAGGCGCCCGCCGGGCTGCCGGTCGCCGGCTGGCGCACGCTCGGCCTCGCCCTGATGATGGCGATCTGGTGGAGCACCGAACCGGTGCCGATCGCCGTCACGGCGCTGCTGCCGCTGATCGTGCTGCCGATCATGGGCATCGCCGACATCGGCGGCGCCGCGGCGCCGTACGCCAACCCGCTCGTCTATCTCTTTCTCGGCGGTTTCCTCCTGGCGGCGGCGGCCAGTCGGTGGGGGCTTCACGTGCGCATGGCGCATGTCGCCGTGCGATCGATCGGCGGCGGGCCGCGGCGACTGGTTCTCGGCGTCATGTGCGCGGCGGCCTTCCTGTCGATGTGGATCAGCAACACCGCGGCGGTCGTGCTCCTGCTGCCGGTGGCATCGTCGATCATCGCCGCCGTCGAGGAAGCCGCCGGACCCGGCGAGGACGCCCGGCGCTTCGCCCGCGCGCTGATGCTTGGCCTCGCCTACGCGGCGAGCATCGGCGGCGTCGGCACGCTGATCGGCACGCCGCCCAACGCGCTGCTGGCGGGCTATCTGCTGGAGCGACACCACATCGATCTGTCGTTCGTCGCGTGGTCGGCGATGGCCATGCCGCTGGTCGCGGTCTTCCTGCCGCTCGCCTGGCTGATCCTGACCCGCCTGGTCTTTCCGCTCGGGCACAGTCTCGCGAAGCTCGACGGAGACGGTGGCGTGCTCGGGCAAGGGTCGGTCGGGCGCGGCCTCACGGCCCCCCAGCGGCGCCTCGGCGCGCTCTTCCTGCTGGCGGCGGGATTGTGGGTGGGCCGGCCGTTCCTCAACCGCCTGCCGGGCCTCGAGGGGCTGAGCGATCCCGGCATCGCGCTGCTGTGCGCCGCGCTGCTGTTCGTGATCCCCAGCGGCGAGCCTGCCGATCGCCGCTTCCTGCTGGTCTGGCGCGAAACGCGCGACATCCCCTGGCAGATCCTGATCCTGTTCGGCGGCGGCCTGTCGCTGGCCGCGGCGATCGATTCCAGCGGGCTCGCCGCCTGGATCGGCGGCGGCCTGGCCGGCCTGGAGGGCATGCCGGCGCCCGCGTTCCTGCTCGTGCTGACGACGAGCGTCGTCGTGCTGACCGAGCTCGCCAGCAATACCGCGACGGTCGCGGCGTTCCTGCCGATCGTCGGCGCGATCGCCGGCGCCCACGGCATGGATGTCGTGACCCTGTCGGCGGCGGTGGCCATGGCCGCGAGCTGCGCCTTCATGCTGCCGGTGGCGACGCCACCCAACGCGCTCGTCTTCGCGACAGGTCACGTGCGCGTCGTCGATATGGTGCGCGCGGGAATTGCCATGAACATTCTGTCCGTCGCGCTCGTCTCCCTCGCGGCGTGGTTCGCATCGCCGCTGCTCGGCTCCCTGAAATAGCCTTCCGCGCTACTCCTTGTCCGGCGTGCCGCCGCCCGCCAGCGGATGGTGGTCCTGGACCAGCGCCTTGAGTTTCTCGTCGAGCACGTGGGTGTAGATCTGCGTCGTGGCGATGTCGGCGTGGCCGAGCATCATCTGCACGCTGCGCAGGTCGGCGCCATGCGCCAGCAGATGGCTGGCGAAGGCGTGGCGCAGCACGTGCGGCGAGACGCGGCGCGGGTCGAGATTGGCCTCGATCGCCAGCTCCTTGAGCAGCTGGCCGAAGCGCTGGCGGGTGAGGTGGCCTTCGGCGGCGCGCGAAGGGAAGAGATAGGGCGAGGACTGGTCGGGCTTGAGCGTCGCGCCACGCGCGCCCAGCCAGGCGAAGATCGCCGCGCGCGCCGGCTCGCCCAGCGGCACCAGGCGCTCCTTGTTGCCCTTGCCGCGCACGATCAGCGCGCGCGGGTCGCGCTCGACGGCGGCCAGCGGCAGGCTCACCAGCTCCGACACGCGCAGCCCGCCGGCGTAGAGCAGCTCGAGCAGCGCGGCGAGCCGCAGGCCCTCGGTCGCGTCGCGTCGGTGCGCCGCCTGGATCAGGGCGGCGACCTCGCCGGTCGACAGCACCTTGGGCAGCGGCCGGCCGAGCTTGGGCGAATCGAGCGTCGCCGAGGGATCGTCGGGGCGGCGGCCGTCGGCCAGCAGGAAACGATAGAACTGGCGGATCGCCGAGAGCCGCCGTGCCGCGGTGCCGGCGCCCATGCCGGCGTGGCGCAGGCTGGCGATGTAGGCGCGCAGCGCATCGGTGTCGGCGTCGAGCGGCCGCATCCTGCGCCGCGCCAGGAAGCCCGTCAGGTCGTCGAGGTCGCGGCCATAGGCCTGCTCGGTGTTGCGCGCCGCGCCGCGCTCGGCGACCAGCATCTCGATGAACATCTCGACCTGCGGGTCGCGCGGCGGGCCCTCGCGCGGGCGGCGGCCGCGACGATCGCGCAGCCGGGCGGGGGCACGCGGGCGGGCGGCCATGGCTACAGCCCCGCCAGGATCGCGTATTCGAGCGCGAAGGAGCGCGCCAGATCGACACGCTTGATGCGCATGAAGGCGCGCAGGATGGCCGCGACCTTCGCCGGCTCCAGGCTGGCCAGCGGCGTCGATCCGGCCAGCGCGGCGGCCCGGCAGATCGTCTCGGCGAAGCGCTCGGCCTGCGCGGCGGCGAGCAGCGCGGCGATCGCCGGATCGGATGTGTCCTCGGCGGCGCTGGGCGCGAGCGAGGCCAGTGCGTCGCGCGAGGCCGCGTTCATCGCCGACAGCACCGCATGCAGGGTCGGCGCGGTGCGCGGGCGCAGCGCGGCGCGGCGCTGCATCAGCTCGGGATCGAGCGGCACGCGGTTGCCGAGCCCGGCGATGGCGGCCAGCGGCGCCAGCAGCGCCACGCGATCATCGGTCTGCTGCGCGGCGCCGGCCCGTGCCGCCGCGAACCACTCGGCGGCGCGATCGAAGCGCTCCAGGGTCAGCACGGCGCGCAGCCCCGCGGCGGCGAACTCGGCATGCGCCGGCGTCGGCCGTGCCGCGGCGATCGCCGGGGACAGCGCGCGGATGGCGCTGCCCGCGGTGTCGTACGACACCTGATAGAGCCGGTGGGCGAGGATGACGCGCTGCTCGTTGCTCGCCGCACCCTGCGCCTGGGCGAAGACCACCGCGCGCCAGGCCGTCGGCGAGGTCGCCGCCGATTCCTTCAGCCCGCGCGAGAGCTCGCCATAGAACTCGGCGAGCCGGTCCGGCTCGGTCACGCCGGCGCGCTCGGCGCGCTCGGCGATCTCGACGCGATGCGCCAGGGGGATGGCCCGGTTCTCGATCGCCGCACGCAGCACGCCCGGCGAATCGGAGCCGGTCAGCGGCGTCGGCAGGCCGGCGATGTCGATCAGCGCCAGGATCAGGCCGTCCTCGGTCGGGCTCACCGACGGCGCCGTTGCGCCGTTCAGGATCCGATCCGCCAGCGCGATGAAGCCGGCGTCCCCCTGGCCGCGCAGGGCATCGAGCCCGGCGCGCGCCGCCTCGTTGCGGCGCGCGTGCAGATGGCAGACGACCGCCGCCTGGCGCCACCACGTCTTGTCGATGTGCTCGACCGCCGCCTTGACGCGCCCGCAGGCGCTGTCGCGCTGTCGCGCGCGCATCAGCGCCTCGGTCACGATCTGCGCCGTCATCGGTCCTTCGCCGCCGCTGCCCAGGCGCAGCAGCTCGTGGGCGTTCTCGGCCTCGCCCATCGCCGCCAGCTTCTCGACGCGCAGGCTGAACAGGAGCGGCAGCGCGCCATCGGGCCGGGGCGGCGCCGGCCCCGCAGTGAGCAGGCGGAACTGCAGGTCGCGCAGGACCCGCGACTGGGGCGCCGAAGGCAGGCCCAGGACCAGGGCGCGGGCTTCGGCCATCGACGTGCCGTGCCACGTCCAGCCCGGGACCCCGGCGCTGCGCGTGTCGACCAGGCCGATCCGGTCGAGCGGATTGCTTGGCGCCGACGGCGGCATGACGTGTCGCTGCGGCGTGTCCTGGGCCTGCACGGCACCCCAGGACAGCACGCAGCCGACCAGCGTCGCGACGACGGCGCTAGCGCGAGAAGCGGTCATGGGGGATCTGGATCTCGATGCTGCGCGTGGGGGGCGGCACGTCGATGATCGCCAGCATCACGAAGCCGGCCAGTGCCAGCACCAGGAGAAAGCCGAGGAGGATCGTACCGAAGCCCAGTCTCGACATATTGTCGGTACTCGCAGGTGGATAGAGAGGGATGAACCGGGGCGCGCCGGCATGGGGCGCGCCTCACGCCGCCGCTTGTGCGATCACGGCCAAGCGGCGATATAGGGCGGGACACTACTCCGCAGAAGCAAGACAGGCAACGCGCGTATGCGCGCAACATGTTGAGAATCATCGCAGAATCGGCCGAAATCGTGGACGATCAGCGCCCCGCCGCGGCGAATCCCGCCATTGTCCGCACCGTCGCCCTGGTCGGGCTGATGGGCGCGGGCAAGAGCGCCATCGGCAAACGCCTGGCCCAGCGGCTGGGCCTGCCCTTCGTCGACGCCGACACCGAGATCGAGGCGGCGGCCGGCTGCAGCATCGAGGAATTCTTCGAGCGCTTCGGCGAGGCGGCGTTCCGCGCCGGCGAGCGCCGCGTGATCCAGCGCCTGCTCGACGGGCCGCCGCACGTGCTGGCGACCGGCGGCGGCGCCTTCATGGACCCGCTGACCCGGGCCGTGATGCGCGAGAAGGCGACCACCATCTGGCTGCGCGCCGACCTCAACGTGCTGTTCGAGCGCGTGTCGCGGCGCACCAACCGGCCGCTGCTGAAGAACGGCGACCCGCGCGGCACGCTGGAGCGCCTGATGGCCGTGCGCTATCCGGTCTATGCCGAAGCCGATCTCGTGGTCGACAGCCGCGACGCGCCGGCCGACCGCACGGCCGAGGAGGTGCATGCAGCGCTGATGCGCCATGTCGGCGCGACGACGGGAGGCACGTGATGAGCGGGCAGGCGCGGCGAGTGCCGGTGGCGCTGGGCGAGCGCGCCTACGACATCCTGATCGGCCCCGACCTGATCGCGCGCGCCGGCGAGCATTGCGCGCCGCACGTCCCCAGGCGCCGCGCCATCGTCGTCACCGACGAGGCGGTGGCGCAGCTGCATCTTCAGAAGCTGGTCGCAGCGCTGGGCTCCGCCGGCATCGAGGCGCCCGCAGTGGTCGTGCCCGCCGGCGAGGCGAGCAAGGACTTCGGCGAGTTCGGCCGGCTGATCGAGGCACTGCTCGACCAGCGTCCCGACCGCGACACCGTGCTGATCGCGCTGGGTGGCGGCGTGGTCGGCGATCTCTGCGGCTTCGCCGCCTCGGTGCTGTTGCGCGGCGTCGACTTCATCCAGGTGCCGACCACGCTGCTCGCCCAGGTCGACAGCTCGGTGGGCGGCAAGACGGCGATCAACACGCGCCACGGCAAGAACCTGGTGGGCACCTTCTATCAGCCGCGCCTGGTGCTGGCCGACACCGGCGTGCTCGACACGCTGCCGCGCCGCGAGCTGCTGGCGGGCTATGCCGAGATCGCCAAGTACGGGCTGATCGACGACGAGCCATTCTTCGCCTGGCTCGAGAGCAACGGGCATCGGGTGATCGACGGCGACGCGCGCGCGCGCGGAGAGGCGATCGCGCGCAGCTGCACGAGCAAGGCGCGCATCGTGGCGCAGGACGAGCGCGAGCAGGCCGGCGTGCGCGACCTGCTCAATCTCGGCCACACCTTCGGCCACGCGCTGGAGAAGGAAACCGGCTACGGCGGCGGGCTGCTGCACGGCGAGGCGGTGGCCATCGGCATGGTCCTGGCGTTCGACATGTCGGCGGCGCTCGGCCTTTGCCCGGCGGCCGACGCGCGGCGCGTGCGCGCCCATCTCGAGGCGGTCGGCCTGCCGGTCTCGCCGCTGACCATCGCCGGCAGCAATGTGCGCGGCTGGGACGCCGCGCGGCTGGTCGAGCACATGGGCGCCGACAAGAAGAACCGCGACGGCAAGCTCACCTTCATCCTGGCGCACGGCATCGGCCGGTCCTTCGTGCGCCGCGGCGTCGACGGCGCGGCTGCGCTCGACACCATGCGGCGCGCGCTCGCGGCGTGAGTACGGAATCTTTACCTTCCCCCGGAGGGGGAAGGTGGCGCGGAGCGACGGAAGGGGATGTCGAAGACGGACTGCGGCGTTCGTCTCCGGCATCCCCCTTCCGCCCTTCGGGCACCTTCCCCCTCCGGGGGAAGGTATGATGGCGCCATGATCGAGAATCTGCTGACGCCGGAAGTCGTGGTGCCGCTGGTCGCGGTCTGCGTCGCCGGCTCGGCGTACTTCTCCGCCGGCCGCGCCGCGCTGATCCATGCCGCGCGGCCGCGCATGCATCGCCTGGCGCAGCTGGGCAATCGCCGCGCCCGGCTGGTCGGCGCGCTGATCGATCGACGCGACGACGTGATCGGCGCGCTGCGCCTGGGCAACATGGTGGTCAACATCGCGGTCGCTTCGCTGACCACGGCGCTGCTCGCCTCGATGTACGGCGTCTATGGCGTGGTCTACGCCGCGGTGCTGGCCCTGGTACTGATCCTGCTGCTGGGCGAGATCCTGCCGCGCAGCCTCACCCAGCTCGGCCCCGACCGCGTGGCGCTGTTCCTCGCGCCGGCGCTGCAGCTCACCGCGGCGTTGCTCGGGCCGGTCATGGAGGGCGGCGCGCGCATGGTGCGCCGGCTGCTGCGCCTGCCCGATCCGCGCCTGCGGATCGACCACGATTCGGCGGCGCACGAACAGCTGCTGCGCGGCGCCATCGAGCTGCACGACGAGGCCGGCGACGAGAAGGACGCGCCCGACGAGAAGAAGATGCTGCGCTCGGTGCTCGACCTCGCCGAGCTGACGGTCGCCGCGGTGATGACGCCGCGCGGCAATGTCGAGGCGCTCGACGCGGCGCAGCCGGTCGCCGGGCTGGTCGAGAAGGTGCTGGCCAGCCCGCACACGCGCATTCCGCTCTATCGCGGCCAGCCCGAGAACATCGTCGGCGTGGTGCACGCCAAGGCGCTGTTTCGCGCCGTGCACCACCACCAGGGTCCGCTCGACACGCTGGGCCAGCAGGGCTTCGTCACCGCGCCCTGGTTCATCCTCGAGACCATCTCGCTGCTCGACCAGCTGCAGGCCTTCAGGAAGCGCCGCGAGCACTTCGCCGTGGTCGTCGACGAGTACGGCGCGCTGCAGGGCGTGGTGACGCTCGAGGACATCCTCGAGGAGATCGTCGGCGAGATCGACGACGAGACGGATGTGCGAGTCGCCGGCGTCGAGGCGCTGGGCGACGGCAGCTTCATCTGCCTGGGCTCGGTGCCGGTGCGCGACCTGATCCGCGAGTTCGGCTGGCGCCTGCCCGAGGACGTCGCCACCACCATCGCCGGCATCGTCCTGCACGAGGCGCGGCGCATCCCCGAGGTCGGCCAGACCTTCGCCTTCCACGGCTTCCGCTTCGAGGTGCTGGCCCGCGAGGGCAACCGCATCGCGAGGCTGAAGGTGACACCGGCCACAGCATGATTTCTTCTCCCCGCGAAGGCGGGGAGAAGGTGCCGAGCGTCAGCGAGGCGGATGAGGGGCTTCCTCGCGCAACGACCAACGCCGCTGCTGTCGAGACTCAGCGAAGCCCCTCATCCGCCCTTCGGGCACCTTCTCCCCGCCTTCGCGGGGAGAAGGAACAAGACATTGCCCGTCGCGCCGTCGCCGCTATAGTCGCGGCCACATCCGACAGACTTCCAGCGAGCCTCTCCATGCCTCTTTCCGCGCCCGTCGCGCGCCAGCACCTGCACACGCGTCGCGTCACCTGCACCGGCTATTTCCGTGAGGACGGCCTGTTCGACATCGAAGGCCAGATCACCGACGCCAAGACCTACGAGCACGACAACGAGTGGCGTGGCACGCTCAAGCCGGGCGACTACGTGCACAACATGTCGATCAGGCTCACCATCGACCGCAAGATGGTGATCCACGACGTCGAGGCCTGCACCGACAACTCGCCCTACAGCATCTGCGGCGACGTCGCGCCCAATTTCAAGGCGCTGATCGGCCTGCGCATCTCCGGCGGCTTCCTCAAGGCCGCGCGCGAGCGCGTCGGCGGCACCAGGGGCTGCACGCACATCGTCGAGCTGCTGGGCCCGGTCGGCACCACGGCCTACCAGACCATCGGCTCGGACAAGGCCGAGGAGCTCAGCCGCGAGCACTGGCACCGGCAGCTGGCGGCGCGCGGCGAGCAGCCGCCCGCGAAGAGGAAGCTCGGTGTGAAGGACTACCGTGCGCCCTCGGTGATGAACACCTGCCACGCCTGGGCGGAGGACGGTCCGGTGATCCGCCGCTGGGCGCCGCTGTCCTACACCGGTCCGGACCGCGAAACGGTGCGCGAAGAGGCCGAGGCGCGGGTCGCCGCGGGGCTTCCGCCCGAGGCATAAACCGAGAGTCAGGAGGCAGGCACCATGGCAGACCGAGTATTCGCACTTGGTGCCGATCAGAAGCTTGTCGAACTGACGCGTGCCGGGTTCGTCTCCGAGGATGTGTTCCAACGCATCCTTGCTGACCACCCGGCAATTTTGGGCGGTCCCGATGGTGGAACACCTCTGCTGATCCGGCGCGAACAGCCTATTCCCGACAATGCGGAGTCCGGAGGCCGATGGTCACTCGACCATCTGTACGTCGACCGCAGCGGCGTTCCGGTCCTGGTCGAGGTCAAGCGATCGACGGATACGCGTCTACGTCGGGAAGTCGTCGGCCAGATGCTGGACTACGCAGCGAACGGCGTCGTGTACTGGCGATTGGACGTGCTAGTTGATGCGTTCGAGGAGACATGCAGAGCGCGGGGTGAGAACGCCGAGCAAGTGCTGAACGAGTTCCTCGACTCTTCCGTCTCGATCGAGGCGTTCTGGAAGACGGTCGAGGCCAATTTGCGCGCAGGTCATGTGCGCATGGTGTTTGTTGCTGATCATGTGCCGCCTGAGCTTCGCCGCATCGTCGAGTTCCTCAACGAACAGATGCGGCCGGCGGAAGTGACGGCGATCCAGATCGCCCACTTCCAGGGTGCCGACGGCGGACGCGTCCTTGTGCCCCAAATTATCGGCGAGACTGAGCGCGCGACGGCCGTCAAGAGCGTCGACGGCACGCGAACACCGATCTCTACCGACGAATGGATCGCGAAGCTCGCCGAAGCACATGGAGAGGATGCGGCGTCAGCCACCCGGCGACTGGTCGAATGGCATATCGCACAGGGTGGCGACTGCGGGCCGACAGCGAGCCAGGATGCACTGTTCTTCCGGGTTAGAGGTGATGACGGACGTGATGCGTGGGCCTACTTCGTACGGCACGGAAGTGGCGGTCGACTTGAAGTGGCGCTGGGCTATCTGCAGAACCGGCCATTACTGAGGTCCGATGCGGCGCGGGGCGAAGTGGTGAATAGGCTGCGCTCGGTTCATGACATCGATATCCGGTTCTCAGGCAAGCTGACTGGATACCCCTCATTCCCTGTTTCAAGCCTCTTGTCCGAGGTGGCGTGGGCCGGGTTCACCGCCTTTGCAAAATGGCTCCTGGACAGGGCCCGTAGGGTGGACTGAGTCGGGTCGGGCGGTCTTGCCGATCCCTCTCGCGGCCACGTCAGGAAACCCGTACGCTCTCCCTCAATAATGTCGGGTGAGAAACGCCATGACCCTGAATCGTCGGACGCTACTGGCGTCCACGCTTAGCGCGATGACTGCGGGCGGTGCTTTGGCACAGAGCAATTGGCCCAACAAGCCGGTGAAGCTGGTGGTCGGCTTCACGCCGGGCAGCGCCACCGACGTCTCGGGTCGGCTGTTTGCGCAGGTCTTCAGCGAGCTGTGGGGCCAGTCGGTGATCGTCGAGAACGTGCCGGGCAACAGCGGCGCCATCGGCGTCGACCGCGTCGCCAAGGCGGCGCCCGACGGCTACACCCTGATGTGGACGGGCAACGCCGCGATCACCATCCTGCCCAGCCTGCAGTCGCTGCCCTTCGATCCGATCAAGGACTTCGCCTACATCTCGACGACCCTGGTCACCGGCTCGGTGATCATGGCCAACAACGACCTGCCGGTGAAGACGCTGCCCGAGCTGATCGCCCACGCCAGGGCCAATCCAGGCAAGCTGAGCTACGGCAGCCCGGGCGTCGGCACGCCGCAGCACATCGCCGGCGAGCTGCTCGGCAAGCTGGCCGGCATCAAGATGGAGCACGTGCCCTATCGCGGCGCGCAGATGACCGACACCCTGAGCGGCGTCGTGCCGATCGCCATCCAGAACGCCGGCGCCTCGATGCCGCTGATCCGCGATGGCCGCCTGCGCGGCCTGGCCGTGACCTCGGCCAAGCGCAGCGGCGCGGCGCCCGACCTGCCGACCGTGGCCGAGCAGGGCTTCCCCGGCTTCGAGGCGGCGTCGTGGTTCGCCATCATGGCGCCCGCCGGCACGCCGCAGCCGATCCTCGAGAAGGTGCGCCAGGCCGCGCTCAGGGCGCTGTCGGACAAGGAACTGCTGAAGAAGCTGGCCGCGCTGGGCCTCGATCCGCTCGGCAGCACCGGCGAGGAGACCAGGGCCGCGGTCGCGCGCGACATCCCGAAATGGGCGCAGGTCATCAAGGATGCCGGCATCCCGCGCAATTGAGGCCGCGACCTGTCATCCCGAGCGCAGCGAGGGATCTACGCGGTCGCCCGAGATCCCTCGCTGCGCTCGGGATGACAGCAGGTTGCTAGAGCATCGAGCGTCAAAACGAACTCAGCCGTCTTCCTGGGAGCGCCGGCGCTCCCAAAGACGTGTGATTCCGCCTTTTCGTTCGTCGCTCTAGGCTTCTTTCTTGTCGGCGGCGGGCGGCACGCCCGGCGTCGGCTGGCGCGGATGGATGTGGTCCTTGAAGTCGGCGAAGCCCTTCCACGCCGGCTCGACCGGCGCCTGGCCCTCGACCGGTATGTAGATCGACGGTTCCGCCAGGCTGAGCCTGGGGATATAGCGCGGGCAATTGGGGAAGATGGCGCGCGCCTTCACCCGCACCACCATCTGTGCGCCGACGCATTGGGTCAGCAACGGATCCTCGCGATCGATGCTGGCCGTGCCGTTGACGCGCAGTCGGCGTGGCCGATTGTGCAGGTCGATGAACAGCAGGCCGACGCCCGGATTGACCAGCAGGTTGCCCAGGCTCTTGAACTGGCCGTTGCCGTCGTAGTCGGGAAACGCCAGCTCGTCGTCGGCGGTGACGCGCACGAAGCCCGGCGCGCCGCCCTTGAACGAGCAGTCCGGCCGGCCCTCGGCATCGGCGGTGGCGAGGAAGAAGTAGATCGACTCGCCGATGAAGGCGCGATCGGACTCGCTGAACGCCACCCGCGTCAGCTTCTCCTCGAGACGATCGGCGATGCGACGGCTGTCGAAGCGGTCCTGAAGCTCGCGGTTGCCGGCGTGGTACATGATCGAGTCGGACATCGGCGCCTCCCCCGGCGCGGCGTCACCTGATGATCGCTGCCTGCACCATGGTGCGGAACTGGTTGCGCAGGAAGATGCGGTCGTAGTCGTTGACCTGCACCATGTAGAGCGCCATCAGCCGGCGCTTCGGATCGATCCAGAACAGCGTGCCGGCATTGCCGGCCCAGCCGTACTCGCCCACGGAGCCGGGCAGCGCCGCCATGCCGGTGCTCTTGCGCACCTCGAAGCCGAGGCCGAAGCCCATCCCCGGCGGCCGGCCGGGCGCCATGCCGACATGGTCGGCGGTCATGAACTCGATGGTCTGCGCGCCCAGCAGGCGCCTGCCGTTGAATGTGCCGCCATTGGCGAGCATCAGCATGAAGCGCAGGTAGTCGTCGGTCGAGCCGACCAGCCCGCCGCCGCCCGACTCGAAGGCCGCCCTGACGCCGACGTCGAAACGCGGTGTCGGCGGCCGGTCCTTGCGGCTGACCGCGGGCTGCGCGGCGCGCGCCAGCTTCCCGGGCGGCAGCACGAAGGCGGTGTCGACCATGCCCAGCGGCCTGAAGATCGTCTCGTCGAGGGCCACGCCCAGGCTCTTGCCGGTGACGACCTCGACGATGCGGCCAAGGATGTCGGTCGACACGCCGTACTCCCAGCGCGTGCCAGGCGAGAAGCGCAGCGGCAGCTTCGACACCTGCCTGGCGAACTCCGCGTTGTCGACGGTGCGATCGCCGATCCTCGCCTCGCGATAGGCCTTGTTGACCAGCGAGTCGCCGCGCGTGCCGTAGATCAGCCCCGAGGTGTGGCGCAGCAGGTCCTGCACCGTCATTTCCCGCTGCGCCGCCGCCAGCTCGAGCAACGGCTTGCCGTCGGTGCCCGTCTTCTCGACACCGACCTTCATCTCGGCGAACTCCGGGATGTAGCGCGAGACCGGATCGCCGATCTGCATCCTGCCCTGCTCGACCAGCATCATGATGGCGACGCTGACGATCGGCTTGGTCATGGAGTAGATGCGGAACAGCGAATCCGGCTTCAGCGGCTCGCCCTTGTCGCGGTCGCGCATGCCCAGCACGCGGTGCCATGCGACCTTGCCGTCGCGCACCACCAGCATGATCGCACCCGGCAGCAGCCCGTTCTCGATATGACCACGCGTCACCGCCTCGAGCCGGACAAGCTGCTCGCCCGACAGGCCGACATCCTCGGGCCTGGTTGCCGAGGGCAGCAGCGTCTCGGCGCTGGCCTGCGCGATCGGCGTGAACGCCACCCATGCGGCGAACATCGCCGCCTTCAACGACCTCGACATGGTTGTCCCCGGGGCTGCCGCTTCCTACTCGAGCTTGTTCTGGATGCGCGACGGCTGGTTGTACGGAATCTGCGCCGTGCGGCCGATGCCGACGGTGGCGCAGCCACCGTCCAGCGAGCAGGCCTTGTTCTTCGAGCAGATCGTGCCGCCGCCGCAATCCTGGTAGTAGGTCGTGTTCATGCAGCGGCCGGCGCTGCTGCAGATGCGTCCCTGCTCGCAGCGCCCGTCGCCGCAGACCGGCCCGGTGCGCGGCCCGCCGCCGGTGCAATTGCCGGTGTTGGTGCAGGTCGAGCCGGGCGGGCAGATGCCGCCTGTGGTGCAGTCCGAATAGCCGATCGGCACGCAGGAGCCCGCCCGGTACTTGTGCTCGCGGAAGCCCGGCTCGCACCAGCTGCCGGTCGAGGTGCGCGTGCTGCCCGGCGGCGTGTTCACCCGCTCGCCGCACATATCGCCCTTGAGGCAGACATTGCCCTTCGGGCAGTACTTGCCGTTGCGGCAATCGACCTGCGCGAGGGCCGATGTCGCAAGGACGGCGGCGGCGATCAGCGCCACCAGGGTGGCTATTGCCCAGCGTGCGATTGCAGGCATCTGTGTTGCTCCTCCGACGGCGTTCCCCCTGCGTGGCCCCCGGGCGCAGCGTAGCAAGGGAATCCGCTCAGCGCACCAGCGCGACGAAGATCAGGATCATGCCGACATAGGAGACCAGGAAGGCGCCTGTGCGCAGCCAAGGTACGCCGGCGATATAGGCGCCGCCATGCGCGACGCGGCCCCAGAAGAAGAGCTGCGCGCCGATCGCCGTGCCCTGGCCGAACTTGTTGGTGACCGCGGCGACGATGATCAGCGCGGCGAAGGGAACCAGGTTCTCGACCATGTTGGCATGGGCGCGCCGGGCACGGCCGACCCATCCCTCCAGCGCCGGGAAGTCCTCGCGGTTGCCGGCCATGACCGGCAGGCCGAGCTTCAGCACCAGGGCGAGGGAGTAGGGCAGGGTGAGAGCCAGGCAGAGTGCGGCGCTCAATGCCAGAAACAGCAACTCGATCTGCATCGCCAGGTCCTCCTCGGTGTCGTGACGCGAAGTCTCGCCCCGGGACCCCGCGCGCGCAATCGGCCTGACGCCATCCGGCGTGATACAAGGCGCGCCGATGTCGGCTCCCCCCTCGACGACAAGCCCGGTGCGCACCGGTATCCTCTGCCTCGCTTCGGGCGCGGCGGCGTTCTCGATGTTCGACGCGCTCAACAAGGGCATGTCGGACTCGCTGCCGCTGGTGCAGCGCCTTTGGGTCTACTACCTCGCCTTCGCCGCCGTCATGGCGCTGGCGGTATGGCGGCGCGGCGATCGCGGCGCCTGGCGCTCGGCGCGGCCCGGCCTGCAGGTCGCGCGTGCGCTGGTGCTGGTGGTCGAGACCGGCCTGTTCGCCGCCAGCCTGCGCTACATCCAGCTCGCCGACATGCAGGCGGTGGCGGCCGCTTCGCCGCTCTTCGTGCTGGCGCTGTCGGCGCCGGCGCTGGGCGAGCCGGTGGCGCGCCGCGCCTGGATCGCCGTGGCGCTGGGTTTCGTCGGCGTGCTGGTCGTGGTGCGGCCGGGCCTGCGCGAGCTGAACCTCGGCTACGTGCTGGTGCTGATCGGCGCGGCGCTGTGGGCGCTCTACCAGATCCTGCTGCGCATTGTCGGCCGCGACGATCCGCCGTCGACCACGGCGCTGTGGACGGCATTGGCGGGCGCGGCGGCGCTGACCTGCGTCGGGCCGTTCTTCTGGAGCTGGCCGGACGCCACAGGCTGGCTGATGCTGGCCGGGCTGGCCGCCTGCGGCACCCTGGGCCACGTGCTCTATTCGATCGCCTTCCGCCTGGCGCCGGCGGCGATCCTGCAGCCCTTCGGCTATCTCAACCTGGTTTTCGCCATCGTCTGGGGCTGGCTGATCTTCGCCCAGTTCCCCGACCTTTGGACCATCGCCGGCGCGGCCCTGATCGTCGTCGCCGGCATCGTCGCGCTGCGCGCCTGAGCGTCAGCCGCCGGCCTCCTCGGGCGTGCGCGTGACCAGCGCCAGCGCGTGCAGGCCGGCGTCGAACTCGTCCTTGAGCAGGCCGTAGACCATGCGCTGCCGTGCCACGCGGCTCTTGCCGGCGAAGGCGGCCGACACGATATCGACGGTGAAGTGACTCTCGCCCTCGGCGCGCGCGCCGGCATGGCCGGCGTGCCTGGCCGAGTCGTCGGTGATGACCAGCCGTGCCGGCGCCAGGGCGGCGCTGAGCTTGCGGTCGATGGCGGCGGCGATGGCGCCCATGCTGGTCTCCGAGTCAAGAACGAAACTTCCTTGAGGCGTGCCCGCGGCACGCTCATAAATGTAGGATGGTCCGAGGTTCGCGCAAATCGGTTCGCACGACGGAGGCTCCCTCCGCCAATTTGCGCGTCTGCGAGCATCCCGGCTGCGCCGAGGCGGGCGAGTTCCGCGCACCGCGCTCGCGCGAGAGCCTCAACCAGTACCGCTGGTTCTGCCTCGGGCACGTGCGCGAGTACAATTCCAAGTGGGATTTCTACAGGGGCATGTCGGAGGACGAGATCGAGCGCCAGATCCGCGCCGACCAGACCTGGCGGCGGCCGACCTGGAAGATGAGCGGCCAGGCGCGGGCCAGGATGGCGGCCGATCCGCTCGAGCTGCTGCTCGATCCCTACGACATCCTGGCCGATTCCGGCGCGCGCGCGCGGCAGCGCCGGGCCCAGGCGCAGCCCAACGACCTGCCGGTCGCCGAGCAGCAGGCGCTTTCCATCCTCGACCTGACCTGGCCGCAGACCCGGCAGGGCGTGAAGGCGCGCTACAAGGAGCTGGCCAAGCGCTACCATCCCGACGCCAATGGCGGCGGCCGCGAGGCCGAGGAGCGCATCAAGCAGATCAACCAGGCCTACACCACGCTCAAGCAGAGCCCGCACTTCGCGGAGTGATTCCCTTCTCCCCGCCTTCGCGGCGAGAAGGGAACTCCCACTAAGCCTTGCTCCGCACGTTGGCCTGCCACATCGGCGCGGCCAGCGTCTCGGTGTATTGCGGGATCATGAAGTTGAAGGCGACGCTGATGCGCTCGGTCTCGCTCTGGTTGCTGACCACGTGGTGGTGCAGCCAGGAGGGGAAGATCACCATGCGCCCGTCGCGCGCCGGCACCGACCGGCTGTTGGCCGTGCGCTCGGTGAACTGCTTGGGCCTGGGCATGATGACGAAGGATTGCGGCCGCGGATCGGAGAACACGATCTCGGCGGTGTCCGGTCCGGCCTGCACGTAGTAGGTGCCGCTGAGATAGTTGTTGGGATGCGTGTGCCGGGGGTGGTGCGCGCCGGGCGGGTTGATGTTGGCCCAGCAGCCGGTGATCACCAGCCTGTGGTCCTCCAGGCCGAGCCAGCGCATGGCGCCCTTGGCGGCCATGTGGGCGAGGTCGCACAGCGGCTGAAAGGACTGCAGCGTGTGCAGGTCCTGGTCGGTCTGCCAGTTGGCGCCCTTCTGGATCTTCGGCCGCGGCGTCAGCATGCGCTCGATCTCGCCGCGCAGGTGGTGGTTCAGCGGCCCGTGCTCCTCCGGCGCCAGGTCGATGATCCACAGCGGCGTGGGAAACAGCTCGACGACGTCGAGCTTGGCGATCTTCGGTGGTCGTCCGCCGGTCATGATCGAAGGTCCTCTGCAAGCGGCGCCACTATATAGCGAAGCGAGGGATGGGCAGCATGGGCTGCCGCGTGCGATGCTGCACTCGGAAAAGGGGAATTGGGGGGACGCAAATGCAAGCGTTGGGAATGGCGCGGCTCGCCGCGGCGGCGGCGCTGTGGCTGGGCCTGACGGCCCGCGAAGGACCGGGGTCCGCCATGCGACAGGCGCGCAGTGCCGGGGGGGTCGCAACCAGCGTCACGCGGGTCTCCGAGGGCGTCTACGATGTATTCTCCTCCTACCGCGCGCCGGGCGACACGAACGCGTTCGCCGGCCGGCCGGCTGAAACCGACCGCATGATGATGCAGGGCCTGGTGCAGCGAGCGGCGCAGATCGCCGGCGAGAACAAGGCATCCGCCTTCTATGCCAGCCGTCCGCGCTCCTTCGTGCGCACCGTCGAGCGCCGCACTGCCTCTTTCAGCGCGCCGACAGCCAAGGACTACTACGCGCGCATGCGCATCATCCTTCCCGGCGCCGGACGGGCGCCGGAGCCGGGCATGGTCCTGCTCGATACCGCCAAGGCCGGCGCCTTCACCTTCGAGCGCCTCGAGCCGCAACCCGCGCCGGGCGGGACGAAGTCCAGTTCCTGACACCGCGATCGCGGGCGCGACCCGGTGGCGCAATGCGTCAGGAATGAACCATTTGCGCGTGGCGCGCGCAGCGCCACCTCGCGCATAAGATAGTTCAAGGAAGTCCTTGAAATCAGTGAACATTCGCTTCGTTTTTCGATGAGCGAGCCACCCCCAAGAGATCGCCCCGGAAACGGCTGGTGGTCGACGCGCGCTGCCGGCCGTCCGGCGACGCCGTCGGATCGCGCGCGCGAGGGTGGCGGCTGGGCGGCGCGACTGAAGGCGGCTGCCCGCTCGCTGGGCGCGTCGCTGTCGCGCGCGGCGCGCGGCCGGCGGCCTTCGGCAGGGCCGACGCCGGCCGAAACGGGTTTCGCCCATCTCCTCGATCTCACCGGCGACGGCGTCATGATCGGCCAGGACCGGCGCGTCGTCATGGTCAACGACGCGCTGGCGCGCATGCTGGGCTATGCGCCCGCCGACATGCCGGGCCTGCCGCTCGCCGACCTCGTGGCACCGGAGGAGCTCGATCATTACCGGGCGCGCCATCTCGCGCGCCTCGAGGGCCGCGACGCGCCGACCTCGTACGACATCGCGCTGCGCCGCGCCGACGGCACGCTGCTGCCCTGCCACGCCCGCGTCGCGGTGATCGACCATGGCGGCAGGCCGGCGGTCCTCTGCGCGATCACCGACCTGTCGGCGATTGCCGGCGCCACGCGGCAGCTGCTCGCCAAGACCGGGCTGCTCGAGGTCACCTTCGGCGCCATGAGCCAGGGCATCTGCGTGCTCGGCCCCGACCTGCGCTTCCTCGGCGGCAACGACCGCATTCCCGGCATGCTGGGCGTGCCGGTCGAGCTGTTCAGCGAAGGCAAGGGCTTCATCGACGTCGCCCGCTACTGCGCCGCGCGCGGCGACTACGGCCCGGGCGATACCGAGACTCTGGCCCAGGCGCGCCTGCAATTCCTGATGTCGTCGGATGACGGCATGACGCTGGAGCGCGAGACCCATGACGGCCGCATCTTCGACGCGCGCCACGCCAAGCTGCCCGATGGCGGCTGGGTGATCACCTACGCCGACGTGACCGAAGAACGACGCAACATGCGCGCGCTGGCGGAGAGCGAGGAACGGCTGCGCCAGGTGATGGACAACGCCGTCGACGTGATCCTGCTGGTCAATGAGGCGGGCACGATCGAGGCGGTCAATCACGCGGCGCGGCGCATCTTCGGCTACGAACCGCAGGAACTCGTCGGCCGCGACGTGATCATGCTGATGACCGAGGAGGAGGGGCTCAGGCACGCCGCCTTCATGCAGCGGTACATCCGCAGGGACGAGCCGCTGCTGGTCAACGTCGCGCGCGAGATGCAGGGCCGGCACAGGGACGGCCACACGCTGCCGCTCGAGGTGTCATCGGGCGAGTTCAGGACCGGCGGCGGCCGACGCATGTTCGTCGGCCTGGTGCGCGACCTGACCGAGCGCAAGGCGATCGAGGCGCGCCTGCGCCAGTCGCAGAAGCTCGAGGCGCTGGGCCAGCTGACCGGCGGCGTGGCGCACGACTTCAACAACCTGCTGGCGGCGATCATGTCGGGCGTCGAGGACGCCATGCAGGATGTGCCGCCGGGGAGCGAGACGCAGCAGTCGCTGGACATCGCCATGCGCGCGACCGAGCAGGCCGCCGGCCTGACCCAGCGCCTGCTGTCCTTCGCGCGCCAGCAGGAGCTGGCGCCGGCGCGCATCGAGCCGTCGGTCGTGATCGACCAGCTCTCCGGCCTGCTGCGCTCCTCGGTGCCGATGGCGATCGAGCTGGTGGTGAGCGCCTCGGCCGATACCACCAGCTGCGTCGTCGATCGCACGCAGTTCGAGACGGCGCTGCTCAATCTCGTCGTCAACGCGCGCGACGCCATCGCCGGCGCCGGCACCATCGCGGTCAGCGTCGAGAACCGGACCATCGACGCGCATCAGGCGGCGGGCGATCCCGCGCTGCGTGCCGGCCACTGGGTGGCGATCTCGGTGTCCGACACCGGCGCCGGCATGCCGAGCGAGATCCGCCACCGCATCTTCGAGCCGTTCTTCACCACCAAGGGGCCGGGCAAGGGCACCGGGCTCGGGCTCAGCATGGTGCACGGCTTCGTGCTGCAGTCCGGCGGCTTCCTGGTGGTCGACAGCGCGCCGGAGCGCGGCACGGCGATCCGCATGCATTTCCCCGCCGCCGACGGCGCCCAGGCGCCTATGGCGACAGCTCGCGTCGCATGAGGCAGCGCCGCCAGATCGGATGACCGAGCTGGCGCTCGTGCGCGCGCTCGCGGCGCATCGCCGCCGTGTACTGCGCCAGCGGCACGATGGTGAATCCGCGCCGGGCGTAGAACGGCGCGTTCCACGGCACACCGAGATAGGTCGACAGGAACAGGCTGGCGTGGCGCTCCTGCCGCGCCCTGGCGCAGACCTGCTCGAGCAGCGCCGCGCCGATGCCGCGCCCGCCGTGGCGCGGCAGCACCGAGAGCTGATGCAGCCACGCCATGCCGTCGAGCGTGCGCAGCAGCGCGAAGCCGACCGGCCGGTTGACGGCGTCGGCCGCGACCCACAGGCGTCCGCCGCGGCGGGCGTCTTCCAGCAGCGCGGGATCGGCCGGAGTCATGGGCAGCACCCACGGCATGGCGACGCGCCGGAAGATCTCGTCGGCGACATTCTCGATCTGCCGGATGGCCGGCAGCTCCTGGCGCCGCGCGGCACGGATGATCATCGGCATTTCCTCACGGTCTTGCCTTCCCCCGGAGAGGGAAGGTGCCCGGAGGGCGGAAGGGGGATGTCGAAGACGGACACCTTGTGTGTTGAGACATCCCCCATCCGGCGCTGCGCGCCACCTTCCCCCTCCGGGGGAAGGTATGAGATTCCCCCATCAATCATTGGCCGCGCCGAAGCGGAAGGGGCGGCAGAATTCGCGGATGTCCTGGACGAGCAGGCCGGGTTCCTCGAGCGCCGCGAAGTGGCCGCCGCCGGGCATGGCGCTGTAGCGCCGCAGGTCGCCGTAGGCGCGCTCGACCCAGGCGCGCGGCGGCGGCGGCGCGAGGTCGGCGGGGAAGGCCATGAAGGCCGTCGGCGTCCGCACCATCTCGCCCCGCGCCAGCCGCGCATTCTCCTCGCGCACGCCGCGATAGAGCCAGGCGGCGCTCGCCATGTTGGCGTTCAGCCAGTAGACCATGATGTTGTCGATCAGGGTGTCGAACGAGAAGCGCCGGCGCGGATCGCCGCCGCAATCGCTCCAGCCCTGGAACTTCTCGACGATCCACGCCGCCAGCCCGACCGGCGAATCGCTGAGCGCCACGCCGAGCGATTGCGGCTTGGTGCTCTGGATGCGCTGGTAGGCGGTCTTCGCCTCGCGCTCGGCGCGCACGATGTTCAGCCACGCGGTTTCCTCGGGCGACAGCGCGTCGTCCTCGCCGAGGCCCGGCCGGAACACCATCATGTTGAGGTGCAGCGCCTGGCAGCCGAGCTTCACGCCGTCCGTCTCGACCACCGGATGGTCGTGCGCCAGCCAGGTCGAGATCGCCGCGCCCCAGTCGCCGCCCTGCGCGACATAGGGCCTGGTGTAGTTCAGCGACTCGGTGATCAGCCGATGCCACAGCCGGCCGATGGCGCGCGGGCCGATCGGGCCGGCGCCGCCATCGCGCATCGGCGGGCCGGACCAGCCATAGCCCGGCAGCGACGGCACGATGACGTCGAAGGAATCGAGCGCGTCGCCGCCGTGGCGCTCGGGATGGGCGAGCTGGTCGATGATGTCGAGGAACTCGACGATCGAGCCCGGCCAGCCATGGCTGAGGATCAGCGGCAGCGGCGCCGGCGCGTCCTCGACCGGCGTGCCCGGCTCGCGGATGAAATGCAGGCGCTGCGCGCCGATGTCGACCAGGTAGTTGGGGAAGGCGTTGATCTTCTCCTCGCAGCGCCGCCAGTCGTAGCCGTGCAGCCAGTACTCGACCAGCTCCTTCAGGAAATGCTCCTCGGTGCCGTAGTCCCAGGCGCCGCCCGACACGAAGACCGGCGGCCGCCATTTGCGCAGGCGCTCGTCGAGATCCGAGAGCACGCGCTCGGGCACGTCGATGGTGAACGGCTCGGGCGTGACGTGGCGGGCTGGGGTATCGCTCATGGCGGCGCAGATTGCCTTCGCTACCATCGGGCGGGCAAGATCGGAGCCAACGAGAATCGGAGGGCACGCATGTCGGGTTTCCTGCCGCGCCGCATGAAGTTCTGGGGCTGGGGCTTCGAGGGCGAGGGCGCCACGCCGCAGGAGCGTGCCTACGTCCACGCCAACGCCGCCAAGCGTTACGGCGTCTCAGACTTCAACGACACGCCGCCGCGCGAGGAGGAATACGCGCTACGCGCGCCGCGCGTCAGCCCGCCGGCCAGCCTGGCGGCGATCTGCTCGACGGCGCGCATCGACCGGCTGGTGCACGCCTACGGCAAGTCGTTCATCGACTCGGTACGCATCTTCGAGCGCCGGGTGCCCAACCCGCCCGACGTCGTGGCCTATCCGCGCGACGAGGGCGATGTTTCGGCGCTGCTCGACTGGGCCAGCAGCAACGACATCGCGGTGATCCCCTTCGGCGCCGGCTCCTCGGTGGTGGGCGGCGTCGAGCCGGTGGTCGGCGGCGCCTTCAGGGGCGTGGTGTCGATCAACCTGCAGCGCCTCGACAAGGTGCTCGAGGTCGACCGCAAGAGCCGCGCCGCGTGCATCCAGGGCGGCGTGCTGGGTCCCCACCTCGAGGCGCAGCTCAAGCCGCACGACGTGACGCTCCGGCATTTCCCGCAGAGCTTCGAGTATTCGACCCTGGGCGGCTGGATCGCCACGCGCTCCGGCGGCCACTTCGCCACGCTCTACACCCATATCGATGACTTCGTCGAAAGCGCGCGCATGATCACGCCCAGGGGCGCGTGGGAGAGCTTCCGCCTGCCGGGCTCGGGCGCCGGCCCCAGCCCCGACCGCATCGCCATCGGCTCGGAAGGGTCGCTGGGCATCATCACCGAGGCGTGGATGCGCCTGCAGGACCGGCCGCGCTTCCGCGCCGGCACCTCGGTGGCCTTCGCGAAGTTCGAGGATGCCTGGGCCGCAGTGCGCGCCATCGGCCAGGCCGGTCTCTATCCCTCCAACGTGCGCCTGCTCGATCGCGTCGAGGCCGAGGCCACCGGCGCCGGCGACGGCAGCGTCGACGTCATGGTGCTGGCCTTCGAATCGGCCGACCACGATGTCGGCCCGTGGATGGCCCGCGCGCTGGAATGCGCGCGCGATCATCGCGGCCAGCCCGACATGGACCAGCTCGAGTCGAAGGGCGGCCATCGCGAGGGCAGCTCGGGCGCCTGGCGCAACGCCTTCATCCGCGCGCCGTTCTTCCGCGAGATCACCACGCCGCTCGAGGTGATCTACGACACCTTCGAGACCGCGACGACCTGGGACCGCTTCGGCGACTTCCACCAGACGGTGATGGACACGCTGCACGACGTGCTGAAGCGCGAATGCGGGCCGGGCGCCAGCGCCTCGTGCCGCTTCACCCATGTCTATCCCGACGGCCCGGCGCCCTATTTCAGCTTCTACGGCAAGGGCCGCAAGGGCGGCATGGAGCAGCAATGGTGGGCGATCAAGCGCGCCTGCTCCGACGTGCTGAGCCAGCTCAAGGGCACCATCACGCACCACCACGCCGTCGGCCGCGATCACATGCCCTGGTACGAGAAGCAACGCCCGGAACTGTTCGCCGCCGCGCTGCAGGGCGCGAAGAATGCCGTCGATCCGAAGGGCGTGATGAACCCCGGCGTGCTGCTGAAGGCGCGAGGTTAGGACTTCTACCTTCCCCCGGAGGGGGAAGGTGGCGCGCAGCGCCGGAAGGGGGATGTCGAAGACGAACGCAGGAGTCCGTCTTCGACATCCCCCTTCCGCCCTTCGGGCACCTTCCCCCTCCGGGGGAAGGGAGCTGTAGCCGTCAATGCGAACGCAGCAGCAGCTCGCGCATCACCGCGATGTCGGTGAGCGCCGGTGCTGATTGGGCCTCGCCATCGTCGATCGCCGCGACTCGTGCACGCATGTCGCGGGCGATGCCGGAGATCGGCGTGCCGACGTGGCCGCAGAGCGTGCGGACGTCCTCGTCGGACATGTCGATGATCTCCGTGCCCAGCGCGGCGAGCAGGCGGTCGAGGTCGGTGTCGGGGTGCCAGTTCTTCATGGCGTGTCTCTAGGCCAGGCCGCGGCGCAGCAGCGCGCGGCGCATGCGCTTGCGGGTGGAGTCGTAGTCGCGCTCGGACATGTCGTAGTGCAGGCGGATGTCGGTCGCGGTCATGCCTTCGGCCAGGCCGGCGAGGATCTTCAGCGCCGCCGGATCGTCGGCGAACAGGACGTTGATCGCGCCCAGCGCCTGGGCGGCGGCCAGCACGCGTTCGGGGTTGTCGGGCGCGATCATCGAGCCATCGGCATCGGGTGCGGCAACCATCAGGGCGTGATCGCGGCGTGCGCGGCGCCAGTGATCGTCGCAGATGCTGCGCATCACGCCCGACAGGAAGGCCAGCAACGGCACGCCGGCCGGCCAGCGCCGCGATCCGTCGAGGCAGCGCACGACCGCCTCGTTCAGGATATCGGCCCAGCCCAGGCCACCCGGCAGGCCGCGGCTCCACAGCCGCGCCAGCGACTTCAGGCGCACCAGGTCGGCGTCCGACAAGGTGCGCAGCGCGATGCCGACATCGCCGGCGCGGGCATCGGTGGTGCCGGCCGGGATCAAGTGCGGGCGATTGCGTTCGGCGCCTTCCATGTCCACTTCAGTATGCGCCCGGCGACGTCCGGCGCGGACAGGGCGGCGAAATATTTCTCCGCCCGTCCGCATCGCGCCGCCGCGCCCGCCTTCCCGTCAGCAACCGAAGGGAGAGGCGATGGCCGACGACAGCGCTGCGATACGCCGGTGGTACGCCGAGGATCTGCGCCTGCGCGCGCCCGTGCGGCGCAACCTGGGCATCGTCGAGGCCTATGCGACGGTGCCGCGCGAACGCTTCCTCGGGCCGGGCCCGTGGACCATCCGGCCGGACACGAGGCCCGACGAGACGTTCACGACGCCCGATGCCGAGCCGCATTGGCTCTATCACGACGTGCTCGTGGCGATCGATGTCAAGCGCAAGCTGAACAACGGCATGCCGAGCTTCTGGGCGCACAATCTCGATCACCTCGACCTGCGGCCGGGCGAGCGCGTGCTGCAGGTCGGCGCCGGGACGGGCTACTACAGCGCCATCCTGGGCGAGATCATCGGTCGGGAGGGCCGCGTCATCGCGGTCGAGCACGATGCGGATCTCGCCGCGCGAGCGCGGGCAAACCTCAAGGCCTGGCCGCAAGTCACGGTGATCGGCGACGATGGCCGCAAGCACGACCCGGGCGTCGTCAATGCCGTCGTGGTCTTCGCCGGCTCGACGCATCCGGCGCCGCTGTGGCTCGATCGCCTCGCCGAGGGCGGCCGTCTGATGATGCCGCTGACCGGCGCCAACTGGTGGGGCTTCGTCCTGCGCGCCGAGCGGCGCGGCGATGCCTTCGGCGCGCGCTCGGTCGGCGGCGTCGGCATCTTCCCCTGTGCCGGCGGCCGCGACGAGGCGGCGGGCGAGCGGCTGCAGAAGGCGCTGGCGAATGTCGATCGGCGCTTCGTGCCGATCGCCGCCCTGCATCGCGGCAAGCCCGCGGCGGCGATGGCCGGCAAGGTCTGGTACGCCGGCCCGGACTTCTGGCTGGAAGCCGCCGCGAGCACCACGGCACCGGGTTGAATTCTTGCCTTCCCCCGGAGGGGGAAGGTGCCCGAAGGGCGGATGGGGGATGTCGAAGACGGACAGTGGTTTTGTTGAGGCATCCCCCTTCCGGCGCTGCTGCGCCACCTTCCCCCTCCGGGGGAAGGTAACCCCAAAGCTCATCTGCGATTGCCCAGCCGCTTTGCGGCGCCTCGCCCCTTGCTCATGCGCGGCCGAAGGCCTTGCGCAGCTCGTGCTTGGCTGCCTCGAGCGTGCGCTTGCGCACCTCGGGCAGGTTCCGGCCGGCGCGGTTGAGGTAGAAGGTCAGCATCGACATTGCCGATCGGTACGGGCTCGACTTGCGCCTTCGGCTGCGCTCGGCCGAGCGCTTCAGCGACTGCGCGATGCCGCGCGGCGAGCGCAGGGTGAAGACCTTCCTCTCGAGCGTGAGTGCGTCGCTGGTTTCGGTGACCTCGGTCGACCAGTAGCGCTTCGACGGCGCCTTGCGCCTGGCGGCGGTCTTGCGGCGGGCGGCCATGGGCATCTCCATCGCATCGGGGGGCGTCGCGTGCGCCTCCGCCTAACGCGTCCGGGCGCCGAAGGCTTCCATCCGCGCTTTTCGACACCGTAAGCGGAGGCAGAATCGCCTCTCTCGCAGCGATCGGAGTGGTGCGCGCGACACACGTAGAGGTGCAAATAGGAGATAGCCGCGTTCGGCGTTACACCGGCTCCCATCGTTCCCCATTGGAGCCCGTATCGTGTCCCGCAACCGCCACATCTCCCCAGACTTCTGGACCTGGGAGGCCGTCATCGACTGCGCGCCGATGAGCCGCCTGCTGTTCCTCGGCCTGCAGAACTTCGCCGACGATTTCGGCGTGCAGCCGCTTCGGCCGCGCACCATCCGCCTGCAGGTCTTTCCCGGCGACGACCTCGACGATGCGCGCGTGGCCGCCATGGTCGAGGAGCTGGCGTCGCACGGGCTGGTGCGGGCTTATGCGGTCGAGGGCGTCGAGTACCTCGCCGTCGTCGACTGGCATCTGCTGCACCGAGTCGGCCGGCGCGCCCGGCGGCGTTATCCGCGCGATCCCGCGCTGCCGCCCGAGGCGGTGGCCGAGCCGGCCCAGCCGGCGCCGGCGCAGCCCGTCGTCGAGGAGGTGCCCGCCGTGTCACCCGAGGTGGCGCGCTGGCGCAAATCGGTCGGCCGCTCGCTGCGCCACTTCCTGCCCCACAACGGGGCGCCCTTCGACGTCGAGGCGTGGATCGACCGCTGGATCGCCGATGGCTGCGACCTGCATTGCGACGTGCTGCCGGCGATCAGCGTCGCCCTGCGTCCGTCACCCGATCGCGAGGGCCCGCCCGGCCTCGCCGCGGTGGCGGCCTATGCCGAGGCCAACCGCGTGCGGCGCCTCGCGGTCGCTTCGATCGCGCTGTCGTCGTGACGCGATGCCGCGAACGCGATTCCCCTGTCATTCCGGGCGCAGCGAGGAATCCAGGCAGCTTCCCTAGATCCCTCGCTGCGCTCGGGATGACAGATGCGTCTAACCAAACGCTCGATGCTCTGCGATGCCGCGAATGCGATTCCCCTGTCATTCCGAGCGCAGCGAGGAATCCAGTGGAGGTGCCTGGATTCCTCGCCGCGCTCGGAATGACAGGACGGGCAAGTGAACGATGCCCGCTCCAGCTAGGCGAAACGGCCGTGGCAGTGCTTGTACTTCTTGCCCGAGCCGCAGGGGCAGGCGGCGTTGCGCGAGACCTTGCCCCAGGTCCCCGGGTCGTTGGGATCGACCCTGGCCGCGGCGCGCGCGCTGCGCACCGGCTGCGGCCGTCCGGCCATGTTGTCGGTGGCCGGGTCGGGATCGAAGCCGCCCGGCGGCAGCGCGCCCGAGGAGGCGTCGGCATAGAGCGCGTCGGCACCGGCCATGGCCGGGCTCTCGTGCATCGCCTGCATCATCGACGGGTCGGGGCCGACCGGCATCTGCGGCGGCTCCTCGAAGCGGATCTGCACATAGGCCAGCACCCGCGTCACTTCCTCGCGCATGTTGGCGAGCATGTCGTCGAACAGGTTGAAGGCCTCGCGCTTGTACTCGTTGAGCGGATCCTTCTGGCCGTAGGCGCGCAGGCCGATGCCCTGGCGCAGCTGGTCGAGATGCAGCAGGTGCTCCTTCCAGGACTGGTCGAAGACCTGCAGCACGACGCTCTTCTCGACCTGGCGCATGACGTCGGGGCCGTAATTGGCGGCCTTCTCCGCCATCAGGCGGTCGGCGGCGTCCTGCAGGCGCTCGCGGATCTCGTCGTCGGCGATGCCTTCCTCCCGGGCCCAGTCGGCGATCGGCAGGTCCAGCCCGAAGACCCGATTGGCGTGCTCGGTCAGGCCGGCGATGTCCCACTGCTCGGCGTAGCTGCCTTCGGGGATGGCGCGCTTGACCATGCCCTCGACCACCTGCTGGCGCATGCCCGAGACGGTGGTCGACAGGTCGTCCTCGGCCATCATCTCGATGCGCTCGGCATAGACCACCTTGCGCTGGGCGTTCATCACGTCGTCGTAGCGCAGCAGGTTCTTGCGGATCTCGAAGTTGCGCGCCTCGACCTTCTGCTGGGCGCGCTCCAGGGCCTTGTTGATCCAGCGATGGACGATGGCCTCGCCCTCCTGCAGGCCGAGCTTCTGCAGCACGCCTTCCATGCGGTTGGTGCCGAAGATGCGCATCAGATCGTCGTCGAGCGACAGGAAGAACTTCGACGCGCCGGGATCGCCCTGGCGGCCCGAGCGGCCGCGCAGCTGGTTGTCGATGCGCCGGCTCTCGTGGCGCTCGGTGCCGATGACGTAGAGCCCGCCGGCCTTGCGCACCCGCTCGCGCGCCTGGGCGATCTCGACCTCGATCTCCGCCTTGCGCTGGTCGCGCGCGCCGCCCTCGGCGACATCGGCCAGCTCGGCGCGCAGGCGCATCTCGAGGTTGCCGCCGAGCTGGATGTCGGTGCCGCGACCGGCCATGTTGGTGGCGATGGTCACCTCGCCCGGCCGCCCGGCCTGGGCGATGATCGTCGCCTCCTGCTCGTGGAAGCGCGCGTTCAGCACCTGGTGCTGGACGCCCTTGTCCCTGAGCGCCGCCGACAGCTCCTCGGATTTCTCGATCGACACGGTGCCGACCAGCACCGGCTGCTCGCGTTTGCGGGCCGCCTCGATCTCGGCGATGATCGCCGTCTGCTTCTCCTTGGCGGTGCGGTAGACCTCGTCGTCGTGGTCCTTGCGCGCCACCGTGACGTTGGTCGGGATCTCGACGACCTCCAGCCCGTAGATCTCGCCGAACTCCGCCGCCTCGGTCATCGCCGTGCCGGTCATGCCGGAGAGCTTGGGATACATGCGGAACAGGTTCTGGAAGGTGATCGAGGCCAGCGTCTGGTTCTCGCGCTGGATCTCGACCCGTTCCTTGGCCTCCAGCGCCTGGTGCAGGCCCTCGGAGTAGCGCCGGCCGGTCATCATGCGGCCGGTGAACTCGTCGATGATGATGACCTGGTTGTCCTTGACGATGTAGTCGACGTCGCGCGTGAACAGCTTGTGGGCGCGCAGCGCCTGCGTGGCGTGGTGCACCAGCGAGACGTTGTGCACGGCGTAGAGGTTGGAGTCGGCCTCGAGCAGGCCGTTCTCCTTCATCAGCTCCTCGATGCGCTCGGCGCCGATCTCGGTGAAGGACACGGTGCGCTGCTTCTCGTCCTTCTCGAAATGCTCGGCCGCCAGCAGCGGGATCAGGGCGTCGACGTTGCGGTAGAGCTCGGAGGAATCCTCGGCCGGGCCGGAGATGATCAGCGGCGTGCGCGCCTCGTCGATCAGGATCGAGTCGACCTCGTCGACGATGGCGAAGTTGAACGGCCGCTGCACCATTGCGTCGGCGTTGAACTTCATGTTGTCGCGCAGGTAGTCGAAGCCGATCTCGTTATTGGTGCCGTAGGTGACGTCGCAGGCATAGGCCGCGCGGCGCTCCTCGTCGCTGAGGTCGTGCACGATGCAGCCCACGGTGAGCCCGAGGAACCGGTAGATCTGGCCCATCCATTCGGAGTCGCGGCGGGCGAGGTAGTCGTTGACGGTGACGACATGCACGCCCTTGCCGGCGAGCGCGTTGAGGTAGACGGCCAGCGTGGCGACCAGGGTCTTGCCCTCGCCGGTCTTCATCTCCGCGATCTTGCCCTGGTGCAGCACCATGCCGCCCTTGAGCTGGACGTCGAAATGCCGCTGGCCCAGCGTGCGGATCGCCGCCTCGCGCACCGTGGCGAAGGCCTCGGCCAGCAGGTCGTCCAGGCTCTCGCCCTTGGCCAGGCGCTCGCGGAAGGCGGCGGTGCGTGCCCGCAGCTGCTCGTCGGACAGGCCCTTGAGCTCCGGCTCCAGCGCGTTGATCCGTGTCACCGGCTTGCCGAGGCCCTTGACGATGCGGTCGTTGGAGGTCCCGAAGATCTGTCGCGCGAGGGCGCCGAGCATTGAAAAACCTCGAAAAATCAGTGGGTCGCGGGCGGAGCCCGCGACCAGCCGCTGAGACATAGAGACGCCACTGGTGAGTGTCAACGCGGCCACTTCCGACGTTATTCACGCCGACGTGCGCGGCCGTGCGGCCCGGCGCAACTTGCGGGCGCCCGGGGCGTATGGTTTATGCTGCCGCCTTTCGCCGATCGTCCCTGGACGTCGAGCGCGAATCCCCTCGATACGGAGCCTCACGCATCATGTTCCGCAGCCCGCGCGGCCTTGCCGCCGCCCTGGTGCTTGGCCTTGCCGGCGGCTCGGCGCTCGCCGCCAGCGCCATCGCCCAGACCGCCCCGGCTCCAGCACCCGCTCCGGCCCCGGCCGCCGACCCGGTGGTCGCTACCGTCAACGGCCAGCCGATCCGCCTGTCCGACGTGCAGCGCCAGCAGGCCACCCTGCCCGAGCAATACCGTGCCCTGCCGCTGCACATGATCTTTCCGGCCCTGCTCGACCAGATGGTCGACCGGCGCCTGATGATCGTCGAGGCGCGCAAGTCCGAGATCCAGAAGACCGAGGACTACAAGCGCCGCATCGCCGATCTCGAGGAGCGCCTGGCGCAGGACGTCTGGCTGACCCGCGAGGTCGAGCGCCGCGTCACGCCCGAGCTGATCAAGGCGCGCTACGAGAAGAAGGTCAAGGATCGGCCCCCGGAGGACGAGGTCTCGGCCAAGCACATCCTGGTCGTCACCGAGGACGACGCCAAGAAGATCATCGAGGAGCTCGGCAAGGGCGGCGACTTCGCCAAGATCGCCAAGGAGAAGTCGACCGACAAGGCCTCGGGCGCCCAGGGCGGCGACCTCGGCTGGTTCAAGAAGGGCGACATGGTGAAGGAGTTCGCCGAGGCCGCCTTCGCGCTCGAGAAGGGCAAGACCACGACGGCGCCGGTGAAGACCCAGTTCGGCTTCCACGTCATCCGCCTGGAGGACCGCCGCAAGGCCGGCCCGCCGCCGCTCGCCGAGCTCGAGGACGAGATCAAGGGCGAGCTCACCCGCGAGGCCTTCTCGACCATGATCGAGGGCCTGCGCAAGGCGGCCAAGATCGAGAAGTTCAACATGGACGGCTCGCGCATCACCGAGACGCCGGTGCCGCCAGGTTCGCCGCCGGCCGCCAAGCCCCCCGAGAAGAAGTAGGTCGGGTCGGGGTCAAACACCGCCACGCCACTGTGAATCGGTGGCTTGGATGGTGTAACCTCCGTTCTCCTGTTGCGGCGCGTCCTTGCGGGCGCGCCGAAACGCTTGCGTACCCCGCTTTCCATGGCCTGCCGCCCGAGAGGCGACGATGAGCGCACCCATCCCGGTTTCTCCGCTGGCGCCCAAGACGACGCCCAGCCTGCCGCGCATCGCCGGCATCAGGCTCGGCGCGGTTGAAGCCGGCATCCGATACAAGGGCCGCCCTGATCTGATGATCGCCGTGCTGCCCGTCGGCTCGATCATCGCCGGCGTGCTGACCCGCTCGAAGACGGCTTCGGCGCCGGTCGACTGGTGCCGCAAGAATCTGGCGCGCGGCAAGGTGCGCGCCATCCTGGTCAACGCCGGCAACGCCAACGCCTTCACCGGCAAGCTGGGCGACAAGTCGGTCGAGGAGTCCACGCGCGCCGTGGCCCAGGCGCTGGGCTGCGCCCGCAACGAGGTGTTCATGGCCTCGACCGGCGTGATCGGCCAGCCGATGGATCCGGCGCCGATCACCAAGGCGGTGCCCGGCCTGCTCAAGGCGGCGCGCGAGGAATCGTGGGACGAGGCGGCGGCCTCGATCATGACCACCGACACCTTCCCCAAGCTGGCTACCCGTACCGCGCGCATCGGCGACGGCACGGTGACGATCAACGGCTTCGCCAAGGGCTCGGGCATGATCGCGCCCGACATGGCGACCATGCTGGGCTTCGCTTTCACCGACGCCAAGCTGCCGCCTGTCGTGCTGCAGAAGCTGCTGGCCGATTCGACCGACAAGTCGTTCAACTGCGTCACGGTCGACGGCGACACCTCGACCAGCGACACCTTCCTGCTGGCCTCGACCGCCGCGGCGCGCCATCCGCGCGTCGAGGAGGCCGACGATCCGCTGCTGGCCGATTTCCGCCGCGCGCTCGACGAGCTGATGATCGAGCTGGCGCAGCTGGTGGCCAAGGACGGCGAGGGCGCCTCGAAGTTCATCACCATCAACGTCACCGGCGCGACGAGCAACGGGGCGGCGCGCAAGATCGGTCTCGCCGTGGCCAACTCGCCGCTGGTCAAGACGGCGATCGCCGGCGAGGACGCCAACTGGGGCCGCGTGGTGATGGCCATCGGCAAGGCCGGCGAGAAGGCCGACCGCGACAAGCTGCGCATCTCGATGGGCGGCGTGCGCATCACCGACAACGGCCAGGTGGTGCCCAACTACGACGAGACGCCCGTCGTGAAGCACATCAAGGGCTCGGACGTCGTGATCGACATCGAGCTGGGCCTCGGCCGCGGCCGCTCCACGGTGTGGACCTGCGACCTGACGCATCGCTACATCGACATCAATGGCAGCTACCGCAGCTGATCGTCGGCTCGTGTCTCGCGTTACCTGTCATCCCGAGCGCAGCGAGGGATCCAGGCCGGTCCTGGATCCCTCGCTGCGCTCGGGATGACAGAGCTGGCCGCTCCACATGGACAAGTTCGAACCCTGCCCCGGCGGCCAGCCGCCGCTGGCCGGCCGCAAGCTGGTGCTGGTCGCCGCCGTGGCGATGATCGACATCGACGGCCGCGTGCTGGTCGCCCAGCGGCCATCAGGCAAGCCGATGGCCGGGCTGTGGGAGTTCCCCGGCGGCAAGGTCGACCCCGGCGAGACGCCCGAGGAGGCGCTGGTGCGCGAGCTGCGCGAGGAGCTGGGCGTCGAGACCACGGGCAGCTGCCTGGCGCCGATCGCCTTCGCCTCGCACGGCTACGAGAGCTTCCACCTGCTGATGCCGCTCTACGCCTGCCGCAAGTGGCAGGGCACACCGCGGCCGCGCGAGGGCCAGGTGCTGAAATGGGTCGAGGTGCGGGCGCTCGGCGACTACCCGATGCCGCCCGCCGATATCCCCCTCGTCGCCCAGCTGCGCGACCTGCTCTAGGCGGCGCGCAGCAGGCCGAGCTGGGTCAGCGCCGTCACGCCGTCGTCGAGGCCGACCTCGGAGACGATGCGGCCGCCCTCGAGCTTCAGCACCGTCGTGCCGGTGAAGTGCATCCTGCGGCCGCTTGCCGCCGGCAGCGAGCCCGACAGGAAGTCGCCGAACGCCGGCCCGGTATGGGTCCCGCCGCCTTCCCACTGGCCGACGACCCAGTCGCCTTCGGCGATCAGGTCGGCGGTGCCCCAGAAGCGCAGGTCGGGGAACGCGGTGCGGAAGTCGGTCATGAAGGCCTTGATGTCGTCGCGGCCGCGGCGCGGCTCGTGCAGCGAGTAGCGCAGCAGCATGTCGGGCGCGGCAAGCGCGTCGACGACGGCGAGATCGCAGGTCTCGCCCCAGAACTCGGTGAACCAGCGGCCGACGATGGCCTTGTTGTCGCTTTGCCTGGACATGGGTCGCTCTCCTCGTTTGGGCCGGCCCGACGCATCGGGCATGGCCGCAGGATGGACGACGGAGGCGAGCGAGAAACTCCGGCGCTTGCCGCGATATCGGGATCAGGTCGTCGGCGGCTGCAGCGCCGCCCCGGGGCGCCAGCCGGTGAGCTGGCGGAAGATCACCGCCTGGGTCGCGGCGACCAGGGCCAGCTTGAAGTAGTCGAGCGTGGCGACGATCAGGCCGAGCACCAGGGCCGCGCCGAGACCCGCGCCCGGCCCGACCAGCGAGCGCATCAGGGCCGTGGCGATGCCCAGCAGGAACAGCTGGCCGATCATGCCGATCACGGTGACCACGAACACGGTGCCGAGGCTCACCATCGCGTTGCCCTTGCTGTACTGCCAGGCCATCGAGGCGCGCCACGTCATGTCGACGGCCGGCGCGGCCAGGCCGAAGCTCAGCCGCATGCCGATCAGCGCGCCGACCAGGGCGATGGGCACGAGGATGCCCAGTGCCCGCACCTCCGCCGGCAGCGCGCGCACGTCCTGCTGCGTCATCGGCAGGTCGTCGGGCATCTGGAACAGGAACACGGCCATGACCGCGATCGGTATGCCGAAGATGACGAGGAACTCGCGCAGGAAGCCGGTCTCGCGCGCCGACCAGCTCAGCCCGGCGACGATCGAGGCCTGCGGCGGGCCGAGCAGCAGCCAGCGGTACCAGCCGACGGCGAACATCGCGGTGGGGACCAGATCGAGCAGCTTGACGATGCCCATCAGCTGCGGCGAGAGCGCGCCATCGGTCACCAGACGCACGCCGATCATCAGCGCGACCGAGATGATGGTCGGGATCAGCGCCAGGTCGAAGAACGCCCGCAGATTGCCGAAGGACAACCGGAAGGTCTGCGACATGACGTCGGGGAAATGCAGCGGCGGCGGCGAGCTCATGCCGCCTCAATATGGCGGTCCCACGCGCGCGGTGCCAGTCTCGCGTCAGCTTCCTGCTTTTTCCCCGGCCGGCCGTTCGATGGTGCCCAGCGCGTCGGCCAGCCGGCGGGTCGCGGCGCCGGGCGCCAGCGGCTGCTGCTGCGAGGCATGCGGCGCCCAGCCATGCAGGAAGATCACCTCGAAGGTGGCGGGCACCCGCTCATTGGCGCCGCCGTGACGCTGCTCGTAGATCGACAGCGCGCGCAGCAGCGTCTCGCGCCGCGACAGCGTCGGCCGGCGCCCGCGCACGGCGTTGCTCTCGCCCATGGCGCGCAGCTCGCGCAGCAGCGCCAGCGCGTCGGGATAGCTGACCTCGATGCGCTCCGCATCGCCCACCGGCAGGGCGAAGCCGGCGCGCTGCAGCAGGCCGGTGGCGTCGCGCAGATCGGCGAAGGGCGAAACGCGCGGGCTCAAGCCGCCCTCGACGTCGCTTTCGGCCTGGGCCAGCGCCTGGCGCAGCTGCCACAAGGTCTCGCCGCCCAGCAGCGCGCCGAGGAAGAGCCCGTCCGGCCTCAGGCTCTGGCGGATGCGCAGCAGGGTGCCGGGCAGGTCGTTGACCCAGTGCAGGCTCATGGCGCTCAGCGCCAGGTCGACGCTTCCCGGTGCGACCGGCAGCATCTCCTCGTCGCCGACCAGCGCCGGGCCGTGCACACGGGCGCGGCGTGCAAAGCCGTCGGCGAGGTCCATCTGCAGCAGGATCTCGACGCCGCCGCGCCGCTTGCCGTCGGGCCGGGCCAGCGCCGCGCCGACCTCGCCGCCGTGGCAGCCGATGTCGAGTGCCACGGGAAAGGCCCGCTTGATGTCGTCGAGCCGGTCGACCAGCCGCGCGGCGATCTCGCGCTTGAGGAAGGCCGCGCCGTCCCAGCCGCGCGCCACGCGCTCGCGCCTCAGGCGCACCACCGCGCGGTCGAACACCAGCATCGGATCGGGCATGCTCATGCGCGCGTGTACCACGCGCCTCCCTCTCCCCGCGAGCGGGGAGAGGGTCGGGGTGAGGGGCTGATCCTGGTTGCGCATCACGGCGGTACGCCACCTGCTGCAACCCCTCACCCTAACCCTCTCCCCGCTCGCGGGGAGAGGGAAGAAGACAAGGAAGGAGAGTCACATGGCCGACGAGGCACGCATCCGCGAGGAGATCTGCCGCATCGGCGAGAGCCTGTACCGGCGCGGCTATACCGTCGGCACGGCCGGCAACATCAGCGCGCGGCTCGACGACGGCTTCCTCATCACGCCGACCGACGCCTGCCTGGGCTTCCTCGAGGCGGCGCGGCTGGCCAGGCTCGATGCCAGGGGCGAGCAGGTGAGCGGCGATCGCGCCTCGAAGACCATCCTGCTGCACCGCGCGATCTACGACGCGCGGCCCGATGCCGGCGGCATCGTGCACACCCATTCGACCAACCTCGTGGCGCTCACCATGCTGCCCGACGTGAACCGCGAGGACGTGCTGCCGCCGATCACGCCCTATCACGTGATGAAGGTCGGCCACGTGCCGATGATTCCCTATCGCCGGCCGGGCGATCCCGAGGTGATCGACCTGGTGCTGGTGCATGCGCCGAAGGTGCGCGCGGTGCTGCTGGAGCGGCTCGGCCCGGTGGTGTGGAACGACACGGTCTCGAACGCCAGCTTCGCGCTGGAGGAGCTGGAGGAGACCGCCAAGCTCTGGCTGATGCTGCGTGCCCATCCGCCCGCCGGGCTCGACGCCGGCCGCATCGAGGAGATCAGGCGCGCATTCAAGGTCGAGTATTGAGCGCCATCGAATCGTCGGATTCCGACGCTGAGGTCCCCGACCGCGATGTCCTTCGACGCCCTGCGCCGACAATTCGAGCGTGCCGCTCCGCTGACCGCCCTGGTCCGTCGGGCGCGGGGCGCCGCGCGCGGCACGCTCGACACGCTGCTGCCGCCGCTCTGCCTGTCGTGCTCGGCACTGGTCAGCGAGCCGGGCGCGCTGTGCGCCGCCTGCTGGCCGAAGGTATCCTTCCTCGGCGCGCCGCTCTGCGCGCGCTGCGGCTTTCCCTTCGAGGTCGATGCCGGGCCCGGCACGCTGTGCGGCGCCTGCCTGAAGCGCGCGCCGCGCTATGACCGCGCCCGCGCCGCCTTCCGCTACGATGAAGGTTCGCGCGGCCTCGTGCTCGCCTTCAAGCATGGCGACCGCACCGACGCGGCGCCGGCCTATGGGCGCTGGCTGGCGCGGGCCGGCGCCGAGCTGCTGGCCGACGCCGACTTCCTGGCGCCGGTGCCGCTGCACCGCTGGCGGCTGTTCTGGCGCCGCTACAACCAGGCGGCGCTGCTCGCCCATGCCGCCGGCAAGGCGTCCGGCCGCACGGTGATGCCCGACCTGCTGATCCGCCGCCGCAACACGCCCTCGCAGGCCGACCGCGACGCGCGCGAGCGCCGTCGCAACGTCGCCGGCGCCTTCGCGCTCAACGAGCGCTATCGGCCCTTCATCCGCGGCCGTCGCGTCGTGCTGGTCGACGATGTGCTGACCACCGGCGCCACGGTCGAGGCCTGCACCCGCGTGCTGCGCCTGGCCGGCGCCGAGCGAGTCGACGTGCTGGCCCTGGCCCGCGTCGTTCGGCCGGAGTTCCGTTCCTGAGACCCGCCCTCTACACTCGCCGCAACAGAGAGGTCTCAAGATGCATGTGGTGGTCGTGGGTGCGGGGATCTCCGGGCTGAGCACCGCCTGGGCGATGGCCAAGCGCGGGCACAAGGTGACGTTGCTGGAACGCGACGTGCTGCCCAACCCGCTGGCGGCCTCGGGCGACCAGCACCGCATCACGCGCCGGGCCTATGGCGACATGCACGGCTACGCCATGCGCATGACGGAGTCCTTCGCCGCGTGGAACGAGCTGTGGGCCGATCTCGGGCGCGAGCACATGGCGCGCGTCGGCGTCAGCAGCGTCTCGCTGAAGGAGGGCGACCGTGCGCAGGCCTATGCCGAAGGCATGGCGCGCGACGGCTTCTCGTTCGAGACGTTCAAGACGGATGAGGCGGTCAAGCGCTACCCGTTCCTCGATCCCGAGCACGTGCGCGAGGTCTACTACTCGCGCGAGGGCGGCGCGCTGCTCTGCCAGCGCATCGCCTCGGACATGGCGGCGTGGCTGCAGGCCAGGAACGTCACCATCCGCACCCACGCGATCGTCGAGTCCATCGACACCGACGCCGCCAGCGTCACCTTGCGCTCGGGCGAGAGGATCGCCGCCGACAGCGTCGTCGTCACCGCCGGCGCCTGGGTCGGCACGCTGTTCCCCGACCTTGCGCGCACCCTCGTCGCCCATCGCACCTGCGTCATCTACCTGGAGCCGCCGGCCGACCTGAAATCGGCGTGGTCGAAGGCGCCGTCGATGGCCGGACTCGGCGTCGACGGCTATGTGCTGCCGCCGTCGATGGGCACGCAGCTGAAGTTCGGCGCCAGCTTCACGCGCATGCCGTGGCACCCGGACGAGCCGTTCGAGGTCGACCGCGCCACGGCGCTTGAGATGCGCGAGATCTTCGCGCCGCTCTTCGTCCGCATCGACGAATACCGCATCACCGACACGAGGCGCTGCGTCTATACCTTCACCGAGGACTGGCACTTCCATGGCGAGCGCCGCGGCGCCACCTGGATCATCTCGGCCTGCTCGGGCCATGGCTACAAGTTTGGCACGGCGGTGGGCCGGCGCGTCGCCGACGCCCTGGAAACCGGCGACGATCGCACCCTTGTCGAGTGGCTCGCCGCCCGCGATTGAGCGGGGCGATCATGTGTGGCGTTTGAGCGACGGCCACAACTCCCTCTCCCCGCTTGCGGGGAGAGGGTCGGGGTGAGGGGTCGATTGAGGTTGCGTGGGACGGTGGTGCGCCACTCGATGCAGCCCCTCACCCCAACCCTCTCCCCGCTCGCGGGGAGAGGGAGCGGAAGGCGTTCGCCCCGGGGAACCGGGGAGGCTATAGTCGCGCTGTCCGTCAGCGTAGCAGGTAGAGGCCCGCGCATGGCCAAGGTCGAGATGTACACGACGCAGTGGTGCGGCTATTGCGCCCGCGCGCGGGCGTTGCTGGAGCGCAAGGGCGTCCCGTACACCGAGTACGACGTCGAGGAAGAGGCCGGCAGGCGCGAGGAAGCCCGCGCGCGCTCGGGCGGGCGCACCTCGGTGCCGCAGATCTTCATCGACGGCAAGCACATCGGCGGCAGCGACGAGATGGCCGCGCTCGATCGGGCGGGCAAGCTCGACCCGCTGCTGGCCGCCTGAGACGGAGGGCCTCCGATGTCCGCCACGTTCACCGCCGGCCTGATCCAGGTCAACGCCACCAACGAGCTGGCGCCCAACATCGCCTTCATCGAGGAGCAGACGCGGCGCGCGCGCGACGCGGGCGCCGAGTTCGTCATGACGCCGGAGAATTCCACCCTGATCGGCGCCAATCGCGGCGAGACGCTGGCCAAGGCGCTGCCCGAGGAGGACCATCCCGGGCTGGCCTCGGCGCAGGCGATCGCCAAGGAATGCGGCGTGTGGTTCCTGGTCGGCTCGATCCATGTGAAGGTCGAGGCCGAGCGCAATGCCAACCGGTCCTACCTGGTGGCGCCCGATGGCGGCATCGTCGCCAGCTACGACAAGATCCACATGTTCGACGTGCAGCTCGCCGGCGGCGAGACCTATCGTGAATCCTCGACCTTCCGCCCGGGCGAGCAGGCGGTGATCGCCGAGACGCCGTGGGGCAGGCTCGGCATGACCATCTGCTACGACCTGCGATTCCCCTACCTTTATCGCGCGCTGGCGCATGGCGGGGCGCAGATGCTGTCGATCCCCTCGTCGTTCACCGTGCCGACCGGCCGGGCGCACTGGCACACCTTGATGCGCGCGCGCGCCATCGAGACCGGCTGCTACGTATTCGCCCCGGCCCAGGTCGGCAGCCACGCCGGCAACCGCAAGACCTACGGCCACTCGCTCGTGGTGGCGCCGTGGGGCGAGGTGATCGCCGACGCCGGCGATTCCGGCCCGGGCTTCGTCACCGCGCAGATCGACATGGCCAAGGTCGCCGAGGCGCGCCAGGCTGTGCCCTCGCTGACCCACGACCGCAGCTACAGCGGCCCCACCGTGCGCACCTACGCGCTGCCGAAGGCGGCGGAGTAGAGCCATGGCGACGGGCGGCCCCCTGCGTCGCGAGCTTGGCAAGCTCTCGCCCGGCGAGCGGCTGCGTCTGGCGCATGAGCTGATTGACAGTGTCGCCGGCGAGGAAATGCCGCCGCCGCCGCTAACTGAGGAGCAACTGGTGGAGCTGCGCGAGCGAGTGGCTCGCTACCGTGCGGACAAAGATGCCCGTCGTTGGACCCTGGAGGAGATTCTGAGCGAGCGCAGCCGCGACTGAGATGGTGTTTGAGGTATCCTGGACCGGCCCCGCGCGCGGCGATGTCCATGATGCTCGCCACTACTACGGCGCGATCGATGCGCGTCTGGATGCCGCATTGGTCGAGCGGTTGCGCCGTAGCGAGCGTCTCTTGTTGGAGAATCCACTCATCTATCCAATCGTCGACGGCGATCTCCGGCGCGCACCCCTGCGGCAGTTCCCGTACGCACTCTTCTATCTGGTCGAGAACAACGGCATCATTGTCGTCGCATTGATGCACCACAAGCGCCGCCGGCTTGCACGCGACGAACTAGTCGGCGCCTAGAACCGACGCGCGGCGATGCGTTGGACCATCGCCGGGCGCGGGTCGCTCAGCATCACCGCTTCGTAGGCGACCACCGACAGGCCGCCCTCGCGCGCGACATCGAGCAGTTCGCCGTCGCGCAGCAGGAAGGCGGGGTTGCCCGGCTTGCCGAAGCGTTCGTTGCCGACCATGAACGTCTCGTAGAGCAGCACGCCGCCGGGCGCGAGCGCCGCCAGCAGCGCTGGCCACAGCGGGCGGTGGAGGTAGTTGGTCACCACCACCGCGCCGAAGCGGCGGCCGGGCAGGGGCCAGGGCGAGCCGTCCTCGAGGTCGGCGGCGATTATCTCGGCGCCGGGGTCGCCTCTCAGGTCCGCCAGGCCGGAGATGTCGCGGTCCACCGCCGTGACCGGATGCCCACGTCCGCGGAGATGGCGCGTGTGCCGGCCGCCGCCGGCGGCGACATCGAGGATGGCGGCGCCCGGCGCGATCAGCGGCGCCCAGCGGGTGATCCAGGAAGAGGCGGTCATCCTTGTAACCGGCTTGTCAAACGGCCTGCCTTGCCCCACATCTATTGGCACTCCGGCATCCGGAGTGCCAAGGCTGTGGTTGGGGAATGATCAAGTACACGCTGCGTTGCTCGAAAGACCACCGGTTCGACAGCTGGTTCCGCGACAGCGCCACTTACGAGAAGCAGGAAAAGCGGCGGCTGCTCGAGTGCCCGACCTGCGGCGATTCGAAGGTCGAGCGCGCGCTGGTCGCGCCCAACGTGACAGCCAAGGGCAACCGCAGGACCGGCCCGGCGCGCCCGCCCCGCCAGGTCGAGGAGAGCGCGCCGCCGGCGACCGAGGCGCCGGCCCAGCCCGTCGCCACTGTGCCGCCGAACATGCCGCCGGAGCTGCGCAAGGTGCTGCTGGAGCTGCGCGGCCAGGTCGAGAAGAACTGCGACTATGTCGGCGAAAAGTTCGCCGAGGAGGCGCGCAAGATCCACTACGGCGAGGCCGACAAGCGCGGCATCTACGGCGAGACCTCGGACGAGGAGGCCGCGGCGCTGGCCGACGAGGGCATCGAGTTCGGCCGCCTGCCCTGGGTGCCCAAGGGCAATTGACGGCGCAAAAAGATAGGCCCCGCGCGGGAAGTGCGGGGCCGAGTCGGGGGAGAAATGTGGTACCGCGGGGGGAGATAATGCGGTCCACCGACAGCACAACGAGCCGCTCTCCGGGAAGGTTGCACGGCACCCCCTGAAAATATTTCCCCGCCGCGCGAACTGTCATCCCGAGCGAAGCGAGGGATCTACGGCGGGCCTGGATCCCTCGCTTCGCTCGGGATGACAGGGCCTCCAGGCTCAGCCTCCGAGATGCGCCAAAGGCAGCGGCGCGCCTGACTTCAGGGTCTGGATGGCGATGTTGCTGCGCACCTCGCGGATCACCGGCAGGTTCAGGAGCTTGCCGACCAGGAAGCGCTGGTAGTGCTGCAGGTCGGGGACCACCACTTCCAGTAGATAGTCGGCCTCGCCCGACACCATATGACAGGCCACGACCTCGGGCATGGCCACCAGCTGCGCCTCGAAATCGTCGCAGCGCTCGTCGGCGTGGTTGCCGATGCGCACGCCGATGAAGACGGTCAGGCCCAGGCCGACCCGCTCGCGGCCCAGCATGGCGCGATAGGCGCCGATATAGCCTTCGCGCTCCAGCCGCCTGACCCGCCGCAGGCAGGGCGAGGGCGACAATCCCACGCGCTCGGCCAGCTGCACGTTGGTCAGCCGGCCATCCGCCTGCAGGGTGGCGATGATCCGGCGGTCGATGGCGTCCAGGTCAGTGCTTGGCATCTTGTGTCTCGAACCTGTCGTCTATTAGCAGGATATCGCTCAGAAGAAGCAGGTCGCGCTACATTTCGCAAGGACACGCTCGCGGTGTCCGTCGCATGGTTGGCCCGCCAAGCAACGGAGCCTCGCATGACCGACCGCCACGCCAGCCTCACCCGGGCCGTCCAGCGCTATCTCGACCTATGCCAGGACAACGACATCTCGCGCTTCGACCGGGTCTTCCGGCCGACGGCGCAATTGCACGGCTTCGTCGACGGCGTGCTGAAGAAGACCACCGCGGCGGAGTTCCGCGACGGCTTCCTCAGCCGGCCCTCGCCGGTCTCGCAGGGCTCGAAGCGCGCCGACGAGATCCTGCTGATGGACTTCGCCTCCGACACGCAGGCGATGACCAAGCTGCGCCTGCGCATCAACGACACGATCTACGTCGACTACCTCACCTGGCACCGCGTCGACGGCGAATGGCTGATCACCGCCAAGGGCTTCCATATCGAGACCGCGAAGGCCGCGTAGGTCTTCGGGAACCCTGTGACCGTTCGGGAGTTACACCGCGCAGTCGGCCGGAATCCATTCTGTCCGCCGGCGCCCGCCGCTGACTCCCGAGCTCTCCCCTGGGGATAGGCGGCGGGCGTCGCACCCCTCCGGTTGGACAGCCCGACGCAACTTCCCTACCGTCCGCCCCGGGAGCCAACGCGACCGGGGAGGGACGCGGCCATGGGCGAAACGCTGTTCAGGAACGTGCGGGTGATCGACGGCTCGGGCGAGGCGCCCTTCGCCGGCGAGGTGCTGGTCCAGGGCAATCGCATCAAGGCGATCGCGCGCCGACCGGCGACGCTCGGCGTCGGGCCCGAGATCGCCGTGGTCGATGGCGGCGGCGCCACCTTGATGCCGGGCCTCGTCGAGGCGCACGCCCATCCCAGCTTCATCAACACGCCGTCCGCGCCGGCGCTGGGCGAGGTGCCGCCGGAGGAGCACACCCTGCTCACGGCAAAGTTCGCGCGCCTGCTGCTCGACCACGGCTTCACGGCGCTGCACAGCGCCGCCGCGGCCAAGCCGCGCCTCGACGTCGCCGTGCGCAACGCCATCAACGCCGGCGACCTGGTGGGGCCGCGCATGCTGGCGGCGTCGCTGGAGATGACGGTGACCAGCGGGCTGGGCGACGTGCGGCTCAACCACCTGCATCGCGAGACCTTCGCCGTGGTCGCCGACGGCGCCGACGAGTTCCGCCGCTGGGCGCGCTTCTTCGTGCGCGAGGGCGTCGACGTCTTGAAGATCAATCCCTCGGGCGACGAGGGCACGCCGGGCTCGAAGGCGCACATGACGGTGATGACCGACGCCGAGGTCGCCGCCGTGGCCGAGGTGGCACGGGCGCACGAGAAGCGCATGGCGGCGCATGCGCGCAGCGCCGGCGCGGTGAAGATGTGCCTGCGCCACGGCGTCGACGTGATCTATCACGCCACGCTGTGCGACGAGGAGGCGCTCGACATGCTGGAGGCGAAGAAGGCGCGCGTCTTCGTGGCGCCGACCATCGGCATCACGGTTGGCGCCTACAAGGAGGCGCCGTCGCGCGGCGTCAACCTGCCCGACGATGTGAAGCGCCGCTTCGACAACGAGTTCGTCAGGGGCATCGAGAACATGAAGGCGCTGAAGAAGCGCGGCGTGCGCGTGCTGCCCGGCGGTGATTACGGCTTCGCCTTCAACCCGATGCCGCGCAACGCGCGCGACATGGAGCATTTCGTCAGCCTGTTCGGCTTCACGCCGATGGAGGCGATCGTCGCGGCGACGAAGTACGGCGGCGAGCTGATGGCCCGGGGCGCCGGGCCGGGCGAGAGCGAACGCGCCGCGCCCGAGCTTGGCCTGGTGAAGGAGGGCTTTCTTGCCGACCTGCTGCTGGTCGACGGCGATCCGTCGGTCGACGTCTCGATCCTGCAGGACGCCAACCGACTGCTGGCGATCATGAAGGACGGCGCCTTCCACAAGCCGCCGCCCGCGCACCGCGAAGCGCGGCCGATGGCGGCGGAGTAGGAGGTAGGTATTCCCTTCCCCCGGAGGGGGAAGGTGCCCGAAGGGCGGAAGGGGGATGTCGAAGCCGAACGCCGGAGTCCGTCTTCGACATCCCCCATCCGGCGCTGCGCGCCACCTTCCCCCTCCGGGGGAAGGTATTGACGTGCGATCAGCGCAGCGCGGCGCAGGCGCGCTGGATGCGGCGGCCGGCTTCCTCGACCAGCTCGGTGGCGGTGGCGTAGGAGATGCGGAAGGCCGGGCCCATGCCGAAGGCCGAGCCCTGCACCACCGAGAGCCCCTCGGCCTCGAGCAGGTAGTTCACGAAGTCGGTGTCGTTGGTGATCGTCTTGCCTTCGGGCGTCTTCTTGCCGATCGTGCCGGCGCAGGACGGGTAGACGTAGAACGCGCCCTCCGGCCGCGGGCACTTGATGCCGGTGGCCTGGTTCAGCATCGAGACGATGAGGTCCCGGCGCTGCCTGAAGACGGCGTTGTTCTTCGGGATGAAGTCGGTCGGCCCGTTGAGCGCCGCGACCGACGCGGCCTGGCTGATCGAGCTGGCGTTCGACGTGCTCTGCGACTGGATGGTGATCATGGCGTTGATCAGCGCCTGCGGGCCGGCGGCGTAGCCGATGCGCCAGCCGGTCATGCAATAGGCCTTCGACACGCCGTTCATGGTGAGCGTGCGGTCGAACAGCCCGGGCTCGATCTCGGCCGGCGTGCTGAAGACGAAGTCGTCGTAGACCAGCTTCTCGTACATGTCGTCGGTCAGCACCCAGACATGCGGATGCCTCAGCAGCACGTCGCACAGCGCGCGCAGCTCGGCCTTGGAATAGGCCGCGCCGGTCGGGTTCGAAGGCGAGTTCAGGATCAGCCACTTGGTGCGCGGCGTGATGGCGCGCTCGAGATCCTCGGGCTGCAGCTTGAAGCCCTTGGGCTCTGGGCAATCGACGATCACCGGCGTGCCGTCGGCGATCGCCACCATCTCCGGATAGGACACCCAGTAGGGCGCCGGCACGATCACCTCGTCGCCGGCGTTGAGCGTCGCCAGCATGGCGTTGAAGATGATCTGCTTGCCGCCGTTGGTGACCAGGGTCTGCGACACCTTGTAGTCGAGCCCGTGGTCGCGCTTGAACTTCTCGACGATCGCCGAGCGCAGCGCCGGCGTGCCGGCGATCGCGGTGTAGCGCGTGTCGTTCTCGCGGATCGCCTTGTAGGCGGCTTCCTTGATGTGATCGGGAGTCGGGAAGTCGGGCTCGCCGGCGGCCAGGCCGATGACATCCTTGCCCGCCGCCTTCATCTCCAGAAACTTGCCCTGCGCGGCGTTCGTGGGCGACGGCTTGATGCGACTGAGACGGTCGGCGATGAAGGCCATGGCTGGGGCTTCCCGGATGTCGCCCGGGTACCGCCGGGCGCGCGCCCTTTTTTGGGCGGCGCAACCTAATGGCTGCCGTCCGCGCCTGCAAGGCGAGGGACGGGGCGAGGGGCGGGAAATCTTGTCCTCGCACAATCCCAACTCCGTCATTCCGAGCGGAGCGAGGAATTCCGGGCGCGCCAGCCTGCGTTCCGGGAAGGATTCCTCGCTTCGCTCGGAATGACAGGAACGGCGCTCGGAACGACAGGAGATCAGCGCTCGCCGTACTCGTCGACCACCTGCTCGAGGAACTGCGAGAAGGCCATCAGCAGCGGCGTGGGGTGCGCGACGCCGCCCTGGATGGTCGCCAGGCGCCATTCGCCCATGCGCCGCACCAGCGGCGTGACGTCGCGCCGCACGTCCTCGGGCAGGCGCTCGAGCGCCTGATTGACGTCGTTGGCGACGAGGAAGAGATCGCCGATCTCGACAAAGCGCAATTGGGACATGGTCAACTCTTCGGTACGCCACCGACGAAGCACAGGATGATGCCGGCTTCGTTGGCGCAGATGTGACTGTTGCCGTCGGGCGCGCGCGTCTGCAGGACGGCGTCCTTGGGCACCTTCACCCAGCTTCCGTTGAGCTGGGCTCGCCAGGCGCCCTCGTCGTCGACATAGGCGCGCGTCGGGCGGCAGTCGCGGTTGTCGCAGCAGGACGCACCCGATTTCGGATGCTCCAGCTTCAAGTACCAGTCGTGGTTCTCGGCATGGCCGACGCCGTGCTGGCCGGATTGCGCGAAGGAGACGAGCGGCGCAGCGATCAGCAGCGACGCGAGGACCGTGACCCGCATGGCAGACTCCATCTATCGATGTGCGCCACACGCTGAGGGGGACAACGCTTGCGGGGGCGACGGCTGCTGAACGTCGCGTCTCCGACAAGGTTTCTCGCGGCCATTTGCCGTCGCCGTTTCGCCGGATTCACGCCACTTTGTGCGCGGCCTTGAGCATCGAGCGTCAGAACGAACTCAGCCGTCTTTCTGGGAGCGCCGGCGTCCCGCCGGCGCTCCCAAAGACGCGTGATTCCGCCTTTTCGTTCGTCGCTCTAGCGCGCGCTGTACTCGTCGCCCAGCAGTTCGAGGAATCGCGAGAAGGCCACAAGCAGCGTCGTGGGGCGGGCGACCTCGCCCTGGATCGTCGCCAGGCGCCACTCGCCCATGCGTCGCAGCAGCGGCGCGATGTCGCGACGTAGGTCCTCAGGCAGGCTCGCCAGCGCCCGATCGACATCGTCGGCGATGAGGATGATGTCGCTTACCTCGATGATGGTAGGACGGGTCATGGTCAGGCCTTCGGTACGCCGCCGATGAAGCACAGGATCACGCCGGCGTCGGTGGCGCAGATGTGGCTGTTGCCGTCGGGCGCGCGCGTGCTGAGCACGGCGGCCCTGGGCACCTTCACCCATGCCCCGTTGAGCTGCGCCCGCCAGGCGCCGTTGTCGTCGACGTATGCGCGCGTCGGCCGGCAGTCGCGGTCGCCGCAGCACGAGACGCCGGTATTGGGATGCAACAGCTGCCGGTACCAGTCGTGGTGCTCGGCGTGACCCGCGCCATGGTCACCGGACCGGGCGTAGGAGAGGAGCGGCGCGGCGATTACCAGCGCCGCGAGGACGGTGATCCGCACGGCGGGCTCCACAAATGGTCACGCCGTCCGCAGGGGGAACGCTACTTTGACCGCAAATCTTGCGTCAGGCGTTCATTTTCCAGAACGTGGCATTGCACCTGACGTTTTCAAGAGCTTTTTCGATATTTATTGTGTTTCTTCTATATGACGCCCGCTTCAGGTCCCGGCGGGTTGCGGATCGAGCGTGAACAGTTCCTGCGGGCGGGCCACGCCGCGCAGCGCGTAGCGGCCCAGCGACACCAGGCGATCGCGCTTGTTGCCGCAGGCGGCGGCGAAGGCCGACGACACGACGATGCGCTGGTCGATCGAGCGCGACAGGGCAGCCATGCGGCCGGCCTCGTTCACCGCCGGTCCGAGCACCGTGAAGTCGAGGCGCGAGCGGCCGCCGAAATTGCCGTAGAGCAGTTCGCCCTCGTGCAGCGCCAGATAGAGATCGGTGACCGGCAGGCCGTCGACGCTGCGCGTGGCGCTGAGCGCCGCGGCCGCGTCGATCGCCTCGCGCGCGGCCTTCAGCGCGTGGCCGCAGGCATCCTCCATGCGCTCGCCGGGGAAGATCGCCAGCATGCCGTCGCCCATGAACTTCAGCACATTGCCGCCATGCGCCTCCAGCGTGTCGACGACGATGCCGGCGTAGTCGTTGAGCAGGCCGAGCAGCAGGTGGCGATCGATCGAATCGGCGACGCGCGTGAAGCCCGAGAGGTCACTGAACCAGATCACGGCGCGGATGCTCTCGGCGCGGCCGCGCTCGATGTTGCCGGCGAGCACCCGCTTCGCCGCGTCCTCGCCGAGATAGGTGCCGAGCAGGGTGCGCGTCGTGGCGTGCAGGATGTTGCGGTTGAAGACCAGCGCCAGCGGCTTCTGGATGGCCTCGAGCAGGGTGATCTGCGCATTGCCGAAGCCGCCCGGCGCGTCGCTCAGCCACGAGCTCAACATGCCGTCGGTCTCGCCCAGCGTGGCGCCGGCGCCGTAGCGCGTGGCGAAGGCGGCGTACTCGGTGGCGCCCTCGCCGGCGAAGCGGTCGAGCAGCGGGAACTCGCCGGTCGGCGCGCCGTCGCCCAGCTTGCGGCGCAGGAAGTGCTCGCGGTTGACCAGCATGTGACGGAACGGGCTCTGCACCCACTCCGCGTCGGCCTCGTCGAAGGCGCCGCGATCGAGCATGGTCATCTCGACGCCGCGCTCGCGCGTCCAGTGGAAGCTGCGCGAATCGATGGTCGGGTGCAGCACGTCGGCGCCCAGGTTGAGGCGCCGCAGGCCGGCGCCGCGCTGGTTCAGCCGCTCGGCCAGCGCGGGCAGGAATTGCTTGATCGAGGTGCCGTTGAGGCCCTGCTCGATCAGCCAGGCGGTCATCTCGTGGGTGTCGTCGGCGCTCATGGGCCTGCAGATGGTGAGCGCGCCGCGGTTTGTGTAGGCCGATCAGGCGAGGCTTGCCGCGGTCGCGCACGAGCCTCAGGATCAACCATCGCGCCTGCGCCGGAAACTGTCATGGTCAATCGCCTCGCCGTCATCTTCCTGCTGCTCGGATCGCTCGCCGCCGTGCCGGCGCAGGGCCAGACCGCCGTGCAGCGCGGTCGCGCAGTGGCCGAGCAACGCTGCGCCGCCTGCCACGCGGTGGGCGCGGAGCAGACCGTCTCGCCCCTCGCGGCCGCGGCCAGCTTCAGCCGCGTCGCCGCGACGCCGGGCATGACCGAGCTGGCGCTGCAGGCGATGCTGCAGACCTCGCATCAGCGGATGCCGAACCTGATCCTCGACGCCGACGACATGCGCGACGTCATCGCCTACATCCTCAGCCTTGCGAAGCGATAGTGCCCGTCCGGTCGTAGATCCCTCGCTGCGCTCGGGATGACAGACGGAGCGATCGCCTATGGCTCTTCCCTTCTCCCCGCGAAGGCGGGGAGAAGGTGCCGAGCGTCAGCGAGGCGGATGAGGGGCTTCGCAGCGCTGCAATGGGCACAGCGTTTGACCGCGGCACCGTGAAGCCCCTCATCCGCCCTTCGGGCACCTTCTCCCCGCCTTCGCGGGGAGAAGGGAAGACGCCATATGCGTTCGCTCCGGGAAGACAGGGGGAGCGGCGTGTTCGCGCTCAGTCGACGCGCCTGACCTCGACGCGCACCGTCATCTCCGCCTCGGACGCGCCGGTGCGCCGGCCGGTGACGGGTGCGGCTTCGGTGTAGTCGAGACCGACCGCGAGCTTGAGGTAGTCGCCGGTCGGCGACAGGCCGCTCGCCGGATCGAAGCCGACCCAGCCGAGTTCGGGCACATGCGCCTCGGCCCAGGCGTGGCTGGCGCCGGAAACCGGCGGATCGGCGTCGATGCGCTTGTAGCCGCTGACGTAGCGCGCCGGGATGCCCAGGCGGCGGCAGCAGGCGATGAAGGCGTGGCTCTGGTCCTGGCGCACGCCCTCGCCGCGCTGCAGCGCCTCGAGCGCCGTGGTGTCGACGGTCGAGGCGCCCAGCCGGTAGGCGATGCGCGCGCGGATGCGATACATGATCTCGTGCAGCAGCGGCACGCGGCCCTGCAGATCGGCGACGCGCGGCGCGAGGTCGCCGACCACGGCGTCGATCGAGGCGTCGTGCCTGGCCATGCCGGTGTTGCGCAGCCAGAACGAGGGCGGCAGCGGATCGGGGCCGGCATAGCGCTGCCAGGTGTGATCGCTCGACCAGGTATATTCGCCGTGCGCCACCAGCTCGACCTCGCGATGCGGCGTGGTCAGCGAGAAGGTGCTGACGGCGTTGCCGTGGCCGTCGGTCCAGTCGAGCCGCTTGCCGGGGCCGCGCAGGCTCCAGCTCAGGATGCGCTGGCCCTCGGCGGGTATGGGCGTGAGCCGCGTGTCGTCGATCGAGTAGCGCACCGGCTCGGCGAAGCGGAAGCGCGTGACGTGGGTGACGGACAGGCGCATCGATGTCTCCTACCTTCCCCCGGAGGCGGGGGAAGGTGGCGCGCAGCGCCGGAAGGGGGATGTCGAAGACGAACGCGGGAGTCCGACTTCGACATCCCCCTTCCGCCCTTCGGGCACCTTCCCCCTCCGGGGGAAGGTATGAGCTGAACGCGTCACCATCCTCAATCCAGCAGGAACTGGCGGCCGATCTCGGAGGACAGCTCGTCGAGGCGGTCGCGCAGATCCTCGAGGAAGTCGCGCAGCCCGGCCTCGAAGATGTCGTCGATGCGGCCGTAGCGCAATTCGGCGTGCAGCGCGCCGGCCTGGCGGTCGGCCTCGCCGCGATTGCCGTAGAGCTCGGCCAGCTCGCGCATGGAAAGGTCGAGCTGCCACAGGCAATGGTGGATCGAGCGCGGCAGGTCGCGGCGCAGGATCATCAGCTCGGCCACCTTGCGCGGCTCGATGCGCGCGCGATAGACGCGGCGATAGGTGCGCAGCGCGCCGATGCAGGTGAGGATCTCCGACCAGCCGTAATAGTCGACGCCGTCGCGCGCCTGCGGCGCGCCGTCGGGCTGCAGGCGGTGATACTTCACGTCGAGGATGCGGATGGTGTTGTCGGCGCGCTCCAGGTAGGTGCCGAGCGACAGGAAGTTCCAGGCCTCGTCGCGCAGCAAGGTCGATTGCGCCGCGCCGGCGATCATCACGGTCTGCTTCTTCACCGTCTCGACGAAGGCGCCGCGGTCGACGCTGCGCCGCCTGCGCGCGATCGCGGCGACCTCGAGCCACAGCCCGTTGAGGCTCTCCCACACGTCGGTGGTGAGGTTGTTGCGCTCGGCCCGGGCGTTGTCGCGCGCCGCACGCACCGAGTTGATCACGCTCGAGGGATTCTCGACATTGAGCGTCATGAAGTCGATGAGCTGCGGCAGCTCGCCGTCGGGATGGATCGCCTCGAAGGCGTCGGCCAGGCCGTACATCTCGGCGACGTCGAAGGCCTCGGTCTTGCTCGACTGCAGCGCCGTGCGCTGCGTCGCCTCGAGCAGGCGCGCCATGTTCTCGGCGCGCTGCAGGTAGCGGCCCATCCAGTACAGGTTCTTGGCGGTGCTGCTCAGCATGGCGCGGCCGCCTTCACGACTGGCTCTGGCTTTGCGATTGCAATGGCACCTGCTGGCCGTGCTGGCCGTTGGGGCCCAGCACCCAGGTATCCTTGGTGCCGCCGCCCTGGCTGGAGTTCACCACCAGCGAGCCGTCCTTCAGCGCCACGCGGGTCAGCCCGCCGGGCACGATGGTGATCTCCTTGCCCGACAGCACGAAGGGCCGCAGGTCGACGTGGCGCGGCGCCACGCCCTGGTTGACGAAGGTCGGGCAGGTGCTGAGCGCGAGCGTCGGCTGGGCGATGTAGTCGTAGGGATGGGCCACGAGATGGGCGCGGAACTCCTCGATCTCCGCCTTGCTCGACGTCGGGCCCACCAGCATGCCCTTGCCGCCCGAGCCGTGGACCTCCTTGACGACGAGTTCGGGCAGATGATCGAGGATGAACTTGAGATCGTCGGGCCGATCGCCGCGATGCGTCGGCACGTTCTGCAGGATCGGCTCCTCGCCGAGATAGAAGCGGATCATGTCGGGGACGTAGACATAGGTCGACTTGTCGTCGGCCACGCCGTTGCCGATGGCGTTGACCACGTTGACGCGCCGCGAGCGCAGGGCGCCGATCAGGCCCGGCAGGCCGAGCAGCGAATCGGGCCGGAAGGCCAGCGGATCGAGGAAGGCGTCGTCGATGCGGCGGTAGATCACGTCGACGCGCTGCGGGCCGCGCGGCGTGCGCATGTAGACGCGGCCCTCGTCGACGAACAGGTCGGTGCCCTCGACCAGCTCGATGCCCATCTCGTCGGCCAGGAAGGCATGCTCGAAATAGGCGCTGTTGTACGGGCCCGGCGTCAGCAGCACGACGTTGGGCTCTGCATCGTCGCTGAACGACACCGAGCGCAGGGTGGCCAGCAGCTCCTCGGTGTAGTTGGCGACCGGCAGCACGCCCATGGACGCGAAGAGCTCGGGCGCCAGCCGCATCATCACCTCGCGGTTCTCCAGCACGTAGGAGACGCCCGAGGGCGTGCGCACGTTGTCCTCGAGCACGAAGAAGTCGCGCTCGCCCACGCGCACGATGTCGATGCCGGCGATGTGGCAATGCACGCCGCCGGGCAGATCGAGATCCTGCGCCAGCGGCACGAACTCGGCGTTGAGCAGCAGCTGGCGCTCGGGGATCACGCCGGCGCGGCAGATCTGGCGCTCGCCATAGGCATCGGTGAGGAAGGCGTTGAGCGCCCTCACCCGCTGCGTCAGGCCGCGCTCGAGGTACTGCCACTCATCGTGGGCGATGACGCGCGGGATGATGTCGAAGGGGATCGTCGTCTCGTGCCCGTCGGTCGCGCCATAGGCGCCGAAGGTGATGCCCTGGCGGCGGTAGAACTGGTCGACCTCGCTGCGCTTGGCTTCCAGCGTCGCTGCCGGCGTGTCGGCCAGCCATTGCGCCACGTCGCGGTAGGGTGCGCGCACGCCATCGGGCGCGGAGGTCATCTCGTCGAAGGCCTTGATGCCCGCCATGCAGTTCGCTCTCCCCACGCGCCTGATCACCATCCCAGCCGATTCGTGCCCAAGATGGTAGCAAAAAACACGCCAGCGACCGGCCCTTGACCGCAACGCGTCAGGCACCGCACCGTTCTCGGGCATCAGCGGAAGGAATGGGCATGAAGCAGGTCCAGTTGAGCGCCTATGGCGCGCCGGAAGAGGTCGCGCGCTGCGTCGAGGTGCCCGATGTCGGCGCGCCGGCGGACGACGAGGTGGTGTTCGACGTGCTGCTGTTTCCGATCAACCCGGCGGATGTCTGGTTCTGCCGCGGCTCCTATCGCCTCAAGCCGCCGCTGCCGGCGACGCCGGGTGCCGAATGCGTCGGCCGCGTCGCCGCGGTGGGTGCGGCGGTCAGCCATGTGAAGCCGGGCGACCTGGTGATCAACCTGCAGCGCGAGAACTGGGCGCAGCGCCGCCGCGTGAAGGGCGACGACGTGATCAGGCTGCCCGACGGCATCGACCTGCAGCAGGCGGCGATGGTGCGCATCAATCCACCGACCGCCTCGCTGATGCTGAGCGACTTCGTCGATCTGCTGCCGGGCGACTGGGTGATCCAGAACGTCGCCAACTCCGCCGTCGGCAAGCTGCTGATCCGCCTGGCCAGGGGCCGCGGCCTGCGCACGCTCAACGTCGTGCGCCGCGAAGCCCTGTTCGACGAGCTGACGGCGCTGGGCGCCGATGCCTGCGTCGTCGACGGACCCGATCTGTGGCAGCGCGCCCGTGCGCTCACCGGCAACGCGCCGATCAAGCTGGGCATCGACGCGGTGTCGGGCGAGGCGACGGGCCGGCTGGGCAATTGCGTCGCCGACGGCGGCGCGGTGTGCAACTACGGTTCGATGACCGGGCAGGATCCCGTCATGAACCGCGCCGACGTGATCTATCGCGGCGTGATCCTCACCGGATTCATGCTCGGCCGCTTCCTGGCGCGAAAGCCGGTCGAGCAGGTGCGCGCGCTCTATGACGAGCTGGCCGGCCGCGTCGTGTCGGGCGACCTGAGCGCGCCGGTCGAGCGCGTCTATCCGATCGAGGAGATCAAGGAAGCGCTGGCGCGCGCGCAGCAGGGCGAGCGCAGCGGCAAGATCCTCGTCGCGCCCAACGGGCCGGTGTGAGCGGGACCGCCGGCGTCTCGAAGCCGACCAGCGACGACGCGGCCCGAATGGCGTGAAGACGCTGCCTGGTCGGGGCGCGCCACTCCGGTGGCGCGTCTTGTCGATCGTCCGCCGCGCCACTGGAGTGGCGCGCGCCCCGGCCGCTTGAAGGCCGGCGGTCCCATTGATGCGCGCCGCGCAACACGCGATGATGCGCGCCGACGGGCGGGTTCACCGCCCAAGGAGGGATCGATGCCGAAGGACCAGGTGCAGGACTACGCCTCGGAAGTCGCCGCCGTGGAGAGCACGCTGCAGACCTATTTCGACGGGCTGCATGAGGGTGACACCGCGAAGCTGGGCGCCGCCTTCCATCCCTTCGCGCATCTCTACGCGGTGGGCGCCGACGGCAAGGCCACGGACATGCCGCGCGCCGACTGGTTCAAGCTGGTCGAGAGCCGGCCCTCGGCGAAGTCCAGGGGCGACGAGCGGCGCGATCGCATCGTGTCGATCGACTTCAACGGCCCCGACGCCGCCTTCGCCAAGGTCGAATGCCAGCTGCCGCCGCGCTACTTCACCGACTATCTGACCTTGCTGAAGATCGAAGGCCGATGGCAGGTGATCGCCAAGGCCTATACCGCGGTCACGAAGTAGTCACAGCGCGAAGCATG